>JAURMM010000228.1 GCA_030830685.1 Gammaproteobacteria bacterium | reverse complement strand
TTTGCGCGAAACAGACATCGAAGGGGATCGCGCCCTCTATCCAGGCCGGCGGTGGGGACTCCCAAGCGGGCAGGATAGGCCCGCCAAAGACCGTGATTTCCGGATGGAGATCCGCGAGTGTGCGGTGTTGGATCAGCCAGTCCGGCGCGGGGATGACATCATCATCCGTGAACACCACCAGGTCGCCGCGGAAATGCGCGACGACGCTGTTCAGCGCGCGATTCTTGCCACGCTCCGCGCACCGAAACACCCGCAAAGGCAGACGATCCGCGAAACTCGCGAGAACCTGCGGCGTCTCATCCACGCTGCCGTTGTCGACGACCAACAGCTGCCAGCCCCCTGCGGGCTCCTGCAGCTCACACAGGGCCTGCAGGGTGCGGGCAAGTGTGGCTGCACGGTCAACAGTCGACAGGACAACGGTCAGCATAAGTCACCCGGGTTTCTTGAGTCCTATGCGCTCATAATATTTGAGTGGCACTTCTTTCGGATTCTTGTAAATCACCATCGTGCAGTGTTCCTTGCCGAGCTCAGCGGCTGGCTCCACTACCACGAAGGGATGCCCGTTTTCTTCGATATCAATGCGCTCCATCGCATACTCGTGCGCGCAATAAACGGGGTAATCCTTGCACCCGTACGTAAGCGGCTGGGGCGTGCTGATCTTGAGGAAGGCCTCGGGACCTTCATATTTCCCCTCCTGGATCAGGCGGCCGCCGCTGCCGCAGGGGCACATGCGGATGGAAACCTTTTCCTCGTCTTCCGTGATTTCGAGCGGCTGCAAGTGGCCGTGGAGCCCGGCTGCGAACATCTTGATTCTGCCGGGCAGGGACTCCGGATCCTTGGGCAGACTGTCGAGGATTGGTTTCCACCACGCCCGCACACCTTCGACCATTACGTCGTCCAGCGCCTCGTCCCCGTAGCGTCTGCCGACTTCGCTCAAGGTGGCGGTGATCCAGTTACGGTAAAGGTCGTGCATGCTCAGGAATTCGTTGTACATGCGCCGGGCGAGCTTGCGTGCCCGCTCAGCATCTCCGGCATCGATGGCGTCAATTAGTCGGTCGACCGTGCGGCGTTCCATCTCGCGCAATTCGGCCTCGCTGAAAAAGCGTTCACTCATGGTGTGCTCCCCTTGGATTGATTTGTCTGTGGTCTCCAGCGCCCTCGCGCAATACACAAGCACGCAGGTTGCATGGTGTATCGTGTGCCTACCCGGTATGCAAGCATGCCTACGGACTACTCTCTGCAGGAGAAACCATGAATCTCGATGCAATCTCCACCGGCCGCAATCCGCCGGACGAAGTCAATGTAATCGTCGAAGTTCCTGTGGGTGGGGAGCCCATCAAGTATGAGATGGACAAGGCTTCGGGCGCCCTCATGGTCGATCGATTCCTTTATACGGCCATGCGCTATCCCGGCAACTATGGGTTCATTCCCCATACGCTTTCAGATGACGGAGATCCCATCGATGTGCTGATCGCCAATCAGCGGGGAATAGCGCCAGGTGCCATCATCGCGGTGCGTCCCGTGGGCGTGCTGAAAATGCAGGATGAGGCTGGCGGGGATGAGAAGATCATCGCCGTGCCCGTGCAAAGGCTCACCCGCCGTTATGACCACGTTCTGAACTACTCCGACCTGCCGGACATCACACTCCAGCAAATCCAGCATTTCTTTGAGCACTACAAGGATCTCGAGGACAACAAATGGGTCCGGGTTATCGGCTGGGGTGACGCGGCAGAAGCCAAGGACATGATTCGCAAGGCCATGCTGCGCGCCGGGTGATTTACCCCCACGGGCTTCTGGACAACAATGCATCCGGGTTGCCTGGTTGAAGGTCCGCGCGGCGGACGGCAGTGCACCGGAGCATCAAATGTCTGCGGGGGATGGGACGAGCGGCTTTTGTGCCGCAAGGCGGCGCTGGCTTGAGGGCACGGTGGTCTGCGCGGGTCTTCTGCACGTTTCCCTGGCGACGGGCGCCAGTCCCGATCCGGCCAGGCAACCGCCGCAGAAAGGCGACGTGCTCGCCTTCCCGCCAGATCGGAATGGCGGTCGCGACATCATCGCGAGCGATCTGGTTGCGGGCGCCGAGCCCCTGCTTGCCTACCCGCGCGACCCCGCATCGGGTGTGCTGCGCGCCCGTTCACGGCTGAACCAGATTCTGCTCCTGAAGGGTGACCCCGGCGCGCTGGATCGGATAGCCGCAAGACACTCTCTGGACGGGGTGCTGGCGTTCTCCGGCGTGTGCACCCACGCAGCATGCGGGGTGTCGTCCTGGAGGCCGGAGACAGCGCGCCTGGTCTGCCCGTGTCACGGATCCGAATTCGACCCAGCAGCCCACGGCACGGTGACGACCGGTCCAGCGCCGCGCCCCTTGCCGATACTGCCCTTGGCGCGCCAAGGCGAGCACTTCGTCGTTGCCGGCGCTTTCACCGGCAAGGTGGGCGTCAAGAAACCCTGAATCCATCGGGAGGAAGATCCCATGCCTAGGCACTTGAGCACCCACCTGCTGTACATCGGCCTGCTGCTCGGCAGCGTGGCCTGCGCGGGCGCGGATGAACACACGGCGACCTATCCGGCTGTCACGGATGCCCGGCTCGCCGCACCCGAGGCCCGCAATTGGCTCATGTACCGGGGCACTTACGATGGTTGGGGCTACAGCGGACTGTCCGGCATCAACACGGGCAATGTGAAGAATCTGAAGCCACTCTGGACCTATTCCACCGGGATGACGGAAGCGCATCAGGCACCGCCCATCGTGAATGAAGGCCACCTGTTCATCACCACGCCGCACAACCATGTGCTGGCGCTGGATGCGCGCACCGGCAGCCTCAACTGGCGCTATCAGCGCGAACTGCCCGAGGATCTCATGCAGTTGCATCCCACCAATCGCGGCGTGGCGCTACATGGTGACAAGGTGTATCTCGCCACGGCGGATGCCTTTCTTGTTGCGCTCGATGCGGCCACCGGCGAAGTGGTCTGGGAGCAGCAGGTTGAGGATTACCTCAACGGCTACTACATGACCCTCGCGCCCCTGGCCGCGGAGGGCCTGATTCTGGTCGGCGTCTCCGGGGGTGAATTCGGCATCCGCGGCTTCATTCAGGCTTTTGACGCCGCCACGGGCAAACCGGTCTGGAAGACTTATACGGTGCCAGGCCCGGGTGAGCCGGGGAATGACGCCTGGCCGGGCGACAGCTGGAAGCGTGGTGGTGCACCCGCCTGGGTCACCGGGAGCTACGACGCCAAGGAAAAGATCACCTACTGGGGGACGGGCAACGCCGGCCCCTGGATAGGCGAGGCGCGGCCGGGCGACAACCTCTACACCACGTCGGTGCTCGCGCTCGACATCCACACCGGAAAGATTCGCGCGCACCATCAATACCATTGGAATGACAGCTGGGACTGGGATGAGGTCGCGGCGCCGATCCTCGTCGATCGGCCGCAGGGCGGGCAGGTACGAAAAACCCTCGTGCATGCCGGCCGCGACGGCTATCTCTGGACGTTGGAGCGCAAACCCGATGCGCTGGCGTTCATCGATGCGCGGCCTTATGTGGAACAGAACGTCTACAGCGCGATTGACCCGACCACCGGGCGTCCGAGCTATGACGAGGCCCGTGTGCCGAAACTCGGCGAACGCGTGGAGTATTGTCCCAGTGTGTGGGGTGGCAAGGACTGGCCGCCGGTGGCCTACAGCCCGCAGACGGGCTATTTGTACATTCCCGCGAACGAAAATCTCTGCGGCGCATTGACGGGTGAGCCCGTCGAATACCGCGCGGGCGAGATGTATATGGGCGTGAAGGTTGAGGACATCGAGGTGATTCCCACGCCCGAGGCGAAAGATCACATCGGAGAATTGCAGGCATGGGATCTCGCCAGCGGCAAGCGCGCGTGGACTACCGAGTTCGCCTCACACAACTGGGGCCCTGTGCTCGCGACCGCCGGGGGTCTCGTCTTCTCCGGCGGCACCAATGACCGGCAGTTCCGCGCCTTCGATGCCAGGACTGGAAAGCTCCTGTGGCAGCAGGGCACCAACTCTGGCGTGGTGGGTGTGCCCGTCAGCTTCGAGGTGGAAGGCCGGCAGTACATCGCCGTGCAGTCGGGCTGGGGCGTGGATGCAGAACGCAAGCAGCAGGTCCTGAACCAGCATCTGGGCACGCGGGTGCAGGTGCCGCAGGGCGGCGTGCTGTGGGTTTTCGGTCTGCCGGACTAAGCGCGCACGGACCACAAGCGGACGCAGACTAGACGACCTTGCGCTCCCTGAGCACCGCGATGTCGGCATCGCCATAGCCCAGTTCGCGCAGGATTTCGTCTGTATGTTCGCCGAGCAATGGTGCGCGCCTGCGCAGCGTGCCGGGCGTTGCGGACAGGCTGACCGGCGAAGTGGCGATAGGCGCGGGTCTGGCCAGGCCCGGGTAGTCGACATCCTTCATCATGCCGGTGGCTTGGATGTGCTCATCCTCCAAGGCCTGTCGTGGAGAGTAGACGGGTGCTGCGGGCACCTGCACACCGGCCAGCGCATCCAGCGCCTCCGTGCTGGTAAGCGCAGCTGCCCATTCTGCAACGCGTACCGACAGTTCCTCGCCGTGACGTCCGCGTTCGGCGTCATCCTTGAATCTCGGATCCGTCAACCAGGACTCCTCGCCCAGCAAGCGGGCAATGCGCCTGAACATCGGGTTGCCAACACAAGCCACCATGATCCAGCCATCACGCGTACGGAACATGTCGGACGGGGCCGAGGTGTACCCGCGGTTGCCGATTGCCTGACGGTTGGTCTCTGCAACCTGCTCTTCGATGAGCATGCCGTTGTTGAAGGCGATTGCGGTGTTCAGCAGCGCGGTTTCGACTTTCTGACCTTGCCCGGTCTTGCCGCGCGCCATCAGTGCTGCGAGCGTGCCAAAGGCGTTGAGGCACGCGGTCCCGAAATCCACCCAATGGGCTGAGGATTTCACTGGCTGCTCCGGTGTGCCACTCAAATGAACTGCGCCAGACATGGCCTGCCCGATGCCATCGAAGCCGTGACGGGCGCTCCAAGGTCCACCTGCGCCGAAAGCGGTGGTGGTGGTCAAGATGATATCGGGCTTTATCCCCTGCAAGCTTTCGAGATCAAGGGAGAGATTCTTGAGAACATCGGGTGGGAGATTGGCGATCACTACATCACTGCGTGCCACAAGTTGCTTGACGATCTCACGACCCTCGGTGGATGCAGGATCGAGCGTGAGGCAACGCTTGTTGCGGTTCATCGCAAGAAAGAGTGCACCGGGGCCTGCGGCCGCGACGGGGAGGATGCTGCGGTCCTCACCGCCGTCGAGACGTTCGATACGGATAACGTCCGCTCCGAGATCGCCCAACAGCGCGGCACAGTAGGGGCCCGCGATGTAACGACCGAAATCAAGGACGCGGATGCCGGCGAGGATGCTTTTTTCTTCGGTTGCGTTGCTCATGCACCGAGGTTAACGCGCGGAACTCCGAGCCGCCAGTCCATCACTCCTGCATGGGTTGTGACACCGCTGGCGCGCGTGTTAAAGATGCGGTTCCCGTGACATCTGCCCCGGGGAAGAGGCTGATTGCCGGCAGCGCGCAAAGCGTGGCAGGCGGATCTGGTAACACGCACAAAGAAGCATAATCAGCGGGGTCTGATCCCCGAGGCAACGAGGTCCCGTTCATGTCATCACACACCATGCCCCAGGCATTCAACCACAACTTCCTGGGTCATTCGCCCCGGTGGTACAAGCTCGTGATCCTGGGCTTTCTGGTTGCCAACCCGCTGCTACTACTTGCCGCCGGTCCGTTCGTGACGGGCTGGTGCCTGATTGGGGAGTTCATTTTCTGCCTGGCCATGGCGCTCAAGTGCTATCCGCTGCAACCGGGCGGTCTGCTGACCATAGAGGCCGTGGTACTCGGGCTCACCAATCCCGAGACCATCTATCACGAAACCTTGAACAACTTTCCCGTGATCCTGCTCCTGATGTTCATGGTCGCAGGCATCTACTTCATGAAGGAGCTTCTGCTTTTCATCTTCACCAAAGGACTGCTCAAGATTCGATCGAAGATCGCCATCTCGCTGGCTTTCAGCTTGCTGGGCGCAGTGTTGTCAGCGTTCCTGGACGCATTGACGGTAGTGGCCGTGGTGATTGCCGTGGCGCAGGGTTTCTACCTCGTCTTCCACAAGGTGGCCTCCGGCAAACATATGCATCACGATGACCATGACGGTGGTGATGATGGCAACGTCCAGACGCTGCATAGGGAAGATCTGGACAACTTCCGGGCCTTTTTACGCGACATCATGATGCACGCAGCGGTGGGCACCGCACTCGGTGGTGTCTCCACGCTGGTGGGCGAGCCCCAGAACCTGCTCATCGGCAAGGTGATGGACTGGAACTTCGTGCAGTTCTTCCTGAAAGTCGCGCCTGTGTCGTTGCCTGTGCTGGTGGCGGGCTTGCTGACCTGCGTCATGGTAGAAAAACTGCGTCTCTGCGGTTTCGGCAACCAGTTGCCGGGCTCGGTGCGCAAGATTCTCGAGGAATTCGATGAAGAAATGACCCGCCGCCGCACACGAGAGGCTCAGGCCCGCCTCATCGTGCAGGGTGTGGCTGCAGTGTTTCTGGTGGCGGCGCTCGGGCTCCATCTGGCCGAAGTCGGGCTCATAGGGCTGGCCATTATCGTGCTCCAGACCGCCTTCAATGGCGTGGTGGAAGAGCACCACATCGGGCATGCCTTCGCGGAGGCTCTGCCCTTTACCGCCCTGCTGGTGGTGTTCTTCGGGGTGGTCGCCGTGATTCATGAACAGCACCTCTTTGCGCCCATCATCCATTGGGGCCTCGCATTGGAAGGCTCGCAGCAACTGGTGGCTTTCTATGTAGCGAATGGACTGCTCTCTGCCATCAGCGACAATGTCTTCGTCGCTACCGTCTACATCACCGAAGTCCTGAATGCCTTCAAGGCGGGCAGCATCAGCCGCGAGCAGTTCGATCTCCTCGCGGTCGCCATCAACACAGGGACCAACATCCCGAGTGTGGCAACGCCCAACGGCCAGGCGGCTTTCCTCTTCCTGCTCACCTCGGCGCTGGCACCACTCATCCGCCTGTCCTACGGGCGCATGGTGTGGATGGCGCTGCCCTACTCGATCGTGATGTCCATCACGGGCCTGCTGGCGGTGATCTACATCCTCTGAGCTGGCGCATTCCGGGAGTGCGCCGTGCCGCGCGGGATCAGCGCGGCGCGTCGCCCTTCAGGGTCACGCGATGGAGCAGACGCTTGAAGCCGTGATAATCGTTCACCGGGTTGTGCAGCATGCAGCGGTTATCCCAGAAGGCGAGTGAACCCGCCTGCCAGGAGAGTCGACAGGTGAACTCCGGCCGAGTCTGGTGCTGGAAAAGATAATCCAGCAAGGGCTTGCTCTCTTCTTCCGTCATACCGGCAAACCGGGCTGTGTGGCCAAAATTGACGTACAGGCTCTTGCGGCCGGTCTCCGGATGCGTACGCACCACGGGATGTTCGGCAACCATTTCTTCCTTCGCCTTGCCCTGATCCGATCCTGAATCCTTGATGCGATCCTCGCGGGTCTTTGTTACATCAGCCTTGGCTGAGGTGTTCACGCCCTTCAAGGCCTCCAACATGGTTTTCATGCCCGCAGACAAGGCCTCGTACGCTGCGTAGCCACTCGAAAAAAGGGTATCACCACCGTAGGGCGGAATTTCGCGGGCGATGAGCATGGTCGCCATCGGAGGTTCTTTCAGATACGCCGTATCCGTGTGCCAGATGCCGCCAAAATTGTTGCGCTCATGCTCCAGCTTGAGCACCGGAATGATCAGCGGGAAACCTTCGATTCCTTTCACAAACGGGTACTCCACCACCTGCCCGAAGCGATTCGCGAAGGCCAGAAAGTCCGCCGGCGGAAGAGGCTGGTCGCGAAAGAAAATGACGCCGTGCGCGAGCCAGGCAGCACGCAGTTCGGCGGTGGCCTCATCACTGATTTTCTCCAGCAAGTTGATGCCGGAGATCAATGCACCGCAGGCTCCGGCAATCGGCTGGACGGAGAAGTGTTTGTAGTCGGTCATGGCTTCAGGCTCGTTGGTCGGTTCAGGCTTGGCGCAGTCCCGTTTCAGGAGCGAGACCCAGCATCAGGTTCATGTTCTGCACGGCGGCGCCCGAGGCACCCTTGCCGAGATTGTCGAGCAGCGCGCAAAGCACCACCTGCCGATGATGCTCATTGCCAAAACAGTACAGCCGCAGCGCGTTGGTGTCATTCAGACCCTCCGGCCCCAGCCGCTCCAGCGCCGCGCTGTCCGCAAGCGGCGCAACTGATACAAAGGCTTGCCCGGCATACGCCTCAGTCAGCGCGGCATGCACTGCAGCGACCGTGGGTTTGCCGGGCAGAGCTGCGAGCTGCAAGGGCACCTGTACCAGCATGCCCTGTGCGAAACGGCCAACTGCCGGCAGAAAAAGGGGGCGCGTCTGCAGCAGGCTGAAACGCTCGATCTCAGGCACATGCTTGTGGGCAAGACCAAGACCGTAGATCCAGAAAGGCAGGTCAAGCGGTTCAGGAGACGCGGGGTCTTCGTAGCGCTGAATCAGGGCTTTGCCGCCTCCGCTGTAGCCGGACACTGCGTTGATGGTGACGGCGAAGTCGGCAGGCATGATGCCCGCGGACACGAGCGGCCGGATGAGCGCAATAGCGCCTGTGGGGTAGCAGCCTGGATTGGCCACTCGGCGCGAGGCAGCGATGCGAGCCGCCTGGGCGCGATCCATTTCGGGAAAGCCATACTCCCAGCCAGCCGCTGTGCGATGTGCCGTGCTGGCATCAATCACCCGTACCACGGGGTTGGTGATCATCGCCACGGCTTCGCGCGCCGCGTCATCCGGCAGGCACAGCATGACCAGGTCGACCTCATTCAGGAGCTCCGCGCGGGCCGCAGGATCCTTGCGACGCTCAGGCGCGATGCTGACGAGCGTGATGTCCCGCCGAGCCGCAAGACGGTCCTTGATCTGGAGACCGGTGGTGCCTGCCTCGCCATCGATGAAAATGCGCGCTGCCATGTCTCCTGCCTGCCCTCCTGCGTGCGGATCGATCCTGCGGGCTCGCAGCCTAACGGCCCGGAAGGTTCCGCGAAAGCGGCCCCTGCACTACCAGCCGCCGCCCAAGGCGCGCACCAAGGACACAGTAGTCACCGCGCGGGCCCCATCGGCCTGCACGCCAAGCCGCTGGGTTGCAAGCAGGCTGCGCCGCGCCTCCAGCACATCGATCATCCCCGTTGCTCCAGCCTCGAAGCGTGCCTCGGCAATCGTGTTGGCAGCTTGCGCTGAATCAATTGCGCGAGTCAGCGCTGCGCGCTGTGCCGCCAGGGTGCGCAATCCGGACAGGCTGTCCTCAACCTCGACGAAGGCATCGAGCACGGTCTGGCGATACACGGCCACTTCGGCCTCCAGGCTGGCCTCGGCCGAGACGAGATTGGCGCGATTGCGACCACCATCGAAGATCGGCAGGCTGAGCAGCGGGCCGGCAATGGGGCCGAGGGCCCACGTGCGACTGCTCCACTTGAAAAGCTCGCCCACGCCTCCGGACTCGACACCGAAGTTGGCGGTGAGATTGAGCACCGGATAGAACGCGGCCTTGGCCACGCCGATGCGGGCATTGGCAGCAATCATGCGACGCTCGGCCGCCGCCACATCCGGGCGACGTTCCAGAAGTGCAGAGGGCAGCCCCGGAGGAATCCGCGGTAGTGTCTGCGTCGCCGGTGCAGCGGTGAGGCTGAACGCCGCGGGGGTCTCTCCACAAAGCACGGCGAGCGCATGTTCATACGCAGCCCGACTGCGGCTGACAGCCTCCAGCTCGGCACGCGCCGTTTCCAGATCAGTGCGGCTGCGCGCAAGATCAAAGTCGTCTGTGTCACCAGCCTCCACGCGGGCCGCCACTAGCGCCACGGCATCTTCGCGCAGCTTGATACCCTCACGCAGTACCCGCAGCTCCTCATCTGTCGCCCGAATAAGGAAGTAAGTCTGGGCCACATCGCCCTGCAGGCTGAGTGTGAGGCTTTCATAGAGCGCGCGTTGGGCCGCGAAGTCTGCCTCGGCCGCCTTCACGGAATCGCGCACTCGCCCGAAGAGGTCAAGCTCGTAACTGGCGCTGAGCCTGGTATTGATCTGCGTGTAGTCCTCGAGGGTCGCTGGCCCGCCGCCCCCGAAGGAATCGAGGATGACCGCACTTGGCTGGATCCGGGATGCGCCCAAGCCGAGATCGATACGTGGCAGCCGTTGGGCGCCCGCCACACGCACCTGGGCACGGGACTGTTCGAGTCTCGCAAGCGCAGCCTGCAGATTCTGGTTGTCCACACTGGCACGCGCGATCAGCCCATCGAGGACCGGGTCATGGAACACCGTCCACCAGGGTCCGCGTGCCGCATCGTCTGCAGGTGTCGCGACCTTCCAGTCACCAGAGATCTGGGCCGGTGTCTCCTTCCAGGCTGCAGGTGTGTTCAATGCCGGCTCTGGCACCGCGGGCGCAAGCGAACAACCCGTCAACGCCAGGAGCAGGGGCAAAGCGTAGCGCGGATTCATGTCATGCCCTCCCCTGGCGCTATCTTCACCTGTTTCTCGCGACGGGGTTTGCGATGAAGCAGCACGTAGAAGACCGGGGTCAGAAAGAGGCCAAAGAAGGTCACCCCGATCATGCCGGAAAGCACCGCGATACCCATGGTCTGCCGCATCTCGGCACCCGCTCCGGAGGAGGTCACCAGCGGCAACACGCCCATGATGAAGGCGATGGAGGTCATGAGGATGGGACGCAAGCGCATGCGACAGGCCTGCAAGGCCGCAACCACGGGCCCGGCCAGTGGCTCGCGCATCTCGAACTCACGCGCGAATTCCACCAGCAGGATAGCGTTCTTGCAGGCGAGCCCCATCAACACAAAGAGCGCAATCTGCGTGAAGATGTTGCGATCGCCGCCCGTGAGATAGACGCCGATCACGGCAAAGAGCAGACAGAGCGGTACGATGAGGATGATGGCCAAGGGCAGCTTGAGACTCTCGTATTGGGCCGCCAGCACCAGGAATACCAGCAACGCACACAAGGGGAAGACGATCACCGCGGTATTGCCGGCGAGGATTTCCTGATAGACGAGATCGGTCCACTCGAAGGTGATTCCGCGCGGGGCATTTGCGCGCACCAGTTCTTCCAGTTTGGCCTGAGCCTGGCCTGAACTGAATCCAGGTGCGGTTGCGCCGTTGATGTCGGCGGCAGGAAAGGCGTTGTAGCGCATCGCGCGGTCAGGACCGAAGCTTTGCTGGACATCGACCAGAGCCCCCAGCGGAACCATTTCGCCCACGCGGTTGCGGGTCTTGAGCACTGGAATGTCTTCGGCGCTTTCACGGAACGGTCCATCCGCCTGCACGATTACGCGGTAGGTCTTGCCAAAACGGTTGAAATCGTTGACGTAATACGAGCCGAGATTCACCTGCAGGGTGGCAAAGACGTCATTCAGATTCACCCCCATCTGCTTGGCCTTGGCACGGTCCACATCGGCGTAGAGCTGGGGCACGTTGATCTGGTAGCTGGAGAACACACCCGCCATTTCCGGGCTCTGCCAAGCCTGCATCAGCACGGACTGCAGGGTGGCGTAGAGCTCCTTGCTCCCCACCCCTGCACGATCCTCGAGCTGCATCTTAAAGCCGCCGATCGAACCGAGACCGTCGACCGCCGGCGAGGGAAAGACCGCGACAAAAGCATCCTGGATGACCGCAAGACGCTGATTCAGCGTCATGGCGAGTGCGCCGCCTCTCAGTTCAGGGCTCTCGCGCAGTTCGAAGTCTTCCAGGCCGAAGAAAAACACCGCAGCATTCGTCGAGTTGGTGAAGCCGTTGATCGAAAGCCCGGTGAAGGCCACCACATCAACCACGCCGGGCGTCTCGCGCGCGATGCCAGTGACCTTGTGCACGATGCGATCAGTGCGCTCCAGCGAGGCGCCATCTGGCAGCTGGATGAAGCCGACGAGATATTGCTTGTCGAGATTGGGGATGAACCCGCTCGGCACCTTGTGGAACAGCACCCAGGTCAGCCCCAGCAAGCACAGGTAGAGCGCCAGCACCACCAGCTTGCCACGCAGGATTCTGCGCACTGCATTCACGTAGCGACGGGCAGCCCCGCGGAAGACTGCGTCGAAGCCGCGGAAAAACCAGCCGAACAGTGCATCCATGACACGCGTGAAGCCATCCTTTGGCGCGTGATGGGGACGCAGCAGGACCGCAGCCAACGCGGGCGACAAGGTCAGCGAGCTGAAGGCGGAAATGGCCGCTGAGATGGCAATCGTCAACGCGAACTGGCGATAGAACTGCCCCTGCAGGCCGCTGATGAAGGCGATGGGAATGAACACCGCGCAAAGCGTAAGCAGGATGGCGAAGATGGGTCCTGAAACCTCATCCATGGCGCGTCGGGTGGCCGCCACCGGGTTGAGGCCGAGCTCGATGTTCCGTTCAACGTTCTCCACCACCACAATGGCATCGTCCACCACGATGCCGATGGACAACACCAGACCGAACAGCGTCAGGGTGTTGATTGAAAACCCTGCAAGCAGCATCACCGCGAAAGTACCCACGATCGACACTGGCACCGCAATCAACGGAATGATGGACGCGCGCCAGGTCTTGAGGAATACGATCACTACCACGACCACCAGCGCCACCGCTTCCAGCAGGGTCTTGACCACGGCTTCGATCGATTTGCGCACGAACCGGGGCGGGTCGTAGATGACCTGGAATTCCACGCCCTGCGGAAAATCCTTTGCGGCCTTGGTCATGAGCTCACGCACATTGCGCGACAAGGCCACGGCGTTGGCGCCCGGCGCTTCGAACAGCCCAAGCGCGACGGCGGGCTTGCTGTTGAGATAACTGCGCAGGGAGTAATCCCCGGCGCCCAGCTCGATACGCGCCACATCCCGCAGACGCAGAAGTCCGCCATCCGCGGCTGTGCCAACGATGATCTCCCCGAACTCCTCTTCGGTCGTGAGACGGCCTTGCGTGTTGACCGAGAGCTGGAATTCGATGTTCGGCGCCGCCGGCTGCGCGCCGATCACGCCGGCCGCCACCTGCTGGTTCTGCTCCTGGATGGCGGCGACCACATCGGTTGCAGTCAGTTCGCGCGCGGCAAGCTTCTGGGGATCGAGCCACACCCGCATGGCGTAGTCGCCGCCGCCGAAGATGACCACATCCCCCATGCCGTCCAGGCGCCGCAGATCGTCGCGAAGATTGATCATCGCGTAGTTGCGCAGATACAGCTCGTCGTAGCGGCTGTCGGCGGAGATGAGATGCACCACCATGGTGAGGTTCGGCGACTGTTTCTTGGTGATGACGCCGTACTGGCGCACTTCCATCGGCAGGCGGGGCAGCGCACGCTGCACGCGGTTCTGGACCTGGGATTCCGCGAGATCGGGATCGACGCCAATTTTGAACGTGACCGTGAGCTGAAGGATGCCGTCGGTGGTCGCCATGGAAGACATGTAGAGCATGTTTTCCACGCCGTTGATCTGTTCCTCCAGTGGCGCGGCAACCGTTTCGGCGATCACTTCAGGATTGGCGCCGGGATAAGTCGCCGTCACCACCACCGAAGGTGGCACCACCTCGGGATATTCCGAGACCGGCAGAAGGTAGATGGCGATGAGCCCGGCCATGAAGATCGCCGCGGACATCACGCCCGCAAGAATCGGTCGTTCGATGAACGTACGCGAAATATTCATGGTGCTCAGCCGCCCGCAGGAGTGGCGGCAGCGCCCCTGTCACCCGGCTGTTCGGGCGCTTCCTCCATGGGCACCTGCTCGGGCGTGACCGGCGTACCGGGTCGCACGCGTTGCAGGCCGTTCACCACCACCAGCTCACCCTCCTTCAGGCCACTGGTGATCACGCGCAAGCTGCCTATCTGGCGTCCAAGCATCACTTCGCGGTAATTCGCAACGTTTTCCGGGCCCAGCACCAGCACGAAACGCTTGGTCTGGTCCGTGCCGATGGCGCGCTCCGCCACCAGCACCACCCGCTCTGCACCCGTGGTCGCACGTAGCCTCACCCGGGCGAAGAGTCCCGGGGTGAACTGGCGATCGGGATTGGCGAGCACCGCGCGCATACGCACGGTGCCGGTGGAGAGCGCCAACTGGTTGTCCACGAACTCGAGCATCCCCTGATGGTGAAAGCCCTCTTCACCGGCGAGGCCCACTTCCACCGCAAGGCCTCGGTCGCGGGCACCGGCGATGTAACGCAGGTAGGCCCGTTCGTCCGCCTCGAAGGACACGCGGATGGGGTCTAGTGATACCAAGGTGGTCAGCACCGGAGAGTCCGGGCCCTCGCCCTGGACCAGATTGCCAAGCGTCACTTCGTCCTTGCCCACACGTCCATCGATGGGCGCCGTGATGCGGGTGTATTCAAGGCTGAGGCGTGCGCGCTCCATGGTCGCGAGATTCGCCTCGCGCGCGGCTTCCAAGGTCTGCACCTGCGCCACCGCGGTATCGAAGGCGCGCTGACTGGTTGCGCGCGTGCCGAGCATCTTCGCCTGCCGATTCTTCTCGGTCCGCGCCAGGGCGAGCTGGGCCTCGGTATTGGCGAGCGCGGCCCGTGCTTCCGTAAGCTGGGCGCGGAAGGGCCGTGGGTCGATCTGGAACAGCAGGCGGCCCTTGCTGACCTCGGTTCCCGGTTTGAAGTGCACCGATTCCAGATAGCCGTTGACCCGGGCCCTGACGTCGACTGAGTCAACCGCCTCGAAACGCCCCGGGTACTCATCCGCAAGGGTGACTTCGCGCGTAACCGCCGCTGCGACACTCACGGGGGGCGCCTCGGGCGGACCTCCCGCGGGCGGCGCCGAGGCGGGGTCGCAGGCGACAAGCAATTGGACAAGCAGGACAAGACCGCCGACGGACGGCCAGTTGAAGCGAATGATCATGACAAATTCCGGGCTTTGGGCACCCCCCGCGTGCAGTGCCCAGGGCATTCTTGTTCTTCGAGCGCACGGGAGAGGCCGATTCTACATGCTCAGCTCGGCAGGATCCGTCGGAGGATGGGAGACCCTGGCAGGAATCATTACCCCGGCCGTGCTGCCCGCCCGGGTTAGAACCGGGGCTCTCCCAAATGAAGCATCGGTCAGGCGACGATCAGGCCACGCAAATCGTGCGAGGCGTCGGGAACATTCATCGGCATACTGGCCAGGCAGTCACGCAACAAAGTCGCGACGATGAGGTTTCGCGCGGTTTTGCTGTCGGAGGGGATCACATGCCAGGGGGCGTGGGATGTGGAGGTTTCGCGCAAGGCATCCTCGTAGGCCTCCATGTAATCCGACCACCGGCGCCGTGCTTCGAGATCCGAGGGCAGCAGCTTCCAGTGCTTGGCCGGATTATCGATACGTGCCTGCAGGCGCTCACGTTGTTCGTCTTTGGAAATGTGGAGGAAGATCTTGACGAGTGTGGTTCCCGTTTCCACCAGCATGCGCTCGAACTCGCGGATGTGGTGGTAACGCTGCAAGCACTCCGCGCGCGAGATCCGGCCTTGCACGCGAACCACCAGCACATCCTCATAGTGGCTGCGATTGAACAGCGCGATTTCACCGGTACGTGGTACATGCTGGTGGATGCGCCAGAGATAATCACGCGCCCGTTCCTCCTCGGAGGGCGCCCGGAAATTCACCGCGCGCACGCCAAGCGGCGCGACGCCGGAGAAGACGTTGCGGATGGTGCCGTCCTTGCCGGAGGTGTCCATACCCTGAAAAACGACCAGCAGGCGATGGCGCTGTGTCGCGTAAAGCCGCTGCTGCAAGCTACCGATTTCCTCTGCGAGCGCCTGGGTTGCCACCACGCGGGCCGTCTTCTCCGGTACTCCAGAATGATCGCGGGTCGGCATCTTCTCCAACGCGAGCTGAGTGCCGGGTTTCAGAAGATATCGGGCAGGATCCATGAGGGCGCACTGTTCCGGGCGATTGGCGAGGCGCCGTACTGTGCCTTCGTGCCGGGCGAGCGTCTACTGCAGGCGTTTCAGGAGGTTTGTCGTGCACAGCGGACTGACCAGCCTGGCGCTGAATCCTGTTAACATCGACTTATTGAAATCCCCCTGATTTTCCCGTGCAGCAGCCCCCCACTTCCAGCTATGTCGGCACCGACGCAGCGGCGTTCTCCCATGCGGCGAGCGGACGGGTGGGCGTCCTGCTGTGCAATCTGGGAACACCTTCCGCTCCCACCCCCAAGGCCCTGCGACGCTACCTCGCTGAGTTCCTGTCGGACCCGCGGCTCATAGAGCTCCCGCGGTGGCTGTGGCTGCCCATCCTGCACGGGATCATCCTGAATATCCGGCCACGCCGCTCAGCTCATGCCTACGGCAAGATCTGGACCGATGAGGGCTCGCCCCTGCTGGTGCTTTCGCGGGCCCAGGAGCATGCCGTGCGCGCGCAGCTCCAGCATCAATTCGGTGACCGCATCACTGTGGCGCTCGCCATGCGCTACGGCGAGCCATCGGTTGCGGAAGGGCTGGAAAAACTGCGCGCGGCAGGTACACGACGGGTGCTGGTGTTGCCCCTGTATCCTCAGTATTCGGGTCCGGCGACCGGCTCGGTCTTTGATGCCGTGGTCGCGGTGCTCCAGCGCTGGCGCTGGGTGCCCGATCTGCGCTTCATCAGCAGCTATCACGCTGAGCCCGCCTACATCTCCGCAATCGCGGATTCCATTTCCTCACACTGGGCAGCGGCGGGACGCCCTGATCGGCTCTTCTTTTCCTTTCATGGCCTGCCGTACCGCTATTTCACGCAAGGCGATCCGTACTTCTGCCACTGCCAGGCAACAGCCAGACTGGTAGCGGAAAAACTGGGACTGGCCGCGAACGAATGGCAAGTGGTGTTCCAGTCCCGGTTCGGGCGCGAACGCTGGCTGGAGCCCTACGCCGATCTCACCCTGCAGGAAACCGCCCGTCAGGGTGTACGCACCGTGGATGTGGTGTGCCCGGGATTCTCGGTGGATTGTCTGGAGACGCTGGAAGAAATAGCCATCCTGAACCGCGAGGCCTTCATCGAGGCTGGCGGCAGCGATCTGCGTTACATCCCGGCACTGAATGCCAGTCTTCCCCACATCGATGCCCTGTGTGGGCTGATTCACCGGAACATGCAGGGCTGGCCCGAAGTCTCGGGCGAAGACATCGATCAGGAAGACTCCGCACAGCGTGAGAGGCGAGCGCGTCGCCTGGGCGCCCCTTCCTGATCGTCAGCTCCGGGGCGCTTCAGGCCCGTCCACGACATCCCACGCGGGAGCGTTCAGGCAACAATCCGCGTGAGCGCCTGCACCGGCCGGCGCGCCTGCTGGGGCACTTCCGCCGGATAGCCGTACCAGAACAGGCCGACGGCAAACTCCTGCCCGGGAACGGCCCCGATGATGTCGAGGAAATCCGGCGTACGTATGACCTTGCCGGTGCCCCACTTGAGCCCGATGCCCTGGGACCACAACCCGAGCGCCAGATTCTGGGCCGCACAGCAACAGGCCGCGTAGTCTTCGCGTTCCCGTGCGGCATCCGGATGAAGCTGACACGTGAGCACCAGCCAGCCGGGCATGGCGTCCCAGCGTCGACGCTTGGCTTCCGCCGCCGCATCCCCCTTGCTCGCGCGTACGAGCTCAGTATTCAGATCGATCACCCGGCCCCGCGCCACCGCGCCGAGCAGATAGAACCTCCAAGGCTCGGTACGGTGATGGTTGGGCACCCAGCAGGCAAGGTCCAGCGCGTGCAGTATTTGTGCTTCCGGCACTGCCTCCTGCGTGAACTCATGGATGGTGCGCCGCCCTTTTAACAGGGCGGCGACATCGAAGGCAGCACGTGATTCGGTACTCACATAGGAACCGGACATTCTGAAGATCTCCTCGAAAAACCCCGGCGTTCGCGGGTTTGGCATTTGCAAGCGCCGTGGGCTGCAGTGAAAATTGCGGCATCCTCGCTGTGTGGTGCCGATGAAGCGACTTCTGATCCTTGCCGCGCTCTGCGGTTTCACTCTTGTGGCCATGGCCGACGACATGGCGAGGCAGCGAGCCCTATTTGAAGCCAAGTATCGGGAAGTCCTCAAGGGCGCAACACCACGCGCGGAAACGCTTGCGGCGCTGCGCGCTTATCCACTCACACCCTGGCTCATCTATTACCCCCTGAAGCGCAAGCTGCGGGCACTGCCTGCCAACGAAGTGCGGGCCTTTCTCGCCGCACACGCGGGCAGCCTGCCCGCAGCACGATTGCGCACGGACTGGTTGCGGGAAACTGCACGGCAAGGCCGTTTCGATCTGTTCTCTGAGGATTACACGCCCCAAAGTGACCCCGAGTTACGTTGCCACGCGCTGCGCCGCGATCTCGAGACGGGCAACAAGCCGCGTGCGATGAAGGTGGGGCTGGACCTTTGGCTGACGGGCAAGTCCCAGGTGCCAAGCTGCAATGCGGTGTTTGAAGTGTTGCGGACTCGCGGTGCACTGACCGACGCACTGGTGTGGCAACGGGTGATGCTCGCCGGCAAGGCCGGCAATACCAGCCTCTCCGTCGCCATCGCCAAGCGCTACGCGGCGCCCTCTGACCGGATACTTGCCGAACTGTTGCACAAGGTCCACGGAGCCCCGGCGCAGACGCTCAATCTCACCGCCGGCAGGCCGGACAGTCCACAATTGCGCGATGTGATTGCCCATGGCCTCGGTCGCCATGCCCATCAAGGTCTGGCGAGCGCGAGCCTCGCCTGGCGCCAGGCGCAAAGTCGGTATGCGTTCACGCCGGCACAGGCCGGGATGGTCCAACGCGAACTGGCGGTCGCCGCGGTGGCAGCGAATCATCCAGAACGGCTGGATTATCTGCGCCAGGTGAACGAGGCTGGTGTTGACGATGCCGTGGAACGCTTCCGTCTGCGCGAGGGTCTGCGCGCCCGGGCGTGGAAAGATCTGGTGGTGTGGACGGCGGGCGTTCCGCGCGGCGCCACAACCAACGCCCTGCGCTGGCAGTACTGGCATGCGCGGGCGCTTGGCGAGACCGGGCAGCACGCAGC
>JAURMM010000227.1 GCA_030830685.1 Gammaproteobacteria bacterium | reverse complement strand
TGGTGATGCCTGGAGACAACGTGAAGATCCAGGTGAAGCTGATCAACCCGATTGCGATGGAAGAGGGGCTGCGGTTCGCGATTCGCGAGGGAGGCCGTACCGTCGGCGCCGGTGTCGTGGCCAAGATCCTCGACAAGTAAGCATGCGCCGCGGGGCGCATATCCCGGGCTGTGAATGCGGCCCGGTGGCATGAACCCTGCGGACCAGAGAGACAGGACAGGTAACACGGAAGGCCAGTAGCTCAATTGGCAGAGCGGCGGTCTCCAAAACCGCAGGTTGGGGGTTCGAGACCCTCCTGGCCTGCCACTTCCGTGTTCCTGAATGAAGCAACTCGCACGACCTATAAGGCTGTCACCCGGCGCCATGAATTCCAACGTTGAGTCCCCCCAAGCCACGCTGGATACGGTGAAACTCGCCGTGGCCCTGGCCTTCATGCTGGCTGGTCTCGGTGCCTTCTACATCTTCGCCGAGGTATCGAGGCTTTACAGGGTGCTCGGCCTGCTGGCGGCAGTGGGTGTGGCCATCGTGATCGCTGCGCAGACTGTCCGCGGACGTGCTCTTGCAGCCTTCGCGAGTGATGTCCAGGTGGAAGTACGCAAGGTTGTCTGGCCCACACGCCAGGAAACACTGCAGACCACACTTGCCGTATTCGTGGTGGTTTTCATTGCGGCGATCATCCTGTGGCTGCTCGACATGCTGCTGGCCGTAGTCATCCGCTGGTTGATGGGATAAGCACAGGAATTATCAGATGGCTCTTCAGTGGTACGTTGTTCACGCTTACTCGGGCTTTGAAAACCAGGTCAAACGCTCGCTGGAAGACCGCATCAAGCGCAGCGGCCTGGAGGAAAAGTTCGGGCAGATCCTCGTGCCGACGGAAGAAGTCATCGAGATGCGCGATGGCCAGAAACGCAAGAGTGATCGCAAGTTCTTTCCCGGCTATGTCCTTGTCCAGATGGACATGGACGAGTCGTCATGGCATCTCGTCAAGGATTGCCCAAAGGTCATGGGTTTCATCGGCGGCACCAGTGACAAGCCGACACCCATCACCGAGCGCGAGGCGCAGACCATCCTGAATCGCATCCAGGAAGGCACCGAGAAGCCGAGGCCCAAAGTCCTCTTCGAGGTGGGTGAAGTTGTCCGCGTCATCGATGGGCCGTTCACGGACTTCAATGGCGCGGTCGAGGAAGTGAATTACGAGAAGAGCCGTCTGCGGGTGGCCGTGTCCATCTTTGGCCGCTCGACACCTGTGGAACTCGAGTTCGGACAGGTTTCCAAGGACTGAGGCGGAAAGCCTGATTGGTGTTCCGGTCGAGAGATCGGGGTGCCGCAATTGAAACGGGGAGCCGCAAGGCGTTTGTACCCAAGGGAGATCCTTCATGGCCAAGAAAATCGACGCCTATATCAAGCTGCAGGTCGCAGCGGGCAAGGCGAATCCCAGTCCTCCGGTGGGACCTGCGTTGGGTCAACGCGGCGTCAACATCATGGAGTTCTGCAAGCAGTTCAACGCGCGCACCCAGGAACTGGAACCGGGTCTGCCAATCCCCGTGGTGATCACGGTGTTCTCGGATCGATCCTTCACCTTCGTCACCAAGACGCCACCGGCATCCGTCCTGCTGCGTAAGGCCGCGGGCGTGCCCAAGGGCAGCAGTGTCCCGAACAAGGACAAGGTGGGCAAAGTCACGCGCGCGCAGGTGCTCGAGATTGCCAAGACCAAGGCACCCGATCTCACCGCCGCCGGTGAAGAGGCTGCCTTCCGTACGATCGCAGGCACGGCCCGCAGCATGGGCCTGGAAGTGGAGGGCTGAGCCATGGCAAAGCAGAGCAAGCGTTGGACCGCCATCATGGCCAAGGTGGGCGACCGGAACCGGCAACGAACCCTTGAAGAAGCCTTGGGTCTGGTCAAGGAAATCGCATCGGCCAAGTTCGATGAGTCCGTGGACATCGCCGTGAATCTCGGTGTCGACCCCCGCAAGTCCGATCAGGTTGTGCGCGGCGCCACTGTCCTCCCACATGGAACGGGCAGCCAGGTGCGCGTGGCCCTGTTCGCTGAAGGTGCAGACGCTGAAAAAGGGCGTGCCGCCGGAGCCGACATCGTTGGCTTGGACGACCTGGCCGAACAGGTCAAGGCCGGCAACCTGAATTTCGATGTGGCAATCGCGACCCCGGCCACCATGCGTGTAGTGGGCCAGCTCGGCCAGATTCTCGGTCCTCGCGGCCTGATGCCGAACCCGAAGGTCGGGACCGTCACGACCGACGTTGCAACCGCTGTGCGCAACGCCAAGGCCGGTCAGGTGCGCTACCGTACCGACAAGGCGGGCATCATCCATTGCTCGATTGGCAAGGCCTCGTTCGACGTGGCCTCGCTCAAGGCCAACTGCGAAGCTGTGCTGGCTGACCTTCGCAAGGCCAAGCCGAGTACTTCAAAAGGCATTTACCTGCGCCAGATCAGCGTGTCCTCGACCATGGGTCCGGGGATTGCGGTGGATCGTGCTTCCGTGGAAGCCGGCTGACGCAGAACAGAACTTTGGGTTGCCGGGTACATGCCCGGCAGGCGTCAAAGACCGCAGGTCGCACCGGCCTGAAATGGCCGGAGCGGTAATCGTTCTCAGGAACGGCCCGCGTAGACGGTGGCTCCAAAGCAGGTAGTACCTGGTGAGGGCACCGTGGGATACCACTCCATATCCGTGGAGTGAAAACAAGGTGTGATGTCTTCGCGAGAGGACATCAATCCAGGAGAAACATCGTGAGTTTGACTTTAGAGCAAAAGAAAACGGTTGTTGCTGAAGTCAACGCGGTCGCTGGAACAGCGCAGGCGGCAATTGCCGCCGAGTATGCAGGCCTCACCGTCGCCCAGATGACAGATCTGCGCGTACGGGCCCGCAAGGCTGGCGTTTTCGTCAAGGTGGTGAAGAACACCCTGGCCAGACGCGCGCTGGAAGGTACGACCTTCGAATGTCTTCAGCCGAAATTGACCGGACCCCTGTTGCTGGTGTTCTCGCAAGAAGACCCCGGCGCCGGTGCACGCGTAGTCCGTGATTTCGTCAAGGACAATCAGAAGCTCGTTCCAGTCGCGATTGCGTTCGCAGGCGCCCTGCGGGGGCCGGAAGACCTTCAGGTATTGGCCACGTTGCCAACGCTGGACGAGGCCCGGTCGCAGCTGCTCGGCGTACTGAAGGCGCCTGGTGGCAAGCTTGTACGCACCCTGGCTGAACCGGCCGGTCAGTTCGTACGCGTGCTCGCTGCATGGCGCGACAAGCAACAAGCCGCCTGACCCCAGTCCCCGGCTTTATCAACTATCTGTTTGAAGGAGTGCCACCATGGCCATGTCCAAAGAAGAATTGATTGAAACCCTGAGCAACATGTCGATCCTCGAAGTCACCGAGCTGGTCTCGGCCCTTGAGGAAAAGTGGGGCGTGTCGGCAGCCGTCGCGGCTGCACCGATGATGATGGCCCCGGGCGGTGACGCCGGCGGCGCCCAGGCTGAAGTGAAGGAAGACTTCGATGTCGTGATGACCAGCTTCGGCGAGAACAAGGTCAACGTCATCAAGGCGATCCGCGCCATCACCGGGCTCGGCCTGAAGGAAGCCAAGGACATGGTCGAGGGCGTGCCCTCCACCGTGAAGGAAGCCGCACCGAAGGCTGAAGCCGAGAAGATCAAGAAAGAGCTTGAAGAAGCTGGCGCCAAGGTCGAACTGAAGTAAGCGCGAGCGCTTGACGATCTTGCTCCTCAATTCACGCAAGACACGGTGGTGGCGCGAGCCCCCACCGTGTCTTGCGTGCCCGTTCCCTGACTTTCCAAGCATTCCGGCGCCGCTCATGAAACGCACCGGAAGCGACTGAAAAGAGGACGACCATGGCCTATTCGTACACCGAGAAAAAGCGTATCCGCAAGGATTTCGGCAAGCGTAGTTCCATTCTCGGCATTCCGTATCTGCTGGAGACGCAGCTCGAGTCCTATCGGGCTTTCCTGCAAGCGGATACCCCCGCCGATCGTCGTATCGACGATGGACTTCACGCCGCCTTCAAATCGGTCTTCCCGATTGAGAGCTATTCCGGAAACGCCGTTCTCGAGTACGTGAGCTACCGCCTCGGCGCGCCCATCTTCGATGTGAAAGAGTGCCAGGTGCGCGGCCTGACTTACGCAGCTTCGTTGCGCGTGAAGGTCCGTCTGGTGCTGTTCGACAAGGAATCCGGTGCCGACAAGGCCATCAAGGATATCCGCGAGCAGGAAGTCTACATGGGCGAACTTCCGCTCATGACGGAGAACGGAACCTTCGTGATCAACGGTACAGAGCGGGTCATCGTGTCCCAGCTCCACCGCTCACCCGGTGTGTTTTTCGACCACGATCGTGGCAAGACCCACTCGTCCGGCAAACTGCTGTTCTCCGCACGCGTGATTCCTTATCGCGGCTCGTGGCTGGATTTCGAGTTCGACCCGAAAGACTTGGTCTACGTGCGCATCGACCGCCGTCGCAAAATACCCGCGACCGTGCTGTTGCGCGCGCTGGGCTACAACTCTGAGCAGATGCTGGAGATGTTCTTCGAGCGCGACACGCTCTCGCTCGATGGTGATGAGATCCTGCTCAAGCTGGTGCCCGAGCGCCTGCGCGGGGTCACGCTGGACTTCGACCTGACGGATGCCAAGGGCAATGTCATCGTCGAGGCGGAACGCCGCATCACAGTGCGCCATATCCGTGATATCCAGAAGGCCAATCTGAGTGAAATTGCCATTCCCCGCAGCTTTGTGATCGGCAAGATCCTGGCGCGTGACATCGTGCGCATGGATACCGGTGAGCTGGTGGCAGAAGCCAACAGCGAGATCACCGATGAACTCCTGAACAAGCTCATGGCTGCAAAAATTGCCACGATCGAGACGATTTTCGCGAATGACCTCGATCATGGCGCCTACATGTCCGACACCCTGCGTGCCGACAACACCCGCACCCAGCTCGAGGCGCAGGTGGAAATCTACCGCATGATGCGTCCGGGCGAGCCGCCGACCAAGGATGCCGCGGAGAACTTGTTCAAGAACCTGTTCTTCACTGAAGATCGCTACGACCTTTCCTCCGTGGGGCGCATGAAGTTCAACCGCAGGGTGGGGCGTCCGGGCAGCGAGGTGCCGGGTGTCCTGCTCGACAGCATGTATTACCTGTCGCTGCTGGAAAAAGATCTCAAGGATCTGCTTGAAGACAAGAGCAAGAAACGGGACGTCAAGGCCACCGAGGCGCTGGAGATCCCTCTGTCCCGTATCCTGCCGGAACTGCGTCGGCTGCTCACCGGCGATGAGAAGGTCGACGGCGTGAAACTCCCGTGGGGAGAGATCAGGAACCGCCTGCAGACCTACGGTTCCGACATCTCGGATGTCATCCGCACACTGGTCGACATCCGGAACGGCAATGGCACGGTGGACGACATCGATCACCTCGGCAATCGCCGGGTGCGCTCCGTGGGTGAAATGGCGGAAAACCAGTTCCGCGTCGGCCTGGTGCGCGTGGAACGCGCCGTCAAGGAACGTCTGAGCCTCGCCGAGTCCGAAGGCATCATGCCGCAGGAGCTGATAAACGCGAAGCCCGTGTCGGCCGTGATCAAGGAGTTCTTCGGCTCCAGCCAGCTTTCCCAGTTCATGGATCAGAACAACCCGCTGTCCGAAGTCACGCATAAGCGTCGCGTCTCCGCGCTCGGGCCGGGCGGTCTTACCCGCGAACGTGCAGGCTTTGAAGTGCGTGACGTGCATCCTACGCACTATGGACGTGTATGCCCCATCGAGACACCTGAAGGACCGAACATCGGTCTCATCAACTCGCTTGCCGTGTTCGCGCGCACGAACAAGTACGGTTTCCTCGAAACGCCTTATCGCAAGGTCATCGACAGCGTGGTCACGGATGAAGTGGATTACCTCTCCGCGATCGAGGAAAGCCAGTACGTGATCGCGCAGGCGAACGCGGCGCTCGACAAGGACGGGCGCCTCATCGACGGCCTCGTGTCCTCCCGACACCTCAATGAATTCACGCTGTCTTCACCGGATCGCGTCCAGTACATGGACGTGTCCCCGATGCAGATCGTGTCGGTGGCTGCGGCGCTCATTCCGTTCCTGGAGCACGATGACGCGAACCGCGCGCTCATGGGTTCCAACATGCAACGCCAGGCGGTTCCGACCCTGCGCACCCAGAAGCCGTTGGTCGGCACGGGAATCGAGCGCTCGGTGGCCCAGGATTCCGGTGTGAACATCAGCGCGCGGCGCG
>JAURMM010000226.1 GCA_030830685.1 Gammaproteobacteria bacterium | reverse complement strand
TGAGCGGCGGGACGGGATTCCGCATGACCGGCCGCAGGACGCTGGCGCTGTTCATCGGCTTCTTCGGCGTCATCTTCGTCGTCAACGGTATCTTCGTCTGGGTGGCGACCGACAGCTGGCGCGGCCTCGACACGCCCGACGCCTACCTCAAGGGCCTCGCCTGGAACCAGACGCTGGAACGCGCGGAGGCGCAGAAGGCGCTCGGCTGGCAGGTCGAGGTGACGCTCGACGGTGCGCGGCCGGTGGTCCGGCTGCGCGACAGTGCCGGCGCGCCGCTCGACGGCCTCGCCGTGACCGGCAAGGGAAAGATTTGCCGGCGCACGCCACTGGTGTGCGGCATCGATCTCGCCGGCACCGTGCTGAGTTCTGAAGATCCCGCATGGAAAGCCGGTGACCGGGTGTTGGTGAATGGGTATGGTCTGTCCGAAGATCAGCATGGCGGCTATGCCCAACAGCAGCGGGTGAACGGCGCCTTCCTCGTCCGCGTGCCGGAGAAACTCTCCCTGCATGATGCAATGGCCATCGGCACCGCCGGTTACACCGCGATGCTCTGCGTGCACGCAGTCCAGGATCACGGGATTCGTCCGGACCACGGTCCTGTGCTCGTGACAGGTGCCGCGGGTGGCGTCGGCTCGGTGTCGATCATGCTGTTGAAGCGCCTCGGCTATCAGGTGGCCGCGGTCACGGGACGGCCCGAACTCGCTGACTATCTCAAGGAACTTGGCGCCGGCGAAATCATCGAACGCGCTGAACTGGCGCGCGACAGCAAGCCCCTGGAGAAAGAACGCTGGGCGGCCGCCGTCGACAGTGTGGGCGCCAACACATTGGGTACGGTGCTGGCCCAGACTCGTCAGGAAGGCGTGGTTGCCGCCTGCGGTCTGGCCGGGGGCGTCGGTTTGCCGTCGACTGTCATGCCGTTCATTCTGCGCGGCGTGACGCTGCGCGGTATCGATTCCGTGCAATGCGCCATGCCCCGGCGGGTCCGCGCCTGGCATGATCTCGCGTCGTTGCTGGATTCCGCGGCGCTCGGCAAGAGCACGGTCACGGAGCCTCTGGCGCGTGTACCAGAGCTGGCGGAAGCGATTCTTGCCGGCAAGGTCAAGGGGCGGGTGGTGATAGACGTCAACGCCTGATGCGGTCCATCCCTCGGGCCTCGCGCCCGGGGGATGTGTTGACCTTAAAGGCTTTGAAGCCTCAGCGGCGCGCCATGGCGGCGAGTGCTGCGCGAACTTCCTGTGGGCTGCTCACGGCCTGCGGGAACAGGATGCGCAAAACCTGGTCATTCACCACCAGGTGGAAGCCCTCCGCGTCGCAGCCTGCAAACTGTGGCGTCACCTGATCCACGTTGGCTAACCCGAGGTCGTGGCAATAGCGGCGCATCGCGTCTACATGATCCGCGTTCATGTGCTCTGCCATGCTCGCTTCGAGCGCCATCGTGAAGGGATTCACCGGCAATACATCAGCCGGTTCCAGCCAATGAATCGCGCCGAAGCCGCCGATGAAGCGCAAGCGCTTCACACGCAACCTGAAGAAGGCAAAGCCGTGGGTCAGGTGATAGTCGCGGGCGTCCGGAAAATAACGGTAGTACCGTGAAGGAATGTCGTCATCTGCGGCTTCCACCCGCTCGGTATCCGCAAGCAGGGTCAGGCGTCCGTTGGCCTGCAGGTCGCGAGCGGCGCGGTCGAAGACGATGAGCGATGCGCGCGAATCTGCCAGCACATTGCGGGTGTGCTGCGCGATATCCGCGATGAGGATGATCGGATGGCCTTGTCTGTCCAGGCAGAAAGGTACCACCGAGCCGAAGGGATACCCCGGTAGGGCAACAGAAATCGTCGACAGCACGCCGTCATAGCATCGCAGGAGCAGGCTGCGCGCTTCGGCCGCAGCCCCGATCTTGCCACCACTCATGTCTGTTCGATTTCCGCCAGAGGCAGCAACTTCACCAGTTCTTCGCCTTCGCTCAACACCTGCTCACCGACCCCGTAACGGATTTCGAGCACCGTGCCATCGAACGGCGCAACCAACGTGTGTTCGATCTTCATGGCTTCCAGCACCAGCACAGGGGCGCCACGCGCCACCTTGGCGCCGACTTCGACCAGCACGGCCATCACGGCGCCGGGCATGGGGGCCACGAGCTTGTCTCCCGCCTCGGCTTCATCCTCGCCCGTAGGCAGCAGGTTCAAGCGGGTGAAGCGATATTGCGTGCCGGCCCAGAACACATGTGTCTCGCGCGCGGCCGCAATAACACTGCCGCGCAGGCGCGTGGAGGGTTGGATGACCTCGATGCGCGGACCTTCGCACAGTCCGGGCGCAAATTGCATCTGTTGCCCGCCGCAGGTGAGTTCATGGCCTGCTGCCGTCTGCCGCAGTTCTAGCAGGAGTGTTTCCTCGCCGCGCAGGAAACCAAAGCTGTGCTTTGGATCTTCGTTCAGACGGAAGCCCAGCAGGCGCTCCCAGGGCGAGCCTGCTTCCGGAGACGGTGCGTGATAGCGACGCAGGCCTTGGGCGGTCTCCCGCAGCGCATGGGTTGCCAGGAGCAGGCAGACCTCGGGCGGAGTTGGAGTCACGACCGGAATCAGGGCATCGCGCTGATCTTCCACGAAGTGGGTATCGAAGCCGCCTGCCTGAAATTCCGGATGGGCGAGAATGCGCTGGAGATAAGGAATGTTGCTGGTGAGACCCACGATTTCGGTCTGCGCCAGAGCACGTTGCATCTGCTGGAGCGCATCGGCGCGGGTGTCGGCGTCGGTGATGATCTTGGCAATCATCGCATCGTAAAAGGGCGTGACACTGTCTCCGGCCGCCACTCCCGTGTCGACCCGCACATGGGAGGACTCTGCCGGCAGCGCCAGATGTTCGAGGCGCCCGGTGGAGGGCTGGAAGTTCTGCGCCGGATCCTCGGCATACACCCGAACCTCGATGGCATGGCCTTGGCAGCGGATCTCGGACTGCGACAGTGGGATCGGCTCGCCGGCGGCGACGCGCAACTGCCAGGCGACGAGATCCTGTCCGGTGACTCTTTCGGTCACGGGATGTTCCACCTGCAAACGCGTGTTCATCTCGATGAAGTAGATGCCACCGGCGCGATCGAGAATGAACTCCACCGTACCCGCGCCAAGGTAATTCACCGCATGGGCTGCCTTGATCGCGGCACCGAAGAGCGTTGCCCGCTGGCTTTCGGTGAGATGCACGGCAGGCGCTTCTTCGATCACCTTCTGATGGCGGCGCTGCAGGGAGCAGTCGCGCTCGAACAGGTGCACCACGTTACCGAACGAATCACCGAATACCTGGACCTCGATATGACGCGGGTTCTCGACGTAACGCTCCAGCAGCACGGCAGGGTCGCCGAAGGCGTTGCGCGCTTCACGTTGTGCGGATGCGAGCGCAGCCGGGAACTCGGCAAGATCGCGCACGATGCGCATGCCGCGGCCGCCGCCACCAGCAGACGCCTTGATCAGCAATGGCAGGCCGATTTCACGTGCCGCAGCAGTCAGCACAGCTTCGCTCTGATCCGCTCCATAGTAGCCCGGTACCAGCGGTACCCCGTGAGAGGCCATCAAGGTCTTGGCTTCGCTCTTGGAGCCCATCACGCGGATGGCCTCCACCCCGGGGCCGATGAAAACCAGGCCCGCGGCCTTGCAGGCTTCGGCGAAAGCCGCATTTTCCGAGAGGAAGCCGTAACCGGGATGGATGGCTTCTGCGCCGGTTGCCTTGGCGGCCTCGAGGATCGCCGCGATGTCCAGATAGCTCTGGGCGGAGGGCGCGGGGCCCACCCAGCGTGCCTCGTCGGCTTCGCGCACATGCAAGGCGTTGGCATCCGCGCTGGAATAGATGGCGACCGTCGAGATCCCCATCCGGCGCGCAGTGGCCATGATGCGGCACGCAATCTCGCCGCGGTTGGCAATGAGTATTTTCTGGAACATGGACTGGTCTCTCACATGCGGAAAACGCCAAACGGCGTTTTCTCGATCGGTGCGTTGAGGGCGGCCGAAATTGCCAGGCCCAGCACGTTGCGGGTATCTGCGGGGTCGATGATGCCGTCATCCCACAGGCGCGCGCTCGCGTAATAGGGGTGCCCTTGGTCTTCATACTGGGCTCTGATCGGCGCCTTGAAGGTTTCTTCTTCCTCGGCGCTCCAGGCGCGTCCCTGAGCCTCCAGGTTGTCCTTGCGCACCTGCGCAAGCACTGCCGCGGCCTGCTCGCCGCCCATCACCGAAATACGGGCATTCGGCCAGGTCCACAGGAAGCGCGGGCTGTAGGCCCGCCCGCACATGCCGTAATTGCCGGCCCCGAAACTGCCGCCGATGATGACCGTGAATTTGGGTACCTTGGCACAAGCCACGGCGGTGACGAGTTTGGCACCGTCCTTGGCGATACCGCCCGCTTCGTATTTGGAACCCACCATGAAGCCGGTGATGTTCTGCAGGAATATCAACGGAATCCCGCGCTGGCAGCACAATTCGATAAAATGCGCACCCTTGAGCGCAGATTCCGAGAACAGGATGCCATTGTTGGCGACGATACCCACGGGATAGCCATGGAGGTGTGCAAAGCCGGTGACGAGGGTGGTGCCGTAGAGTGCCTTGAATTCATCGAAGCGACTGCCATCCACGATGCGCGCAATGACTTCGCGTACGTCGTAGGGTTTGCGGAGATCCGTGGGCACCACTCCGTAGAGTTCTTCCGACGGGTACAGAGGCTCTTCCACCGCGACGCGTTCCACCGGCAGCGTCTTGCGGTGATTCAGGTTGCCGACCATGCGGCGCGCGATCTCGAGGGCATGGGCGTCATTGCGGGCATAGTGGTCCGTCACACCGGAGCGGCGCGAGTGCACATCGGCGCCGCCGAGATCCTCGGCACTGACCACCTCGCCTGTCGCGGCCTTCACCAGCGGAGGCCCCCCGAGGAAAATCGTGCCTTGGTTGCGCACGATCACCGACTCATCTGACATCGCCGGCACATAGGCACCACCGGCCGTACATGAGCCCATCACCACCGCGAGCTGTGGAATCCCGAGACTGGAGAGGGTTGCCTGGTTGTAGAAGATGCGCCCGAAATGTTCGCGATCCGGGAACACCTCGTCCTGACGGGGCAGGAAGGCGCCTCCAGAGTCCACAAGGTAGACGCAGGGCAGGCGATTCTCACGCGCCACTTCCTGGGCTCTGAGGTGTTTCTTGACCGTTTCCGGGTAGTAGGTGCCGCCTTTGACCGTGGCGTCGTTGGCGACAACCACGCACTCCACACCACTGATTCTCCCTATGCCGGTGATGATCCCCGCGCTCGGGACTTCGCCCCCGTACATGCCATGCGCCGCAAGCTGCGAGAGCTCGAGGAAGGGGCTTCCGGGATCCAGCAAGGCCTTGACCCGGTCCCGGGCGAGCAGCTTGCCGCGGGCAAGATGCTTAGCTCGGGCCTGCTCGCCGCCCCCGGCCGCCACACCAGCCACCTGGGCCTTGAGATCCGCGACCAGAGCCAGCAGGGCGGCCCGATTGTTCTGGAACGCGTCGGCGCGCACGTCTACCGAGGATTTGATTTGATTCATGGGGAACTGTCTGTACTGGACTGTGGATTCAGGCCGGCACACACCGTTCTCGCAGGTCGCGCCGGGTGACCGGATGTTACATGAACTCCGGTACCTCCACGCATACCCGGGCCTGCGCCCGGCGGCTATACTGCGCGCCTCATCGGGCGCGGGAGCGGGGACTCCATGTCCCGTCAGGCCCCGTCGCCGCAAGGCATCGCAAACCATAAGGAAGCAGATCCATGCCAGAGGTCGTCAGCTACGCTTTGGACGGAGACATCGCTGTCATCACCGTCGACAACCCGCCCGTCAATGCACTCTCGCTGCCCGTACGCCGTGGCCTCGCCGCGTGTTTCGAGCGTTTCGCCGGGGATGCCAGTGCCAAGGCTGCTGTGCTGATATGCAGTGGCCGTACGTTCATTGCGGGTGCCGACATCACGGAGTTCGACAAGCCCATCGAAGAGCCGTGGCTGCCCAAAGTGGTCCACTACATCGAGGATCTCGCCAAGCCGGTGGTAGCCGCGATTCATGGCACGGCGCTCGGGGGGGGGCTCGAGACCGCCATGGGATGTCATTACCGCGTGGCCGTGGCGGCTGCCCAGGTAGGCCTGCCGGAAGTCAGCCTGGGGCTTCTGCCGGGCGCAACCGGCACCCAGCGCCTGCCACGTCTTGCCGGCGTGGAGGCCGCGCTGAACGCCATGATTAGCGGACGTCCGATGCCTGCCAAGGTGGCCCATGAGAAAGGCGTGCTCGATGCCATCATCGACGGGGACCTCAAGGCCGGGGCGGTCGCTTTCGCGCGCGACCTCGTGAAAGCGGGCAAAGGGCCGCGCAAGGTGCGCGAAATCGCGCTCGATGCTGCCAGCCTGCCCGCAGGGTTCTTTTCCGATTACCGCAAATCAATCGCCCGCGAAACCCGCGGTTTCTTCGCGCCCGAGCAGATCATCAAGTGCGTGGAAGCGGCTGTTTCGCTGCCCTATGACCAGGCCGTGAAGCGCGAGAACGAGTTGTTCATGCAGTGCATGACCTCACCGCAGTCCCGCGCCCAGCGTCACCTTTTCTTCGCGGAACGCGAGGTGAGCAAGGTGCCTGACGTGCCCAAGGACACGGCCCTGCGTCCGATCCACCAGGTGGCGGTCGTGGGCGGCGGCACCATGGGCGGTGGGATTGCCATGAACTTTGCCAATGTCGGCATTCCGGTCATCCTGAAGGAGATCAATCAGGAGGCTCTTGATCGTGGCATGGCCATCATCCGTGGCAATTACGAGGGCCCGGTGAAGAAGGGACGCATGAGCCAGGAAGCCATGGACAAGTGCATGGCGCTCATCACGCCCACCTTGGACTACAAGGATCTCGGCAATGCCGACCTTGTGATTGAAGCGGTGTTCGAGACCATGGCGGTCAAGGAAATCGTGTTCAAGGAGCTGGATGCGGTGTGCAAGCAGGGGGCGATCCTCGCCAGCAACACCTCCACTCTCAATGTGGATGAAATCGCTGCCTTCACGCGCCGGCCGGAAGACGTCATCGGCCTGCATTTCTTCGCGCCTGCGAACGTGATGACCCTTCTCGAAATCGTGCGAGGTGCCAAGACCTCGAACGAAGTCATCGCGACCTCCATGGCGCTGGCCAAGACCATTCGCAAGATCGGCGTGCTGGTCCGGGTCTGCTTCGGGTTTGTCGGCAACCGCATGTTCTTCCCCTACGTACGCGAAGCCCAACGCATGATGCTGGAGGGCGTGCCGCCGGAACGCGTGGACAGGGTGGCTTTCGAATGGGGCATGGCCATGGGGCCGCACGGCGTGTCCGACCTCTCAGGGCTCGATGTGTTCGACAAGCTCAACAAGGAATGGAAGGACAAGCCGAACGACCCGGCTTACTGCCGCATGATCCATGCCTTGGTGGAAAAGGGCCGTCTGGGACAGAAGTCCGGTGCCGGCATCTACAAGTACGAAGGGCGTACGCCTGTGCCGGATCCTGAGGTGACGGCACTCGCCAAGGCTGAGGCCGAGCGTCTGGGCGTGCAGCAGGTTGAGGTCAGCGACGAGGAGATCATCGAGCGCCTGCTGTTTGCGATGATCAATGAAGGTGCGTTGATTCTGGACGAAGGCATCGCCATGCGCGCAAGCGACATCGATGTGGTGTTCTGCCACGGGTATGGCATGCCGCGCCACCGGGGTGGTCCCATGAAGTATGCGGATGAAGTGGGGCTCGCCAAGGTTGTGGCGGCGATGGAGAAATATCGCGCCCGTTATGGGGACCTTTACTGGACGCCGGCGCCCCTGCTGGCGCGCCTCGCGAAGGAAGGGAAGACCTTCAACGGTTGATGACGGACGGCGTGGTCGGGGCAGCCATTGCCCCGACCCTTGCTTCGGGGCGGCTTGCGGAGCTCCCCGACCTTTTCCTCCGGCTCAGGCCGTCTTCTGCTCCTCCAGGCGGAGGGTCTCGATCATCGCGTCCCGCATCATGAATTTCTGGATTTTTCCGGTCACAGTCATCGGGAACTCATGCACGAAGCGCACGTAATGGGGAATCTTGTAGTGCGCAATCTGCCCTTGGCAGAAAGCGCGGATATCCTCAGGCTCTGCCGATTCTCCCTCCCGTAATCTCACCCAGGCTGCGATCTGTTCGCCGAAGCGCACATCCGGTACACCAAAGACCGCCACATCCTGGATCTTCGGGTGGCGGAACAGGAACTCTTCGATCTCGCGCGGATAAACATTCTCTCCACCGCGGATGATCATGTCCTTGACCCTGCCGACGATATTGCAATAACCCTCTTCATCGATCACGGCGAGATCGCCGGTATGCATCCAGCCGGCAGCATCGATGGCTTCGCGGGTACGCTCCTCGTCGTTCCAGTAGCCGCGCATCACGCTGTAGCCCCGGGTGCAGAGCTCGCCTTTCACACCCCGCGGGACGGTACGCCCTTCGGCATCCACGATCTTGACCTGGACGTGCGGATGGATGCGTCCGATGGTCGAGACCCGGCGTTCCAGCGGGTCGTCCGGCTTGCTCTGGAAGCTGACGGGGCTGGTTTCGGTCATGCCATAGGCGATGGTCACCCCACCCATGTGCATTTCATTCAATACCCGCTTCATGACTTCGATAGGGCAGGGGGCACCTGCCATGATCCCCGTCCGCAGACTGCCAAGGTCGTAACGGCTGAAGTCCGGGTGATCGAGTTCGGCGATGAACATCGTTGGCACGCCGTGCAGGGCCGTGCAGCGTTCGGCTGCAACCGCCTCCAGCACAGCCTTGGGGTCGAAGGCATCACTGGGGAAAATCATGGCAGCGCCATGGCTGACGCAGGTGAGCACGCTCATCACCATGCCAAAGCAATGGTAGAGCGGCACTGGAATGCACAGCCTGTCCTGCTCGGTGAAGTGCATGGCCTGCCCGACGAAGTAGCCATTGTTGACGATGTTGAAGTGGGTGAGGGTGGCGCCTTTCGGCATGCCCGTAGTGCCGCTCGTGAACTGGATGTTGATGGGATCATCAGGCTGCAGAAGTCCGGCCAGGCGCGTGAGTTCCGCTCGCTCGTGTGCACCACCCAGGGATGGGATTTCGCCAAAACGATACATGCCCGGCTGGGGGGCTTCGTCCAGTGCGATCAAGGTTTTCAGGTGAGGCAGCTTGGCTGAGGCAAGACTCCCCGGAGCACACTGGTCGAGCTCCGGGGCAAGCGTGCGCAGCATGCCGAGATAGTCGCTGCTCTTGAACGTGCTCGCGGTGATGAGCGCGGTG
>JAURMM010000225.1 GCA_030830685.1 Gammaproteobacteria bacterium | reverse complement strand
GTGCTTCAGATAAAAAGTGAGTTTGGCCAGCATGGCTGAATAAAGAATTGCGATTTGCCTGTGCGCGGGCCCCTGGATGTCGTTGTTCGCCGCAGATATTCCTCGCGTGGCGGGGAATGTTCAGTGAGCGAGCCTGACAGGAGGATGAATACGCTTCAGGGTGACGCGGGAGCAGGACTCTGGGACAGACCGGAACACTGGGTCCGGTGCGGGGAAGTGCCTGACTGCAACGCGCGGTCAGGCACTTCCACTACGAGCAATTCCGGAGACCCGGGATTACTTCTTCTTCGGCGCTGCCTTCTTGGCAGGAGCCTTCTTGGCAGGAGCCTTCTTGGCCGCCGGCTTCTTGGCAACCTTCTTCTTGGCAACCTTCTTCTTGGCAACCTTCTTCTTGGCAACCTTCTTCTTGGCCGCAGGCTTCTTCGCAGCAGCCTTCTTCGCCGGAGCCTTCTTCGCCGGAGCCTTCTTGGCAGCCGTCTTCTTCGCAACGGCCTTCTTGGCCGCCGGCTTCTTCACAACCTTCTTCTTGGCCACTTTCTTGGAGGCAGCCTTCTTGGTTGCCTTCTTTTTCGCTGTCGCCATATTACAAATCCCCCTTCAACAATGGTTTGAACAAAAAATGCAACACCACACTTGGCTATATACATCAACGTCAGGTGATATGTAAAGGTTTATAGGCGACTTTTTCCTTGCACGAATTTCAGACGATTTGGTTGTGTCATCAATGCAACGACATGAATACAACGCACCCATGCAACGTCGCTTCAGCCTGCGAGTGCTGACAGGACTCGCGTGCGGATCTCTTCCACGCTGCCGATACCTTCGATACGCGCGAAGCGCCCGTTGCCGCTGGCCTGTACGCGTTGCTGATAAAAGCCGATCAAAGGTTCGGTCTGGTCGTGGTACACCTCCAGCCGCTTGCGCACAGTCTCCTCCCGATCATCATCCCGCTGCACCAGCGGTTCGCCAGTTTCATCATCCTGGTTGGGAACGCGCGGAGGGTTGAACTCGACGTGATACGTACGCCCTGAGCCGGGATGCACCCGACGTCCAGACATGCGGCGGATGATTTCCCTATCGGGCACCGCAATTTCGAGTACGCGGTCGATTTCAATGCCGATGCGCGCCAGTCCTTCAGCCTGGGGAATCGTCCGCGGAAAACCGTCGAACAGGAATCCTCTCGTGCAATCGGGATCCTTGATGCGTTCCTCGATGAGACCGAGGATGATGTCGTCGGAAACAAGTCCACCTGCATCCATGACCTTCTTGGCTTCGACGCCAAGCGGCGTGCCCGCCTTGACCGCGGCGCGCAGCATGTCGCCAGTGGAAATCTTGGGAATCTGGTGTGCGGCGCAGATGAAATCCGCCTGGGTGCCTTTGCCGGCTCCCGGTCCGCCCAATAAAATGACTTTCATCGAGGCTCCTTTCAGCCAATTACGATTGCTTGCGGCCCGCCGCGCCGGGCCGGAAAGCCCTGAACATGGAAAGGCATGAATGAAATTCTCGCTGGACTCGGCCCCTGGCAGCCTGACCATCGCGGCCTATGCGCAGGACACCGTCACCATTCACGGCCAGGTGCACCACTTTCCGCTGGTCATCACACCCTTGGCCACCTACACGGACCTGTTGCCGGACACACTCGACGCATTGACCCCAGCCCATCTGCAGGCTGTCGCCGGTTTGGGCGTGGAGATCCTCATCGTGGGCACAGGGACCCGCCAGATTTTTATCGACAGGGCGCTGATTGACGCGCTCGCGCAGCAGGGCGTGGGCCTCGAGGCCATGAACTCCCCTGCCGCCTGCCGCTGCTTCAATGTGCTCGTTGCCGAAAACCGCGCGGTTGCGGTCGCACTCTTCAGCGCCTGAGGGACGATAGTCCACTGATGCCTGTCGGGTAAATAGCGCCACGTCGGAAAGACCGGGGCGAGCCGCGACCGCAGCCCCACCGACCACGGCACTCACCGCGCTGGCAGATACCCCGTTGGATCGACCGCCTTGCCGCCTTTCCTGATCTCGAAATGCAGCATCACCTCTGAAGCACCGGAGTCACCCATCAGCGCGATGCCCTGCCCGCGCTCGACGCGTTGCCCCTCCTTCACCAGCAGCTTGTCATTGTGGGCATATGCGCTCAGATACAGCTCATCGTGCTTCAAGATGAGCAGCTGCCCATAGCCTCTCAGGCCGCTTCCGCCGTAAACCACTTCACCCGCCGCAGCCGCCCTCACCGGCTGCCCACGCTCACCGCGAATCTGCAGGCCAGAGGAGCCGGTGGCGGAAACCGAGCGCCGCGCCTTGCCATCGGCAGGCCATACCCAAGGTCCTCTGCTGTCGGCGACCGAAGCTGAAGACGCAGGCTCCGGCGAGGAAGCTTCCGTAGGCCGCATTGGTTGAGCAGGAACAACTCGTGCGGGGAGAGCAGCAGTCGCCGGTTCAGTTGAGGGTGGGGCCACGATGAGGCTCTGCCCGACCATGATGCGATCGGGATTCCGGAGCGTGTTCCACTCAATGATCTTGCGATGGTCCACCCCCAGCCGCCAAGCAATGGCATACAGAGTGTCGCCACTTTGCACTGTATACCGGCCATTCCTGACCACCGGTTGACTGGGCAAGACCTGTTTCACCGCAGGAATCGACTGCATCGCGGCCACGGCCACAGGCGAGCCCTGCTTCTGGCCCGGTGCCTCGATGGGCGCAGGGGATTGCGTGGCACAGGCCTGCAACAACAGGGCCAACGGGAACACGATACCCCAACAAATCCTCGAGATGTCCTTCACTCAGCTGACTCCTTCGACCAGAGGGACGAAACTGACGCGCTGGATTGTCTCTTCCATGTAACCCTCGAGAGTGCGTCGCCAAAGCATCAGCGTCTGCTCGCCCGGCGGGCCTACCGGCATGACCATACGCCCTCCAGCCGCCAACTGATCAAGGAGTGGCGCAGGGACATCTGGTGCGGCGGCAGCCACCAGGATGGCGTCGAAAGGCGCGTGTGCGAGCCAGCCGTCCCGGCCGTCACCGTGCGCCACATGGACATTGTGGATGCCCAAGCCCTGCAATCGTTCCGGTAGTCGGTTGGCCAACCCCGCGATGCGCTCGATGCTGTAGACCGTACCGGCCAGTCGCGAAAGCAGCGCAGTCTGATACCCGCAGCCGCTGCCGATTTCCAGCACACGTCCGAGCGGCCCGGTGGACAGGAGCAGCTCGGTCATCGCCGCAACGATATAGGGTTGTGAGATGGTCTGGCCGTAGCCAATCGGCAGGGCCGTATTTTCATAGGCCCTGCTGGCCAGCGCCTCGTCCACGAATAGATGCCGGGGGATCGTGCGCACCAGTTCAAGCACCGTCTCGGAAACTATGCCCATGCCGCGCAACTGTTCCACGAGCCGGTTGCGTACCCGCTGGGACGTGAGCCCGATGCCATTGAGATCCTGGTTCACTCTCCGCTCCCGGCTGCGCCCCGCAGCCAGGTCCCAATGTCCTCGAGTTGGCTGTAGGCAGTCAGGTCGGTGTGGATCGGTGTGAGCGATGTGTAACCCTTGCCCACTGCGTGGAAGTCAGTCCCCGGCCCCGCGTCCGCGCCCGGCGAGCCAATCGGTCCCAGCCAGAACACCGGTCGACGCCGCGGATCCTCCTGACGGACCGCAATCGTGTCCCGATGCCGTCGCCCAAGCCGGGTCAGTTGTATGCGGGGGCTTGCATGGTTCTGCGGTACGTTCACGTTGAGCAAGGTACCGCGGACGAGCGGCGTGCGAGCGCAGTCACGCACCAGTTCCAAGGCAACGTTGACCGCGTTTTGGTAGTCCACCGGATCCAGATGTGCGACCTGGGATATCGCAATCGCCGGCAGCCCGAGCAGCGCGCCCTCCATCGCCGCCGCGACCGTTCCGGAATAGAGCACGTCTTCGCCCAGGTTCTCACCGGCATTGATGCCCGAAATCACCAGATTGGGCCGCGCATCCACGGCCCCCGTCAGGGCCAGGTTGACGCAGTCCGCAGGCGTACCATCCACGGCATAGACCCCCGGGCCCATGCAGTTCACGCGCAACGGACGGTCGAGTGTCAACGAGTTACTTGCACCACTGCGGTTACGCTCGGGCGCGACCACGACCACTTCTGCAATTTGTCTCAAAGCCTGCGCCAGCGCGGTCAAGCCGGGCGCGTTGTAGCCATCGTCATTGCTCAGCAGGATCCTCATTTCATCCGTTGATGAGGAAGTCGAGCAGGGCTTTCTGTGCATGCAGCCGATTACCCGCCTCGTCCCAGACTACACTGTGCGGGTGATCGAGTACCTCCGCCGAGACCTCCTCCCCGCGATGAGCCGGCAGACAGTGCATGAAAAGGGCGTCAGGCTTTGCCTGCGACATCAGATCGGCGTTGACCTGATACCCCTTGAAGCACTCAAGTCGGGCAGCCGCTTCCGACTCATGTCCCATGCTGATCCAGACATCCGTGACAACCAGATCAGCCCCCGCGACGGCTTTGCGTGGGTCTTCCGTCAGCAGCAGTCGGGCCTCGCCCTTGAGGTAGTCTTCGACTCTGGGCTGAAACTCACGCGGTGTGGCAATGGCCAGCTCAAAGCCGAACAACTGCGCGGCTTCTATATAGGTGTTGCACATATTGTTGCCGTCACCTACCCACGCAACCTTGCGGCCGACGATGTCGCCCCTGTGCTCGCGAAAGGTCTGAAGGTCCGCCAGCACCTGGCAGGGATGCAGGCGGTCGGTCAGTGCATTGATCACGGGAATATCAGCGGCGGCCGCCAGGCGCTCGAGCGTTTCATGGGAAAAGGTGCGAGCCATCACGGCATCACACATCCTTGAGAGCACGCGAGCGGTGTCTTCCACAGGTTCGCCCCGACCAAGCTGGGTATCGGCTGGCGAAAGGAAAATGGCGGAGCCCCCAGATTCTGCCATGGCGGTCTCAAAAGAGACCCGCGTACGGGTGGAAGCTTTCTCGAAAATCATGGCCAGCACGCGGTGCTGGAAAATCTGCAGTCGTCGCCCCTGCCCTCTGAGCTGCTTCAGCTCGGTGGCGCGTTCGAGAACTCGGAGCAACTCTGCCCGGGTGAGGTCGAAAAGACTGAGAAAGTGGCGGGTGGACACGATGAGGAACCGGGGGCTTGGAAAGGAGGTCAGCCCGGGGCCGCATCACCGAGTCAGGCATAGCGGCCAGACCCGGTGGCGGGGGCAACCTGCGCGGAGCCGTTTACATGAAAAACGGCAGTTTGTGGTTGGAGGCCTGCATGAACATCAGCATGGGAATCGAGAGCAAGGTATTCGCACGCGATGCAAGGAAAGCAACCCGACGTGCCGTAGCTTTCTCCGCATCAGTGGCCTGCACGATACCCAGAACTTTCTTCTGGTTGGGCCAGATGAGCCCCCAGACATTCAACAACATGATGGTGCCGAGCCACGCGCCCATGCCCATGAGGGTGTGCTGGAAATTGACGGTTTCACCCGTCAAGCCCAGAGTGAACACGCCATGCAGCGAGTACTGGGGAGCAGAGTGCAGATACCAGGCCCCCGACAGCCAAGTCACCAGCGCCGCATAGCGGAACCAGAACAGGGCACGGGGCGCGACATATTTGGTAATCGCGGCCGGACCTGGGCCGCCGCTGCCCGCCTCGGCATTGGCTTGGGCCAGCGCCGGCACCTGCACGAAATTGAAGAAGTAGAGCAGGCCAATCCACATGACACCCACGATGATGTGTATCCAGCGAATCAGGAAATCAAAATCAATCATCTCTCCTCCGGTTTTTCTTGTCTTTCAGTCGATGCCCGAGCCGAAGCTCCGGCCGCTCCTCAAACCCCGGCAAGGGCCTTGGCCACGTAGGCGAGGATAATGGAGAGGACCACACCTGCGGCCACAGTGCCACCCAGACTGTCCAATGGATTCATCGAGTTAACTCCTTGGTAGACGGATCTGTCGTGAAAACCCACGAGCAAGCTCGGCATTGTGTTGGAGGCCTCAGGAACATTCAAGCACCCAGCCTTCCAAGCTCGGGTATTCCCCACGCCGAACACGTTTTATCGCCCGGCGCCCTCCCCTAGACTATACGTATCTTCCAATCCTTCGTGAGGACGCAACATGGACATCAACCAGAAAATACAGGCCATGCTGGAAAGCCACCCGGTCGTGCTCTTCATGAAGGGCACGCCGCAATTTCCCCAGTGTGGGTTCTCAATGCGAACCGCTCAGGCGCTCCAGGCCTGCGGCGCCAGCTACCATTCGGTGGATGTTCTGGCGCAGCCGGAAATCCGCCAGCACCTCCCTGCATTCTCGCAGTGGCCGACCTTCCCGCAGCTGTTCATCGGAGGAGAGCTGGTCGGAGGTTGCGATATCGTGCTGGACCTTTACCAGCGCGGTGAACTCCAAAAGATGCTGGCCACCACGGCCACCCACTGAGCCCAGGTCACTCCAGGCCCTGAACGGCCCACCCCACGAAGCGGGGGCCGTTCAGCCTGCTCCCTCGATTTCCCCCTCCCAGACCAACTTTCCCCCGCTGGCCTCCCTGATCGCCGCCAACCGTGCCGCGTGCGCCGCCAGCTCGCCGGGACCGGCAAGCAGCACGCGCGGGGTTCTGCCGGTGATCTGCTGCCCGGTCACCTCGGTGAGGCGCTGTTCCGGTGTCATGGCGACCGCGCTATCCAGACCCAGTGCACTTTGCCCCCCGGTCATGGCGAGGTACACATCCGCCAACAGTTCAGCGTCCAGCAGTGCACCGTGCAGTTCGCGGTGGGCATTGTCCACTTCGTAGCGGCGGCACAGCGCGTCCAGACTGTTGCGCTGACCGGGATGGCGCTCACGGGCCAACCTCAGGGTGTCAAAGACCGTGCAGTAATCTTCCAGACGTCCCCAGGCATCGCCCAGCAGCGCAAGTTCATGATTGATGAAGCCCACATCGAACGGCGCGTTGTGGATGATGAGCTCGGCTCCCCGCACGAACTCCAGGAATTCGAGCACCACGTCGCGAAACCGCGGCGAGTCACGCAGTTTCTCCAGGGTCAGGCCGTGGACCTCCGAGGCGCCCGCATCGATTTCACGCTCCGGATTAAGATAACGGTGGAAGGTGTTGCGGCTGACCCGCCGGTTGACGATCTCGATACACCCCACTTCGATGACCCGGTGCCCCTCTTCCGGGGCAAGGCCGGTGGTTTCGGTATCCAGCACAATTTGGCGCATGCTCAGTTCTCCGGGATGGGGGGCCGGGACTCAAGATCCCAGCATTGCGTCTATGGCCTGATTGGCGAGCCGGTCGACCGCTTCATTATCGGGTACCCCGGCATGTCCTTTCACCCAGTGCCAGCGCACTTCATGCGGGGCTGCGGCAGCCTGAAGTCGCAGCCACAAATCGGCATTCTTGACCGGCGCCTTGGAGGCCGTGCGCCAGCCCCGCGCAATCCAGCCGGACAGCCATTCCGAGATCCCCTTCTGCACATATTGCGAATCCGTATAAAGGTTGACAGCCACTGGACGTCGCAACGCCTCGAGGCCGCATATCGCGGCCATGAGCTCCATCCTGTTGTTGGTGGTCGCGGGCTCCGCCCCGGACAGCTCCCTGACTTGATCTCCATAGCGAAGCAACGCCGCCCAGCCCCCCGGCCCCGGGTTACCGCGGCAGGCCCCGTCCGTATAGATGATGACGTGTGTGGCCATACCTCAGGATCCTTGGGGTAGGTTGTGGGGCTTGAGCCCGTTGCGAGTGGGTTCGACGACACCGGCGACCGGCACGCGACGCTGACGGCGCAGGTGCAACCTGACCGGGCGCGCCACCATCACGCGCTTGCAGGCCACGATGCCATAAGCGTTGCCGCAGACCGGCCAGAAGTGTCCGCCCAATCGCTCCATCACCTCGAGCCGCCGATGCCAGATGACGTGATGCAAAGGGGGTCGGAATGACATGCGGACAACCCGCTCAACCACCAGGCCCAGTACCCCCAACCATTCCCGCAGCCTGTGCGCGCTGAAGAATCGACCGCTCCAGGGCACTGCACCTCGCCAGGCGAGTGCCTGGCGGCACAGTCCATAAAGGCTCCAAGGGTTGAACCCAAGAATCAGCAGATGCCCCTCTCCGACAAGTACGCGTTCCGCTTCGCGCAGGATGCCCTGTGGGTTGGGGCAGAATTCCAGCGTGTGGGGCAAGACGAGCACATCGACAGAGTTACCCAGAATGGGCAGCGCATCTGCGGCACACGAGAGGCTCGCGCAGCGTGGCTGGGCACTCTCGACATCAATGATCACGCGATGCGAGATGCGACTGAAGTCGGCAAGTTCGGAACCGTGGTCCACGGTCTGCCCGACCTGCACAAAATGGTAGCCAAAGAGATCGGGAAGTACGGCGTTGGCGATCTCCAGATCGCAGGCGCGCGAGTAGGCTCCGGCCGGTGTCTCGTACCATTGCCGCAAAGCCGCAAGACCCGGAGTTTTTTCAGCGGCAGGTGCAGGTGGGGTGGCGGACTCAATCAAGGGTTTTCACCAAGGCCTCTGAGAATTTTTTTTCATATATTTTTCAAAAATATAAAGGACATTTATATCCCCTTCAAAAGGCCTCTTGAGGGGGTCTCGACGCGCGCGTGTAACCGTCGCCTTGCCCAACCCAAAAAGCAACATAGGTGCATTCAGGGTTGACGCTTCCAAATCGGGGCGCCTAGCATAGCCCCATGCAAGAGCGAATCAGACACCTGAGCACCGGCTTGGCGCTGGTGGCAACGGCCCTCGTCGCAGGCTGCTCATGGCAATACCTGCGTCCTGAATCTGGTGTGCTTAGTGACGTACGTCACACGGCAACAAGCGTTGCGTCCACAATAACCGACACTCAAGCCGAGGCCGAGTCGGTTGCTACTGAGAGCAACGAGGAACGCGCCGCGAAACCCGCCGCACCCACGCAGGTCTGGGATCAGCTCGCTTCGGATCTCACGTTCTCCGCTGACGGTCTCGACCAGGTGCGTCGAGAAATCAGCTGGTATCGTGGGCAGACTCGCCTCCTCAATGAGGCTTCCGAACGGGCTGCGCCCTACCTCCATTTCGTGCTCGAGGAAATCCGCGAACGCGACATGCCGGTAGACATCGCATTGCTACCCATCCTCGAGAGCGGCTATGAACCCACGGTGGTCTCCCCGCGTGGCGCAGCCGGCCTGTGGCAGTTCATGGGTGGTACGGGCCGCAAGTTCGGCCTTCACCGCACCGCATGGATGGACCAGCGGCTGGACGTGGTCGCCTCGACGAGAGCAGCGCTGGATTATCTCGATACCTTGGCTGCCCGCTTCGACGGCGACTGGCTGCTTGCCATCGCTTCCTACAATGCCGGTTGGGGCAACGTGGAACGGGCCATTGCCCGCAATCGCCGGGCAGGGCGCGGACTCGATGTCTGGTCGCTTCCCCTCAGCCGGGAGACCCATCGGCTTCTCGCACGCATGGTGGCCTTGAGCGAAATCTACCGGCAGCCGACACGCTTTGCATTGAGCCTGCCCAAGGTTCCCGCCGAACCCTACTTTGCCAGCCTGGACCTGCAGCGTCCCACGGACCTGCGGCAACTGGTGTTCAAGGCGGGCATCAGCGAGGCTGAGTTCCGCCGCCTCAACCCCGGGCTGAAATCCTGGCATACCGGGCCGAGCGGGGGACGACGCGTTCTGGTTCCCATAGCGCGGCTTGAAACGGCAACGGAAATTGCTGGCAATCTTCCGGTGTCAGCTCCACCCGCACTGAGCCCCAGCCCCGCCAAACCGAACTCGACCCGGGTGGCGACCCTCAATGCTGATGGCCGCAGCTACACGGTTCAAGCGGGTGACTCACTGTGGTTGATCGCACGGCGTTTCAACACTCGGGTCGCCACCCTCGCCGAATTGAACAAGCTCTCGCCAGAGGCTGGGCTTTTCTTGGGACAACGCCTGCTGGTGAAGCCGGGGCAGAACAGACTGACGGTTGCTGCGGCTGCTCCAAGTGCTACGGACTCGCTACCGTCCGCTGGAGCCTCTGCGGTGGTCAAATACCAAGTGCGCGAAGGTGACTCGCTCTGGACGATCTCGCAGAAGTTCAAGGTGACCATCGAGCAGTTGCTCGCGTGGAACAACCTGACCCCGGATCCCATCCTGCAGCCTGGCCAGGAACTGGTACTCTACAAGACCTCCTGAGCCCGCATACCCCGGCTGGAGTGAGGGCAGATGCTGCCCTCACTCCAGCCGGATGTTTTCGCCTAGAATCCGCCTTCCCCATTCGGCAGGAAATTCGCGTGGAAGAGATCAAAGCCCGCGTTCGGGACGTACCTGATTTCCCCAAAGCCGGGATAGTGTTCAAGGATGTGACTCCCGTACTGGCGGATGGGACCCTATTGGCCAAGACCGTTGAGGCCTTGGTCCTGCCTTTCAAGGGCAGCGGCGTCACCAAGGTTGCGGGCATGGAGGCACGTGGTTTCATCTTCGCGAGTCTGGTTGCCTACCATCTTGGCGTGGGATTCGTGCCGCTGCGCAAGGAGGGCAAACTGCCGCACCACACTCGGCGCGCGGCCTATACCCTCGAGTACGGCGAGGCAGTGCTGGAGATGCACACCGACGCTCTGAGCGACGAGGACCGTGTTCTGCTGGTGGACGATCTGCTCGCGACGGGGGGCACGGCCGCGGCAAGCCTCGAGCTGGTCACCCAAGCGGGGGCCACCGTGGTGGGGCTCGCATTCGTCATCGAGCTCGATTTTCTCCACGGTCGCGAGCGGCTTACGCCCCATTTCGTGCACAGTCTCCTTCATTACTGAGTGCAGCCATGTGCATCCTGCTGGTTGCGCATCAGTATCACCCGGTCTACGACTTGATAGTGGCTGCAAACCGGGACGAGTTTCATGACCGGCCGAGCGCACCGGCCAGCTTCTGGCCAGACCATCCGAACCTGCTGGCCGGCAGGGATCTCGAAGCCGGTGGGACCTGGCTGGGCGTCAACCGTCTGGGGCGCTTCAGTGCGGTGACCAATCTGCGCGGCGGGGTGTCACAGGATCCGGGCAGCTCCCGCGGCCACCTGGTACGAGACTTCCTCCTCGACGAGGCGCCGATGCCCCGCCACTATCTGGCCGAACTGGCACCACGCCGCCATCGCTACGCCGGCTGCAATCTTCTCCTGGCGGAAGGCACAGAGTTGCACTGGTGGTCACCGATGGGAGAACGGGCGCTGCTGCCCGGCCTCCATGGCATCAGCAATACGCTGCTCGATGAGGGTTGGCCCAAGGTAGAACGACTCAAACAGTCATTCCATCCGCTGCGCGAGGCGCAGGGAGATGAAATGATCTCTGCGTTGCTGGAACTCTTGCGGGATCGTGAAGTGTCGAGTCCGGAGGGCAGACCAGAGCCTTTCCATCCGCCCCGCCTCGAAGAAACCATCTTCGTCCAAACCCACACTTATGGCACACGCTGCTCGACGGTCGTGTTACGCGACCGGCATTCCGGCCGGTTGAACTTCGTCGAGCGGCGCTATGATGCCGGTGCCGCGGTGTCGGGCGAGAGCCGGCTGGAACTGACCTTGGTCAGCTGACGAACCCGCCGTTGACCTTGAGTGTCTGGCCTGTGATGAAAGAGGCCTCGGGGCTGGCCAGGAAAACGACCGCTTCAGCCACGTCCTCGGGGTAGCCAAATCGCTGCAAAGGCGTTGCGGACACGACAGCTGCGCGGTAGTCAGCCCGCATCTCCCGCTCCGCGAACGCAGTTTCTATCCAGCCGGGCGCGACTTCATTCACACGCACGCGGGGCGCGAGGGAGCGTGCCAGGGCGCGCGTGAAGCCTGTGATTCCGGCTTTCACTGCTGCGAACATCTCGGGATTCCTTCCACCCATGCCACGCAGCGCCTGATCCCAGGACGTATTGATCAGGCAGCTCCCGCTATGGGCAGACAGCATCTCCGCCGCCGCCCAGCTTGCGAGAATCGTACCTCTGAGATCCGTGTCGAGCAGCAACGCGAGTTTTTCGTGGTCAGGCAAACGCGCGCCCTCGCCGGTCAGGATGTCGGCGCCGGCCATGTTCACCCAGAGATCGATGCCCCCGAGCGCCCCGACTGCTGAGCTCAGCAACCGCGCAATGTCCGCGGACTGTGCGACATCCGCCTGGCAGGCCATTGCCCACCCACCCTGCCCTTCAATCTGGCCCACGCAGGTATCTGCCGCGTCCCGGGACCTTCGGTAATTGATCACGACCTGGGCGCCCTCACGGGCCAGCGCCACCGCCACCGCCCTGCCTATTCCAGTGCTGCCACCGGTCACAACTGCCCGGCGTCCCTCGAGACGCAGCGCTTTACCTGACGCTCGACTCAAGGCGGGGGACTCGTGGCTGGCGCCGCGGGTGGCGACCACTCCTGTTTGAGCACCACGTCGCCAATTTCCTTGCCCGGGAAAAGCTGACCCTGGTAGATGATGTAGCGCCCGCCAGTTTCCGTATCTGTGGCGGGGCTCTCGGTCCAGATCCACAAATGTCCTTCCATGGTGTCCAGGATCAGGGCCTTCTCGGTGCCGAAATCAGACCCCGCATTGATCGGCACCGCCTGATAGCGGGATTCGGCGTATGCACCGAAGCAGGCCAGGCAGAATCCCAAGCAGCCCAGAAAACGAACGATTTTGCTCATGAGCAGACCTCTCCCGGGCTGATGTAAAGCGGCATGCGGCTGTTTGTTGCGCATCAGGAAAATGGGCTCTGGAGGATTTCCAAGGCGAGCGCGTGCAACCCGGAATTGGCGGCTGCGATAACGCGGCCTCCGCTCCGCACCGGCCGGCCCTCCCAGTCTGTCACGACTCCGCCCGCACCCTCCACGATCGGGACCAGGGCTGCAATGTCGTAGAAGCCCAGCCCGGCCTCGACCACCAGATCTACATGACCTGCCGCCAACATGCAGTAGGCGTAGCAATCGGCTCCGAACCGGGTCAATCGGACCTCGGCAGAAAGCGCTTTGAACAGAGGCCATTCCTGATCCATGTCGAACATGTCAGGCGTGGTCGCGAACAGCGAGGCCTCTGCAAGGCTCATCACGCGACTTGCCACCAATCGCTGTTCCCGGTTACCCCGGCGGCACCACGCCTGCCTGCCGTCGCCCAGGAACAACTCCCCCACGAAGGGCTGCGACATCATGCCGAAGCGCGGTGTATCGCTCTCGCACAACCCGACAAGCGTGCCCCAGGTGGGCAGCCCGGAGACGAATGCCCGAGTGCCATCTATGGGATCGACGACCCAACGCCAAGGCGCAGTCGCATTGGTCTCGCCGAATTCTTCACCCAGCACGCCATGCGCTGGAAAGTGCTCTGCGATGGTTGCGCGCAAGACCCGTTCCACTTCCTTGTCGGCAATGGTGACCGGGTCGAAACGGGTTCCGCCCTTATCCTCAACCTGCAGCGCGGTGCGGAAATGGGGCAAGCTGATGCCCGCAGCCAGTTCCGCAAGGCGGGCCATGAATGCAAAAATATCCGAAGTCGCGAGCGCTGCCATCGGGGCATTCTGCACCACCTTCCCGGCAGGCATAAAGCGATGTCGGAGGTCCGCCAAGCGTGTCAGTCGAGCCCCTTCGCGCTATCATGCCTCACTAACTCCGCACGTCCCCCGGAAACACCTCCCGGGGGCGCGAAGACATCCACCCAAGAGAAGCTTCCGCACCCATGCTCGTCGAGTTCTACGAACGCATCGTCATCGCGCGCCCGCGCCTCACGTTGCTCCTGCTGACCGTGCTGATCGTGCTGTGCGGGCTGGGTCTCAAAAATTTCAGACTGGATGCCTCGGCAGACTCGCTGTTGCTGGAAAATGATCCCGACATGAAGCAGTACCGGGAGCTGGCCCTGCGTTATAACGCGAGAGATTTCCTGTTCGTGACCGTGTCCCCCAGAACGGGCGTGTTCTCGTCCGAGGGCCAGGCGCTGGTGCGCGATCTGCGGACCGCGCTCAAGGCACTGCCCGAGGTGTCTTCTGTATTGACGGTTCTCGATGTGCCGCTGGTGAAGAACAAACCGGGGCGCCTCTCGGAAGTTGCCACCAACTACCGCACGCTGGAATCTCCGGACGTAGATGTTGTCAAGGCTGAAGAAGAGCTCCGCAACAGTCCTTTGTACCGCAATGTCGTTTTAAGCCCGGATGCCGGCACGACCGCGATCCGCGTGATGCTGCACGAGAACATCAAGTATCGACTGCTGCAGATCGAGCGCGCCGATCTGCTCTACAAGCGCGGGACCGTGGGCCTCTCTGTCGAAGAAACCGCGCGACTGGCGAAGATCGAGCCGCTATATGCCCGTAAGAAGGACGAGGTGGACCAGGCCAATCACGCCACGCTGGAAAAATTGCGCTCGTTGCTCAAGCAATTCGAGCACCGGGGCGAGATTCACCTCGGTGGCATTTCCATGATTGCCGACGACATGATCACGTTCGTCCGCTCAGACATCGTGGTTTTCGGGTTGGGCGCGCTGGTGCTGGCCGTGGCGATGCTGGGCTACATCTTCCGGGAATCACGCTGGGTACTCACCCCGGTAGTGGCCTGCGCGGTGTGCACCCTGATGATTCTGGGTCTGCTGGGCCATCTGGGCTGGCATCTGACCGTGATCTCTTCGAATTTCATCGCCCTCACCCTGATTCTCACCATTTCGATCAACATCCATCTCATCGTTCGCTATCGCGAACTGCACGAGCAGTTCCCGGAGTGGACCCAGGATCAGCTGGTGCGGCAGGTAGTCAGGGACATGTCCCGACCTTGCCTTTACACCTCGCTCACCTCGGTCATCGGTTTTGCTTCATTGATCACGAGTGACATCAAACCGATCGTCGACTTCGGTTACATGATGACGGTCAGTCTGCTGGTGGTGTACGTGGTCGTGTTTTCCCTGGTGCCGGCCATGATGGCCTTGATGCGCAAGCGGGAAGCCCGGCTCAAGACGGACGACCGGCTCGGATTCACAGAGAAGCTCGCCGTGTTCACGGACCATCATGGCACCTTCGTGCTGGTGGCGTCATTGGTGGTAGCTGGTGCCGGCGCCGCCGGCATTGCGCGGCTGGAAGTCGAGAACAGCTTCATCAGCTATTTCAAGGACGACACCGAGATCTACCAGGGCTTGCGCAAGGTCGATGAGACCTTGGGGGGCACCACGCCTCTGGAAATCATCCTCAAGTTCCCGCCTCCGGTCGAGGATGCTCCAGTCGGTGATGAACTGGGAGATCTCTTCGAGGAGGTGGAACCTGCACCAAAATCCGATTACTGGTTCACACCGGAGAAAGTGGAACGCATCAAGCGCGTCCATGACTACCTGGAGAGCCTGCCGGGCGTCGGGAAGGTCACTTCCCTGGCTTCCCTGGTCCGTGTAGCTGAGGATTTGAACAAAGGCCGGGAATTCGATCCGTTCGAGCTCAACGTCATTTACAAGCGGATCCCGGGCGACCTCAGGCACGAGATGCTCTCACCATACGTTTCCATCGATGACGACCAGGCACGCATTTCCCTGCGCATTCTGGACTCCACGCCGGGCTTGCGCCGCAACACACTGCTCGACCAGATCCGCACGGGGCTGCAAAAGGACGTGGGGCTGAAGCCGGACGAATTCGAAGTGGCGGGCCTCATGGTGCTCTACAACAACATGCTGCAGAGTCTTTATTCGTCCCAGATCGAGTCGGTCGGTGGCGCGCTCCTCGGGGTACTGCTCACTTTGTGGTTCCTCTTCAGGAACCTGCGCGCAGCCTTGGTGGGGGTGCTGCCCAATGCGCTCGCCGCCGCCTCAGTGCTGGGTTTCATGGGCTGGATGGGCGTGCCGCTAGACATGATGACCATCATGATTGCAGCGCTCACCATGGGCATTGCGGTGGAGGACTGCATCCACTACCTCTATCGGTATCGGCTCGAGTACGCGGAGTTCCGCGACGGCACCAAGACCATGTACCACTGCCACGGCAGTATCGGCAAGGCAGGTTTCTATACAACGCTGGTCGTGTGTTTCGGCTTCTCCATCCTGATGCTCTCGAACTTCATTCCGAGCATCCTGTTCGGTCTGCTCACCACAGTCGCGATGACCATCGCCATTCTGGCAGCGCTGACCTTGATGCCGAAGTTATTGTTGTTGTGGCGTCCTTTCCACTGACGGGTTACTTCTCATGCCACGCCCGGCCGGCTCCGGGGCTGCGCGGGTAGCATTTCCCGGCGGGTGTTCTAGAATCGGGTAAATCCCTGCGCGGAGCACCCCGATGAAACCACGCTTCTTCTCCAAGGGCCTGCACGGCCTTGTTGCCGCCCTCGTGGTGGGCTGGCTGCCGGCCATTCACGCTGACGAAACCTGTTTCTCCCCCTACATGGCCAAAATCACGGGCCAGGAAGACTTCATGTATGTGTGGACCCTCGGGGTCCAGGGCGTGGGTGATGAACAGGACAAGCTCGTGACCGTCGATGTGCGGCCCGGCAGCAAGAGCTACGCCAAGATTATTCACAGTCTCTCGGTGGGCGGGCGCAATGAAGCCCACCATTCGGGATTCTCGGATGACCGACGGTTCCTCTGGGCAGGCGGCCTCGATACCAGCACTATCTTCATTTTCGATGTGCACACCGACCCGGCGAAGCCTCGCCTGGTGAAAACACTCTTCGACTTCGTGGCCGACACGAAGGGCGTGGTGGGACCGCACACTTTCTACGCCCTGCCCGGCCGCATGCTCATCACCGGTCTCTCCAACAGCCAGGATCACGGCGGACGCACCGGAATGGCCGAGTACACCAACGAGGGCGAATTCATCACCTCGCACTGGATGCCGACCGACGACAATCTCCAGGATGCGGTCAAGACCGGCAACATCGCCGATGGCTATGGCTACGACGTGCGCGCAATGCCTCGATTGAACGTGATGTTCACCTCCTCCTTCACCGGGTGGAACAACTACATGATGGACCTCGGCAAGATGATGGCCGATCCTGAAGCGATGAAGCGCTTCGGGAATTCGGTGGTCATGTGGGACCTGCACACCCGCAAGCCGCTCAGGATCTTTGATGTGCCTGGAGCCCCACTCGAGATTCGCTGTGCTTGGGACGAAAAGCACGACTACTGCTTCACCACCACCGCACTCACCTCGAAGATCTTCCTGATTCATCGGGACGAAAAAGGCGAGTGGCATTCTAAGCCGGTCGCAGACATTGGCGATGCCAGCAAGATTCCACTCCCCGTGGATATTTCCATTTCTGCGGATGACACACGGCTCTGGGTGAACACCTGGAATGACGGCATGGCTCGGCTGTTCGACATCAGCAATCCCCATGCGCCGAAAGAGATCTACAGCCTGAAAATTGGCGAGCAGGTGAACATGGTTTCGCAGAGCTGGGACGGCAAGCGCGTGTATTTCACCTCATCCTTGTTGGCCAGTTGGGACAAGAAGACGGGGCCGGAAGGCGACCTCCAGTACATGAAGGCTTACGACTGGGACGGCAAGGCACTCAAGCCGACTTTCAGCATCAACTTCGTGGCCGAAAAACTCGGTCGTCCACATCAGATGACAGCAGGGGCCTATGCGCTCTTCGGCCAGGTGCCGCAGGAAAATGCGCCGGCCTTCGCCGACAAACCCTGAGCACCCGGGACGGTTCATGGGCAGGCGACGCTCGCGGGGCAAGCGCCCCCCGAGTTGGGGTTTGCGCGTTTGGCGCACGCTGGCAGGGGTGAGCCTGCTCGGCGCATTCGCAGGACAAGCCACGCTCGCCACTGACACGCATCACGCCCACGCGCCACCTGCAAGCGAGCGGGTTCCGGCACCCGGTTACGCGGCCCTGCCACATCCCGGCCCCGCTGCAGGCACCTACACCCTACCCAAGGTACGCAAGGCACCCGACGGCGAGGTGCTGTCGGCTTCCGGGGAGGCGAGACGCTTGCACGAGGTGTTCGCAGGGCGTCTGGTGGTGCTCAGTTTCATCTTCACGAATTGCGCGGACCCTGCCGGCTGTCCTCTCGCCTCTTTTGTGATGCGACAGGTTGGCCGGCGTGCCGCAGCGGAAGCCTCACTCGCAGGCAAGCTGCGTCTGGTCAGCTTGAGCTTCGACCCAGTCCGTGACACGCCTGCGCGCATGCAGGCCTATGGAGAGACTTTACGCGCGGGCGAGTTCGACTGGCAGTTCCTGACTTCGAGCAGCGAAGCGGCGATCGCCCCCACGCTGAAAGCCTATGGCCAGTCGGTCATCAAGGACCCCGCAGGAGGAAGCTACTCCCATCAGCTGCGGGTATTTCTCATCGATGAAGAGGGAAATATCCGGAACGAGTACAGCACCTCGTTCCTTCATGCGGAGACCGTCATCGCGGACCTGAAAACCCTGGTGCAGGACACAAGGCACGTACCCACGGCCGAGCCTACACAGATTCCCGCTTCCGTGGTGGCAGGAGATGACAAGTCAGGGTACGAAACATCTGCATACCGTACGCGCTCCCGGGCCTTGGAAAAACGCACAGGGGCAAACCTGAATCTGCGAGAGCTGATGGCAAGTCCCCCGCTCGGGCTGCCACGGAGGATGAGGCAGGAAGGCGCATTACCCAGCAAGGAGCAGATTGCCCTGGGTCGTCGCCTTTTTCAGGACCGCCGCCTGTCGCATAACAACACCCTGAGCTGCGCGAGCTGTCATCTGCCGGATCAGGGATTCACCAATCAGGAGTTGCAGACACCTGTTGGCATCGAGGGTCGCACCGTCAAACGCAATGCCCCTGCACTCTACAACGTGGCCTACATGCGTCGGCTTTTCCATGATGCACGCGAGTACTCCCTGGAGCAGCAGATCTGGGCGCCACTGCTGGCGAGCAATGAAATGGGTAATCCCTCCATTGGCTATCTGCTGGAGAAGCTCGCCGGTACTGACGATTACCTTCAGCAGTTCGCGCGGGCATTCCCGGGCAGGGAGCTCGACATGGAAACGCTGGGCCTGGCGCTTGCCGCCTATCAGCGTGGATTACTCTCCGGAAACAGTCTATTTGATCGCTGGCGTTATGGTGGCGAGGACGACGCCATGACGGCGGCTGCGAAGCGAGGCTTTGCCCTGTTCTCAGGCAAGGCCGGCTGTATTGCGTGCCACCAAGTGGGTGAGGATGATGCACTGTTCACAGACCTCCAACTCCACAATACCGGCGTAGGCTATGCGCGGTCCATGAAGCGGGAGCAACCCGAGGAAGCGCTGGTCGGACCGGGTCAAACACTGCGGTTGGCACCAGGGGTGGTCGAGGCTTCGAGCGAGACACCACCCAATGATCTCGGTCGTTACGAAGTCACCCTGTTACCGGAAGATCGCTGGAAGTTTCGAACCCCGCCCTTGCGCAACGTCACACTCACGGCACCGTATATGCACGATGGTTCAATGGTGTCTCTGGGGGAAGTGCTGGATTTCTACGCGGCAGGTGGCATTGCCAATGAAGGCCTCGATTCTGCGCTCCGTCCCTTTGCCATGAATGCGGAAGAAAAACGCGACCTGCTCGCTTTCCTTGCCTCGCTAACCGGAAACAACGTGGCTGCTCTGACGTTGGATGCGTTCTCACAGCCAATAGGGCATTGAAGCTCTCTGGACCACACCTCGATCAACTGCCCAATGCGCAGTATCAGCCCTCGCGTGAGTCGTCCCCGGGGGAGAATGTTGCTGCAGTTTTGGCCTTCACACCGCCCCCCTCGCATGTCATCTCCATGACCGACGGGTCGAGATGCACCGTGAACGGCGCCACGGTTTTGAGGGCCGAGAGGCCCAGGATGTCTTTCTCCGCGCCTGGGATGGCAACCGCCTCGAAGTCCCGGATCACGCATCCCTCGGAAAGCCTGAGTTCGCTCACCCGATAGACCGCCGCTCTGACGGTGGCGTTGTTAGCCATCACGGCGCGCAGGTGGCGCACCTTCACCAGTGCTGACTGTGCCTCCAGTGCACGCCGGCTGGCATCAGAAAGGACGACGTATGCAGAGCCGGTATCGAGCAAGAACTCAGTTTTGACCCCGCGCCCCATCTCGCCCTGCATATGCAGCGTGCCTACGCCGCTGCTGGTCAGACCGACACTCGTGAGTCCCTCAGCGGCCGCTGTAGCGGCCGCGAGAACCAGCGCCAGACCCGCGACCACTTTGGGGATTACCATGACACCAACCTCCGGTCGGTATTGATACCCGAGGGATGCAGGACTGATGCCAATACGCAGATTTCAGAAAATGAATTGAGAAACAGTAGCCTGCGATTTTCTCGTAATAATCCCCCCTGAAATTGAACCAACTTGGTGAGCTCGCAGTCCTACCTGCACAGTTCGCGTGCAAAAAAGAGGTATCCGCGGGCTGATGAATGACCCCACCTGTGGGGTACCTGGGACTAAAGTCAACACTGAGTCGAAGTCATCAAGGAGATAGACATGCGTAAAACCACTCTGATGTTGGCTGCCGCCCTTGCCGCGATTGCCCTTGGGTTCGGGAGCCAGACCATCGCTGCCGATGGCACGGTGTCGGCGGAGCAGGAACAGGCCATGCAGCAGGCCACTCGTGCGCCGCACAAGATCGCCAACCGTTACCATAATCGCTACGGTGCCGAGGAAGAGGCTCAGTTCGCACGCGTGGAAATTGTGCCCGACGCCGACACAGGGCCGGTGCGTCGCCCCCACAAGGGTGGTAACCAGTTCAGCGGCGCGCGCTGAACTTGGGAGCTCCGGCTGCCGGCGCCCCCGCCGGCAGCCCCCTTTCTGGAGAAGAGGCCCTGAATCGGCCTGCTCAGTCGGTCAGCAGCGGCGCCTGATGCTGACAGGCGTTCAGTATGGGCATGGGTACCGATGTGAATGCATCGAGACTGAACGGCTCGAAAGACTGCGAACCCGGGTTGTACTGGGTAATCAGGCCTTCAGCGATGTTGTAATACCAGCCGTAGATCTTGACGTCCCCACTGGCGATCCCCACGGCCACACAGGGGTGAGTGCTCAGATTGTTCATCTGCACCAGGATGTTTTCTTCCACCGCGGCGGCCAGTCGCGCTGCACCTGAGAGATGGGGATATTTGCGCTCCACGATGTAGCGGGTTGCCTCTGCGTGGGACAGCCAGGAATGCACGGCCCGCAGCGAAGCGAGGCTTTCCGGCTTCAACATCGCCTCCATGGCACCGCAGCCCGAATGGCCGCAGATGATGATGTGCTTCACGCCGAGCACTGCGACCGAGTATTCAATGGTGGCAATTTCACCACCCACCATCGTATTGCTGAAGGGCGGCACCAGGTTGCCCGCGTTGCGGATGGTGAAAAGCTCGCCCGGCTCCGTGCGGGTGATGTGGTTTGGCATCACGCGTGAATCCGAACAGGTGATGAACAAAGCCTTGGGGCGTTGCGGCTTGGTCGCCAAGTGCTGAAAGTACTCGCGCTCGCGCGGATAGTCCTCGGTCTGAAACTTGAGTACGCCGTGCAGGATGGATTCCATGGAGATGATGTCCTTTGGGATGACTTTGAGTTGGCCCACTCTCCTGTCAGCCTCTCGGGGAGATGAATCCCGTGCGACAGTTGAGGAAACGCCAAGACACAGACCCCACTTAGAGCACAAGGTTCCCGTAGGACCGGACATTATCCCCGGCCGGCGGAGCAGAAAGAAAACAGCGGGGAGAGATGTCTCCCGGCCCTGAGCGGGCCGGGAGACAGGGGCTCAGAACGAGCGGGAGATGGTGAAGACGATTTCGTCGTTCGCCAGGTCGCGGTAAGAGGTATTGCCTTCTGAGCTGTACTTGTAATTGTTGTAGAAGGTTTCGAAGCCCCCATTCCACTGGCAAGCGGGGTCGCCCGCGCCACCACAGGCGTCGCCTCGGTCCACCCAGTGGTAGGACACGTCCAGGGTGAAGCCCAGCACGTCGTAGGACATGCCGGCCGTCAGCCACCACCAGTCATACCCATCGGGTGTCGCAAAGTAGGCCGAGAACTCGTCACCCTCGACTTCCTGATATCCCACGTTGAAATAGGGCGACAGGCCGAAGGGCAGCGTGATACCGGTGGAAATCTGGAAGTGGTGCCCTTCGCCATCTTCGCCGAAGAAGTCCGGGGAGTAGTTGTAGTCAAAACCGATGCTGGGGCTCAGATAGGTTTCGCTGAAGGTCTTGGCCACCCCGAGGTTGACCTCGAAGTAATTGGCTTCGATGTCCGGGAGTTGTCCCGCGTAAGGCTGGACTTCGCCAGCTGGAGCCGGAATGAAAGCAGTCCCTGCATCGCCAGGCAGGAGGCCCAGCGCAGGATCAAATCCCGGGGGATCGAGGCCTTCGGTCCGGGTAGAGCTTTCGCCGGGGAACATGTAATACAGCCCCTGCACGGTGAAATCGAGGCCGGACCAGCCCCAGGTGTAGCCGCCGTACACGTCCACTTCCACGTTGGCATCCGAGAATTCGGTGTTGGAAGCCCAGCCACCCAGGAAGAAGCCGTTGTAGCCCCAGTCCATGCCACCCTGCACGGCGACCCCATCCGAGTTGCTGATGCCGCGGAAGCGATAGTCGGTGGTCAGGGCGATGTTGGCAGTGAAGTTTTCCTTCGCGAAGATTTTCTCAGTGGTCATCTCCCCTTCAGCATGCGCGGCGCCGCTGATGCCCAGCGCGGCGATGACGGCCGTAGCGAGTTTGGTTCGGTTCATCTGTTCTCTCCCAAGATTGAATACAACAACAGTTTGAGCAGGCCCTCTGACGCCCGGCTTGCGCAGGGGCTCCGAAGGATCACTTGCCTATCGCCCTGTACTCTAGCAACAAGCGGGCCAGCTAAATCAGTGTCTTGACAACAAGATTTGTTTCAAAAACGCCACGCAGTCTGCCCTGACCGAAGACATAGATCAAGGAGAATATTCGATTCTAATCAGATAGTAACGATGTTGTTCTGGAAAGTTTATAGTTTTGCAACGCAGTATATTCATTGATTTGACGCGGGTTTGTCGCACCATTACAACGCTCGGAAACTTCCGTTTAGCCCCATATTGGGGCGGAGAGATGAGGTAGAGAGCGTGCCCCGCCTAATCCTCTGTTTATGGGAGAAATTCCGGTACCTGAATTGAGTAGTGCCTCGCCCTCAAAGGAAGCCTCTGCGCCTTAAGGTGGGGCAACGCGAAATTTCCCCCCCAGTCGTCAACTTGATTCGTGATTTCCTGAACGTGCGTCGAACTTCTGCCCGTCGATCGGTCTGAGCTTAGGCCTCTTTGGCAAATGGGGGACATTCCGACCCATACGGGTGCGGCACTGGCCAAAATTGGGGCCCTCGCGAACCGGCGAATGCGGCTCGCGAACAACAATCCAACAAGACAGACGACGGGTGCGAGAACAAAAAAGGAGGGCGGGCGTGAGCAAATGGTTCGACTTTGGCAACCTTCGTGGTGACCTCACAGGAGGGGTGACTGCAGGCATCGTAGCCCTGCCGTTGGCGCTGGCCTTCGGCGAGGCTTCCGGCGCAGGCCCGATGGCAGGCCTCTGGGGGGCCATCTTCGTTGGGTTCTTCGCTGCCTTTCTGGGCGGCACTGGTGCGCAGATCTCGGGTCCCACCGGCCCGATGGTCGTGGTCTTCGCAGGGGTTTTCTCCGCACTCTCTGGTAATCCGGCCCTGGTTTTCACTGCAGTGATCCTCGCGGGACTGTTTCAGATCCTCATGGGTATCCTGCGCCTCGGCCAGTACATCAATCTGGTTCCTTACCCGGTTGTCTCCGGTTTCATGAGCGGAATCGGCGTCATCATCATCTCGCTGCAGATCTCGCGATTGTTCGGCCATGAACCCGACGGCGCCGGGACACTTGCCGCGTTCGGCGCAATCCCTGAAGCCGTTTCCAATCCGGTCGTCCCCGCGCTTGCGGCCGGGCTGCTGGCACTCGTGATGGTTTTCTTCTGGCCAAAGTCATTTTCGCGCTACGTGCCTGCGCCACTCGCCGCCCTGGTAACTGCCACGGTGGTGGGTCGATTCATCGGTGTGCCAGCTGAACTCACTTTGGGCGAGATTCCCACGGGTCTGCCCGCCATGCTGCTGCCAACTTTTTCCCGGGAGTCTTTAATGTTGGTGCTGGAGGCGGCCGTGATACTCGCGGTGCTCGGCGCCATTGACAGCCTTCTGACCTCCCTGGTCGCAGACACCATGACCGGAACCCGGCACAAGTCCAATCAGGAGCTCATCGGGCAAGGGGTCGGTAACGCGGTTGCTGGCCTCTTCGGCGGAATTCCCGGCGCAGGCGCCACCATGCGGACAGTCGTCAATATCCGAACCGGCGGCGAGACTCGCATTTCCGGCATGGTGCATTCATTGGTGCTGGTGGGAGTCGTGCTGGCAGCGGCCCCGCTTGCCGCCACGATTCCGCATGCGGTGCTCGCCGGCATTCTGGTCAAGGTAGGTTACGACATCATCGATTGGACCTACCTCAAGCGCGCTCACGCTGGCCCGCGCTGGGACTTGCTGCTCATGGTGCTGGTGCTGCTACTCACCGTGTTCCCCGATTTGATCACGGCAGTGGCCGTCGGCGTGGTCCTCGCCGCGCTCGCCTTCGTGAAGCAGATGGCTGACCTTCAGCTCAAGATTCTCGACCCTGGCCATGTGCCGGATTTCGAGCCAGAGGAGCGGGCCATCCTCGATGCCGCCAATGCGCGGGTTGCGCTCTTCGACTTCGCGGGCGGCCCTCTCAGCTTCGGTGCCGCCGCCGACCTCGGGCACAAGGTCCGCGAACGGGCCAAGGACGGCATCGCCGCCATCGTGCTTGATTTCACCCGGGTGCCCTTCATCGATCTGTCGGCGGCCAAAGCAGTGGAGACCATTGCCTGCGATGCCCGGAAAGCGGGCAAGGCCCTTTATGTGACCGGCATGAACGCCGCTGTGTCCGCCACGCTCAGCAGCCTGCACGCTGACCACTGTATTACTGCAGATGCCCGCTTCGAACACCGCATCGACGCCCTGCGCGATGCGGCCGCCAAAGCAGGGGTAAGCGTCTGACCCCCCTGCCTCGACTTGCCACCCTGCTTCGCCTGCTGGCTCAGTAATTCCGCTGCAGCTGCAGGCGCAGCAGATCTTCTACACATCGCGCGTGAATCCCCGCCGTACCGTTGGGGATGTAAGCCATGAGCCGAAGCTCAAAGGGCTGTCAGCCGCCCTTCAAGGGCGGTACGAAGACGAGCGAGTCGCCGTCTTGAAGGCGCGTGCCGGTGAACGAGACATCAGGTACCTTCTCGCCGTTACGCATGAGCATGAAGGAGGTCTCTGCGAACCCGAGACGCGTCACGACATCAGCCGCAGTCGTGCCTTCGGGAAAATCAAAATCCTGCTCAT
>JAURMM010000224.1 GCA_030830685.1 Gammaproteobacteria bacterium | reverse complement strand
CGCGCATCCAGCGCGGCCCGCACGTGGCGGGTGCCCATCACATCCGTGTAGAAAGCAGTCATCGAGATTTGCCCGTGTTACATGTTGCGGCGATATTCGCCGCCCACGTCGTAAAGGGCACGCGAAATCTGCCCTAGCGAAGCCACTTTAACTGTTTCCATCAATTGCTCGAAGACATTGCCACGGGCCCGGGCGACCTCCTGCAGCTCTTTGAGCCGGGCGGGCCTGTCGGCAGCATGCAGGTCCTGGAACGCGCGTACCGCAACAATCTGATCCTGCTTCTCCTGCTCGGTGGAGCGCATCAGTTCGACGGTGGTGACCTGGTCTTCCTGACCCTTCTTGGGCAGGAAAGTGTTCACCCCGATAAGCGGCAGCCGGCCATCGTGCTTCAAGGTTTCGTAGTGGAGGCTTTCGTCCTGGATCTTTCCGCGCTGATACATGGTATCCATGGCACCGAGCACGCCGCCGCGTTCGGAGATGCGCTCGAACTCTTTGTACACCGCTTCCTCCACCAGATCGGTGAGCTCGTTGATGATGAACGAGCCCTGCCAAGGGTTCTCGCAGAAATTGAGGCCCAACTCGCGGTTGATGATGAGCTGGATGGCGACCGCCCGCCGCACGGACTCCTCGGTTGGCGTGGTGATGGCCTCGTCATAGGCGTTTGTGTGCAGGCTGTTGCAGTTGTCGAACAGCGCGTACAGGGCCTGCAGCGTGGTGCGGATGTCGTTGAAGCTGATCTCCTGCGCATGCAGGCTGCGCCCGGAAGTCTGGATGTGGTACTTCATCATCTGGCTGCGCGGGCTGGCGCCATAGCGGTCGCGCATCGCGCGGGCCCAGATCCGACGGGCCACGCGGCCGATGACCGAATACTCCGGATCCATGCCGTTGCTGAAGAAGAAAGACAGGTTCGGGGCGAAGTCATCGATGTTCATGCCCCGCGCCAGGTAATATTCCACGATGGTGAACCCATTGGAGAGCGTGAAGGCGAGCTGGCTGATCGGGTTGGCCCCGGCTTCCGCAATGTGGTAGCCGGAAATCGAGATGCTGTAGAAATTGCGCACGTTCTGGTGCACGAAGTATTCCTGCACATCGCCCATCATCTTGAGTGCGAATTCCGTAGAGAAGATGCAGGTGTTCTGGGCCTGATCCTCCTTCAGGATGTCAGCCTGCACCGTGCCGCGCACATTGGCGAGCGTCTCGGCCTTGATGCGGCCGTAGGTCTCCGCATCGACCACATGCTCACCGGAAATTCCCAGCAGCCCGAGGCCCAGGCCGGTATTGCCTTCCGGCACATCCCCGCGGTAGACGGGGCGTGGCTTGTCTTTGAACCACTCGGCGATGCGCTCCTCCGCAGCCGACCACTGCCCCGTCGCCTTGAGGTGCTTTTCCACCTGCTGGTCGATCGCGGTATTCATGAAGAAGGCGAGCACGATGGGTGCCGGGCCATTGATGGTCATGGAGACCGAGGTGCTGGGCGCGGAGAGATCGAATCCCGAGTAGAGCCGCTTGGCATCATCCACGGTCGCGATGGAGACCCCGGAGTTGCCAATCTTGCCGTAGATATCGGGGCGTTCGTGCGGGTCCTCCCCGTACAGGGTGACCGAATCGAAGGCCGTGGACAGGCGCGCTGCCGGCTGTCCGGCCGAGACGTAGTGGAAACGCCGGTTGGTGCGCTCAGGCGTGCCCTCGCCCGCAAACATGCGGGTAGGGTCCTCCCCTGCGCGGCGATAAGGATAGACGCCGGCCGTGTAGGGATAGCTACCCGGCAGATTGTCCTTGAGCCCGAAGCGCAGGCGATCGCCCCAGGCATCAAAGCGCGGTGGCGCAATCTTCGGCACCTTCTGGTGGCTCAGGGTTTCACGATAGTTGTCGCCCTCCACCACCTTGTCGCGAACCTTGTAGGTGTACTTCTCGGCCGTGATGGCAGCAATGCGTGCCTCCCAGATCTTCAGTACCTCAAGCCCTTCCCTGCCCACCGCGCCGAGTGCCTGGTTGTAGCGCTTGCGCAGGGCGGTGAGGGTGGCGTCGCCTTCGTTGATCAAGGCCTCGGGGTAGGTCTCACCCGCTGCGGGCAGATGGCCATCGCCCAGCGCACGCAAGGCCTCGTGGCAGTGATGGGCGAGATTGGCCTGAGCGGCCGCATTCTCGACCTCTGAGTTGATATGCCGGCCTTGCTCCGCGATTTCCGCCAGATAGCGATTGCGCTGGCCGGGAATGAGCACGGTGGCGCGCGGCTCACGGATGCTCACCTCCACCTGTGGCGCCCAGCGGGCGGCGTCCAGTCCCACCTTGGCGACCAGCTCCCGGCAGAGGTTGACGAACATCCAGGTCAGGCCAGGGTCATTGAACTGACTCGCGATGGTCGGGAAGACCGGGATCTGCTCGTCCTCGATGGTGAAGTTCTGGTGATTGCGCTTCCACTGCTTGCGGATATCGCGCAAAGCATCTTCCGCACCGCGCTTGTCGAACTTGTTCAGGATGATGAGCGAGGCAAAATCGAGCATGTCGATTTTCTCGAGCTGGCTCGCCGCACCGTATTCACTGGTCATCACGTAAACCGGCAGATCGACCAGGTCGACAATTTCGGAATCGCTCTGCCCGATACCGGCGGTCTCGACCAGCACGAGGTCGAATTGCAGCGATTTCAGGAAAGAAACCGCATCGCCCAGCATGGCGCTGGTTGACAGATGCTGGCGGCGCGTGGCCATCGAGCGCATGAAGATGCGTTCGTTGCGCAGGCTGTTCATGCGGATGCGATCCCCGAGCAGCGCGCCGCCGGTGCGCCGGCGCGTGGGGTCCACTGCCAGCACGGCAATCCGCATCTCCGGAAAGTACTGCAGGAACCGCGAGAGGATTTCATCCGTGACCGAGCTCTTGCCCGCTCCGCCGGTGCCGGTGATGCCGATGACCGGCACCTTGGCACCGGCCATGCGCCACTCCTTGCGCAACTTCTCGAGCTGTTGTTCGGAGAGCACGCCGTCCTCGAGTGCGGACAGCATCTGGGCGACGGACAGGGCATCGGCGCGGTCGATGCGGCCGGGCAGGATGGAGGCCTTGCGGGCCTTGAGCGCACGTTCGACGAGGTCGTCGATCATTCCCTGCAGGCCCATCACCATGCCGTCATTCGGATGGTAGATACGCTCCACACCATACTGGTGCAGTTCTGCGATTTCCTCCGGCGTGATGGTGCCGCCCCCGCCGCCGAACACCCGCACATGGCCGGCGCCGGCCTCGCGCAGCATGTCCACCATGTAGCGGAAGTATTCGTTGTGCCCGCCCTGATAGGAGCTGAGCGCAATGGCGTCTGCATCTTCCTGGATCGCCGCACGCACCACATCGGCCACGGCCCGATTGTGGCCAAGGTGAATCACCTCGGCCCCCGCGCCCTGAATCAGGCGCCGCATGACATTGATGGCCGCGTCATGCCCATCGAACAGGGACGCGGCCGTCACGAAGCGCAAGGGGAGCGAAGGCGCGCTGGATTCAGCCGCGTTGCTCACATCTTCGGCGCGAATACTCATGGTGTTCTCCTGTCATTCACGGGCCAGTGCCCGCGTCATCTGTTGTTTGAGACCTTCGTGCAAATCCTTCAAGGGCCCCGCGGCTCGGGGATTGATCAGCCAGTGATACACGATGCCGATGATGGTGGCGCAGAAATGTGCCGCGATAGACGACACATCCACCTCCTCTCGTACCAGACCTGCTGAAATTCCCGCCCGGATCCAGGCCTCCACGTCGCGTTGACGGCGCTCGTGGATGTTGGCGATGACTGACCTGAGCTCGGGATCCGGGCCCGTCGAGTCAAACCAAAGCAAATAGAATGCCCGGATGCGATCAGCACCCGCGAGGATGAACCGGTAGTGGGCATCCGTGGCGGCGTGAATCGCCGCCAAGCCCTGCTTGTCCTTGACCGCCTCCCCCAGCGCCCGCAGCCACTCTTCGCCGACCGCCCTCACCACAAAAACGAAAAGACTGGCTTTCGTGCCGAACCGCCAGCCCGCCATGGCCCGGCTGTAACCCGCAAGCTCGCCGATTTCTTTGAGTGTCACGCCCGAGGTGCCACGCTTGACGATGAGGGCGACGGCCGCGTCCAGCATGCGTGTGTCGGACAGCGCAGACCGCTCCGCCTGGGTACGCCGTGGGTGCCGAGTGTCGCTGAGTGCATCCATGTCGCGATGGTGCGCTCCTTCTTACTTGCTTGCAACAAGCAAGTTGCCCTTTACATGACTTGTTATTGGCGGAT
>JAURMM010000223.1 GCA_030830685.1 Gammaproteobacteria bacterium | reverse complement strand
TGCAAGACCATCGCCGCCCGCCTGCGTACAGCCGGCATTGACGGCAACCTCGGGGCCGTTGGCAACACCAATGTGCAGGGCGAGAGCCAGCAGGCGCTCGATGTCATTGCCAATGAACTGCTCATCCGTGAACTGCAGTCGCGCGAGGGCGTGGCCGTGCTCGGTTCGGAAGAGAATGACGAACTGCTGGTGGTGGACGACGCTCAAGCCAGTGGTGTGCGTTACTCGGTGCTGTTCGATCCGCTCGATGGCTCCTCCAATCTGGATGTGGGCGGCAGCGTCGGGACCATCTTCTCGATTTACGAAGTACCTCCGGGGACCGAACTCGAGCTGCAGGCCGGGCGCCGTCAGGTGGCCGCAGGCTACGTCCTGTACGGGCCTTCCACCGTATTCGTGATGACTTTGGGACAGGGCGTGGACATGTTCGTGCTGGACCCGTCCGTCGGCACCTTCGTGCGTACTGCAAGCGACCTCAAAATCCCCGCCAGGGGCAAGAGTTACTCGGTTAACGAGGCCAACTTCGACAGCTTTCCGGCCGGCTATCAGCAGTTCATCGCCAACTGCCGCAAGGCTGGCTACGCCAGCCGCTATGCCGGGGCGATGGTTGCCGACGTGCACCGCGTGCTGTTGCAGGGTGGGGTGTTCATGTATCCACCTACGGCCAAGGCCCCAAAGGGCAAGCTGCGGCTCATGTACGAGGCCAACCCCATGGCCTGGTTGTTGGAACAGGCGGGTGGCCTTGGTAGCACCGGTGATATCGACATTCTGGATGTCGTGCCGGACTCGCTGCACCAGCGCGTGCCGGTGATTCTGGGCAGCCCGGAAGACGTGCAGGCGCTACGCGCACTGCTTTGAGCGTCTTTTTCGCGACGAGATGATCCCGCGGCTGCACAGCGGTCGCCCTTCCGCGGACGAAGCCCGATGTCCGCTACAGGGCATCCCGCTGTGCCTGCGCTTGAACTTGTCAGCGCCAGAGGCTGCACCGACGAGGACCGACCGGCGAGCAGACCCGTAGCGCGCCTCACGCAGTGTGAAGCGCGGAGGGTCTGGCGGCGGGCGGGCCAAGCCTCGCTGCTTAGCCCCTCGCAGCTAGCCAAGCCTCAAGATCCACCCGAATCCGCGCAAAAACGCCCGGCCAATCGCCGCCCGTGGACTGACGATAAAGCGTCATCGAGGGATACCAAGGTGTGGTCGTGCCATGCCACATCCAGCGCCAGTCAGGCGAGAAGGGCAGCATCACCCACACCGGTTTGCCCAGCGCACCGGCAAGATGTGCCACGCTGGTGTCCACGGTGATGATGAGATCCATCGCGTCCAGCAGTGCTGCGGTATCCGAAAAATCCCGGAGCTCATCACCGAACCAAGCCACATCACGGCGAGACCGGATGGCGGCCATGTCACCTTTACGGCATTCCTTCTGCAGACTCACCCAGTTCACGGGCAGGTCGAGCTCCGTGAGCAGATCGTGTAGCGCAATGCTGCGCTCCCGGTCACGGCCATGCGTGGGACTGCCACTGACCACCACGCCAACGCGCGGCGCAGGCACGCTCGAGAGGCGTTGTTGCCAGGCGCGGGTCTTGTCCTCGGCTGCTTCAAGGTAGCGACCCGGCGCAGGCAGGTTGCCCAGGTCCGTCCGGAAGGCGAAGGGCAGGCTCAGTAGCGGGCATTGCAAATCATGCGGCGGAAGTGGGTCCCCACGCCCGATGACGAGCTCAGGACCCCTGAGGCTCCGCATCAGCGGAACCAGGTCACGCTGTACCTCCAGAATCACCCGCGCGCCCTGCGCCTGACAAAGGCTGGCATAGCGGCAGAACTGCAGCGTGTCGCCGAAGCCCTGCTCATTCCGCAGCAACAAAGTCTTGCCGGCGAGCGACTCGGCGCCGGTCCAGCGTGGCCGCAGATGGGAGTCTGGCGGCAGGTTCACGCTGGGACGTTGCCAGCGCCATTCATATTTATCCCAGCCGCGCGGAAGTTCACCCGCAACGAGCAAGGCGAGACTCATGTTCCAATGGGCTTCCGCATGCAGGGGTTTAAGGGCGATTGCGCGCTCGTAGCTGCGGATGGCGCCCTCGACCTGCCCGAGATCCTGCTCCACAAGGCCCCGGTTCACGTACGCCTCCGGATAGTCGGGGCGCAAGGTGATGGCGCGGGTGTAACTGGTGACCGCTGAATTCAGCAGCCCCATCGATCGCAGCGTATTGCCGCGGTTGTACCAGGCTTCGGCATGGTCGGGGCGCACGGTGACGGCGCGGTCATAGCTCGCGAGCGATTCATCGTAGCGTTCCAGTGCATGCAGGGCCGCGCCGCGATTACTGAGCGCATCAGGATAGTCGGCGCGCACGGCCAGCGCCGCCTCAAAGCTCGCCAAGGCCTCGGTGACCCGTTTCTGGTTCTGGAACACGATGCCGCGGGAGTTGAAAGCCTCGGCGTACGTGGGGCGCAGGGCAATCGCACGATCGAATGCCGCCAAGGCCTCGTCCTGCTTGCCCATGGCCTCAAAGGCCAGACCGCGGTTGAAGTGAGCCTCAGGAAAATCCCCCTGCAGGGCGAGCGCCTTGTCGTAGCTCTCCAGCGCCTCGGCGTGGCGACCCAGATCCTTCAGCACATTGCCGCGGTTGTTGTGAACGTTACTGTCGCTGGCATCGCAAGTCAGCGCGCGGTCATAGCTTGCGAGTGCTTCCTCGGGGCGCTTGAGCGCACGCAGGGCAGAGCCGCGTGCGTTGAGCGCGGTGGCCGAATCCGGCTTGACCTTGAGTGCGCGATCCAGCCACTGCAGCGCTTCGGCCTGGCGCTGCCCGCGGATGGCAACGAGCGCAAGCCAGTAAAGGGCATCGAAATTTTCCGGCTCGCGCTGCAGGATGGTCTTGAAGATCGTCTCGGATTCCTGCACCCGTCCCGCCCGATGAAGCGTCAAGGCTTCTTGCAGCAGCGCGCCGATTGTATTTTTCAGATCACTCATGCATGGGATAGTAATGCAATCCCGGGCCGCCTCAATGCTGGGCCAGGTCCTTGTGAGCCAGCCACAGGCGATGGGTGTCGATCTCGACCCGGAGTGCTGACTTGTGCAGGGCGAGGCGTGCCGCAAGCTCGGCCGCTTCCGTGTCGTAGGCCTGATGTCGCGCCAAGGCCAGATCGGCGAAGCCGGCCTCGCCCAGTGTCCACGCCTTGCTGACCCGGGTGAGCGCAGCCTCGGTGACCACGCGTGCGCGGCGTGCAGATTCCCAGGACTGAACGAGCAGGGGCAGACTCTCGGCAAGTTGTCGTGCTTCGGTCATCACCTGTCGCTCGATTGCGGCCGCATCCGCTGTCATGGCCGATGCCAGATGCTGCTCCGCGCGCGCGGTGGGGTCGACGCTGGGGGCTGCAAACGGGATGGTCACCACCAGGCTCAGCGATTTCTGTTCACCTTGTGCTTCATCCAGCATGCGCAATCCCAACGAGGGGTCAGGCAGGCGGTTGGCGTCGGCACGTGCGGCGGCAAGTGACTGTCGTTCCGCGAGCTTGCGCGCGATGGCAACCTCGTGACTGTGCTGCATGATGTCCTGAATCATCTGTGTGGTGGCGGCAAAGTCGGTGACGGGATCAGGGATCTCCGGCATCGCAGCGGGCAGGCCGAGGGCCGGGAAGGTTTCCGCCATGGCCGCGCGGGCGCGCTCGCGCGCCTGCCGTGCCTCAATGGTGCGGGCAGCGGCCTGTGCCTCCGCAGCCTGCGCACGCTCCAGATCGAGCTGAGCCAGATCGCCTGTGCCGAGGCGCTTCTCCACCTTCTTGCGCTCATCCTCCGTGAGTGCCCACTGGCGCTCTGTCAAGGCTACCTTGCCAGCCGTCTCCAGCCAGTCGAACCAGCGTTCCAGCAGCAGTCTCGCTGCCATGTGCCGGACATCTGCCAAGGCCAGGGTCGACGCTTCCTCACCCAGCGCGCCCAGTGCGCGATCTATCCTGCGTTTGCGCGGCAGACGGAAACTGCGGGTCACCATGGCCTCGACTTCGGCATACGTCGTGCCCTGCATCTCGTGACGGGCCAACGGCATCACCGTCAGCTCAAAGCCGTAGTCGCCGCGTGCCAATGCTTCGCCTCTCGCCTGCGCTTCCTCTACCCGAGCCCTGGCCGCGGCTATGTCCGGCAGTTCCTCCAGCGCTTGCTCGATGCTCTGTTCAGGGGGGAGGAATCCGGTTGGATCTGCGTGTGCGGCGATACAGAGCATCATCGTCGCTACAAGAGCAGTCAGAGGTCGGTTCATGTCAGCTCCCTGTACCCGGAGATGGCTTCCGTCCACAGTACGAGATCCGTTCCCTGGAAGGCTTCTGCCAAGGTCTGGATGAGCGGGTCGCAACGCTCGTCAGAGAGAATCATCACCAGCAGTCGCCTGTCGAGTCGCCCGAGCACTTGCTCCCGCACGGAGGCGTTGATGAAAGCCTCACCATGGCCTTCTCCGCGCAGAACGGTGAATCCGGGGAGTGGTGGTGTCTGGGCGAGCATGAATTCCACCAGCCTCTCTTCCAGCGCTGCGGAAAACAGCAGGGTCAGTCTGACAAAAGTTGAGCGCGCCATGACGAGGGCTTTCATCGCTGCCCGAAGCGGCGGAAAAGCACCGGCAACAGCAGCAAGGTCAGCAGCGTGGAAGTCGCCAGCCCCCCGATGACGACGATCGCGAGCGGGCGCTGGATCTCGGAACCCGGGCCGCTTGCGAAGAGCATTGGCACCAGACCGAACGCTGCGATGGACGCAGTCATCATCACCGGCCGCAGGCGCCGCTTCGCGCCCTGTTCCACAACCTCCGGCATGCGCATTCCGGCTGCATGCAGCTGATTGAAACAGGATACGAGGACCAGTCCGTTCAGTACGGCGATGCCGAGCAGTGCGATAAAGCCCACCGAGGCAGGCACAGAGAGATATTCACCGGTGGCCCAAAGGGCAAGAATGCCGCCAACCAAGGCAAAGGGCACGTTGGCAAGAATCAATCCCGATTGCCGCACCGAGCCGAAGGTCATGAAGAGCACGAGGAAGATCAACACCAGCGCCGCAGGAACTACCAGCATGAGGCGCGCGGCCGCGCGCTGCTGGTTCTCGAACTGCCCACCCCATTCAAGCCGATATCCGTCGGGAAGGGCCACGTCGCGGCCTATGACCAGGCGCGCCTCATCGACGAAACCCACCAGATCGCGCCCCTCAACATTGGCCTGCACCACGGCGTAGCGCGAGGCGTTTTCCCGATCAATCTTGACCGGGCCCTCCACGCGCTCCAGTGCGGCAACGCTCGCCAGAGGGACTCCATTGCCGGCGGAGCTCACCACATATTCGCGCTGGAAGGCCGCCGCATCGGTGCGCAGTCGCTCGTCCGCACGCAGCAGCAACGGCACCCGGCGGCCCTCCTCGACGATGATGCCGGCTACCCTCCCCTCAATGCGCGCCCGGAGTTCGTCCTGCAGACGGTTCGCCTCGAAGCCCGCGCGTCCCGCTGCCAGTGGGTCGATGCGCACAGTCAGATACTGCATGCCGCCGTTGCTGAGCGTAAAGACATCCTGGCTTCCCGGTACTGTCTTCAGGGTTGCTTCGATTTTCAGTGCAAGCCGCCCGAGGGTGGCAATGTCGGGACCGAAGATCTTCACGGCCAGATCGCCACGGCTGCCGGTGAGCATCTCTGACACGCGCATCTCGATAGGCTGGGTGAAGCCCACGCCCAGACCGGGAAAGCCGGAGAGCACCTTGCGGACTTCATCCGCCAGCCAGCTCTTGTCCGGCACGCGCCATTCGTCCCTGGGACGCAACTGCAGGAACATGTCTGTCTGGTTGAGGCCCATGGGATCAAGGCCAAGCTCGTCCGAGCCGGCGCGGGCCACCACATGGCTGATTTCGGGAATGTCAGCGAGCAAGCGGCGTTGCACCTCCAGATCCATCTCCGCTGAGCGCGCAAGGGAAATGGAGGGGATCTTCTCCAGCTGAACCAGCAGATCGCCTTCATCCATGGTCGGCATGAAGGTTTTTCCCACCTGCGTCCAGGCCAGTCCACCAAGGGCCAGCGCGGCAATCGCCCCGGCTACCACTCTGCCCGGATGTCTCAGGGCGCCGCCCAACAGGGTGGCATAGCCCGCATCCAGCATGCGCATCAGCCAAGGGTCCTGATGCGCATGCGTGCCCAGCAACCAGGAGGCGAGCACAGGGACCACCGTCAGCGACAGCAGCAGCGAGCCTGCCAACGCAAAGATGATGGTCAGCGCAACTGGGGAGAAAAGCTTGCCTTCAAGATCGCTGAGCGTCAGCAGCGGCAGGAACACCAGGCAAATGATCAGGATCCCGGAAGCCACGGGCACTGCGACCTCACGGGTCGCGCGGTAGATGAGATGCAGTCGGGGCAATCGTTCCGCCCCGGGTTGATGGAGGTGGCTCATGGCGTTCTCCACCACCACGACCGCGGCGTCGACCAGCATGCCGATGGCAATGGCAAGCCCACCCAGGCTCATCAGATTGGCAGTGATGCCGAAGCTGTGCATCAGCACGAACGTCGCCAGCGCGGCCATTGGCAGCATCAGTGTTACGACGAGTGCCGCCCGGACATCTCCCAGAAAAAGCAGCAGCAACACGATGACCAGGGCACTGGCCTCCACCAAGGCGCGCCCAACTGTGGTGATGGCGCGGGTGATGAGGGCGCTGCGATCGTAGAACACCTCGACAGAGACACCCTCTGGCAAGCTGGGCGCCAAGGCTTGCAGTCGGGCCTGCACATCACGAATCAGCGCGGAGGCATCCGCGCCCCGCAGCCCGATGATGATGCCTTCCACCGCCTCGCCTTTGCCGTCGCGTGTCACGGCACCATAGCGCGTGAGGCCCTCCGTACGGATCTCTGCCACATCTCCCAGCCGCACGACGCGGTCGTCAGTGTTTTTCACGACCAGTCGCCGCAGTTGTTCGGCGTCACGGATGGCGCCCTCACTGCGCACGATAAGCGCCTGTTCGTTGTCTGTCAGCCGACCAGCGCCATCGTTGCGGTTGTTCTGCTCGAGTGTTTTGGCGATGTCCTCGAAACCCAGCCCATTGGTGAGCAGTGCCAGCGAATCAGGCACCACGGTATACGTGCGTACTTCTCCGCCCAGCGCGTTGACATCCGCTACGCCGGGAATCGTGCGCAGGCTGGGACGCAAGGTCCAGTCGATCAGGGCACGGCGCTCCTGCGCGTTGAGCGTGCCGCCTTCGAGGGTGAACATGAAGAGATCGCTGAGCGGTGTGGCGAGCGGTGCCAGTCCACCTTCAACGCCGTCAGGCAGGATGTCCGAGACATTCGCATAGCGTTCCGCTACCTGCTGGCGAGCCCAGTAGATGTCGGTTCCTTCCGCAAAGTCGATGGTGAGATCGGCAATGGCGTACTTGGCCGCGCTGCGCAGGATCGTTTGTCCCGGGATGCCCAGCAGCTCCATCTCCAGAGGCACTATCACCCGTTGCTCCACTTCCTCGGGTGTCATGCCTGGTGCCTTGAGGATGAGCTTCACCTGGGTCGGCGAGATTTCCGGATAAGCGTCGATGGGCAGGTTCAGGAACGCCTGCACCCCCAACGCACACAGCACCAGCACGCACGCGAAGGTCAACAGTCGCTGGCTGAGGGAGAACGCCACCAGACGGTTGAGCATCACTCGCTCCCGAGGGCCTTGAGTGCACTGGTGCCCCGGATGACAACCTGCTGACCGGCCTCGATGTCACCCTCGATGACGCTGCGCTCGGCATCATCGGCCAGCACTTTCACCGCCACCCAATGCACGCGGGCGCCTTCCGGCTCCGGGGTTACCACATAAACACCGGAAGTCTCTGCATTGCGCACTATGGCAGTTCTCGCCACGCTGAGCGCACCAGCCGGTGCAGGTACGGTCAGGGACAGGG
>JAURMM010000222.1 GCA_030830685.1 Gammaproteobacteria bacterium | reverse complement strand
TCATCCAGCCGCAACGCTCCCTGACCTGGGCGAAAGCCCGCCGGTGGTTGTGGTTGCTGAGCCTGATTCCCGCCACTAGCGGCATCCTGTCAGCGTTCTATGGCGCACCGCTGGTTCTGCCCTTCGCGGGTCTCGAAATCGCGTTGCTGTGGGGAGCTTTCTACTGGGTCAATCTCACCGGACGTCATCGCGAGATCGTCCGGCTGGAAGGTTCCGAGGTCATCATCGAAAAAGGCCGCGACGGCCCGGAAGAGGTTCACCACTTCGAGCAGGCCTGGGTACGCATCGAGTTGCGACCCTCGCCCAACCGCTGGCATCCCTCGCGACTGTGTTTCGCATCCCACGGTCGAGAGGTGACCATCGGGCACTTCCTGACCGATGGAGAACGTGAGGCCCTCGCACGAACGCTGATTAACGCCATCACGAAAAGCCGTTAGAATGCGGAGACTAGCGTAAGTTTCTGCACCTGTTTGGGAGCTTGTGGGGAGCCATAGCATGATGAGATTGATGAAGAGACCAGGCCGTCTTGCCGCACTTTGCGCAGGACTTCTGTTGATGTTGCCCGGATTTGCCAACGCCGCCTGGGACCAGCTCAACCTCACCCGGGGCGTCACGCCCTACAGCGAAACCGTCTATGACCTGCACATGATGATCCTCTGGGTCTGTGTAGCCATCGGTGTGGGTGTGTTCGGAGCCATCTTCTATTCGGTTCTGCGGTTCCGCAAATCGAACGGCGCGGTGGCTGCGCAATGGCACGAGAGCACCACTGTCGAAGTGCTCTGGACCGTAGTGCCATTCATCATCCTGGTTGTCATGGCTGTGCCCGCCACGAAAGCCTTGGTCATGATGGAAGACGTCACCAAGTCGGATTTGACCATCAAGGTCACTGGCTACCAGTGGAAATGGCAATACGAATATCTGGGCCAGGACGTCGCGTTCTTCAGCACCCTGGGTGATGCCAGCAACAAGGCCCGCCAGCTCGGTTCCGGCGTCAACCCCGAGGGCGTGGAAAATTACCTGCTCGAAGTGGACAACGAGATAGTCCTCCCCGTGAACAAGAAAATCCGTTTCCTCACGACGGCGGCGGATGTTATCCACTCCTGGTGGGTACCTGCCCTCGGCTGGAAGCGAGATGCCGTCCCGGGCTACATCAATGAGTCCTGGGCGACTATCAAGAAAGAAGGCATCTACCGTGGCCAGTGCACTGAGCTCTGCGGCAAGGATCACGGCTTCATGCCAGTAGTGGTCCGTGCGGTCTCCGAGGAAGAATTCCAGACGTGGCTCGCCGCCCGCAAGACCGCTACCGCCGGTGCCGCGCAAGCCGCGCCGGTGGCCGTTGCAGACAACAAGTAACACCGCACGCCTACGCGCCAAGAAACCAGCATCGAACGAGGAACTGCCAATGAGTGACGCAGCTGTTCATCACGACCACCACGACGCCCATCACCCCTCGGGCATCATGCGCTGGCTCACCACCACGAATCACAAGGACATCGGCACGATGTACCTCGTGTTCTCCCTGATGATGTTCTTCGTGGGTGGAGCCATGGCCATGGTCATCCGTCTCGAACTCTTCCAGCCGGGGTTGCAGTGGGTTGACCCGCAGTTCTTCAACAGCATGACCACCATGCATGCGCTGGTCATGATCTTCGGCGCGGTAATGCCGGCCTGGACAGGGTTCGCCAACTGGATGATTCCGATGATGATCGGGGCGCCGGACATGGCCCTGCCCAGGCTCAACAACTGGAGTTTCTGGATTCTTCCCTTCGCTTTCACGTTGTTGCTCACGACGCTTTTCCTGCCCGGTGGTGCCCCGGCCGGCGGATGGACCATGTATCCTCCCTTGGTGCTGCAGACGGGCGCAGCGTTCCCGTTCCTCATTTTCGCAGTGCATTTCATGGGCGCTTCTTCGGTCGCTGGTGCCATCAACATCATCGCCACGGTGTTCAACCTGCGCGCCCCTGGCATGACGCTGATGAAGCTGCCACTGTTCGTATGGACCTGGATCATCACGGCCTTCCTGCTGATCGCGTCCATCCCCGTGCTGGCCGGCGCCGTGACCATGCTGCTCACCGACAAGTTCTTCGGCACCGCGTTCTTCAGCGCGGCCGGCGGCGGCGACCCGGTAATGTTCCAGCACATCTTCTGGTTCTTCGGCCATCCCGAGGTGTACATCCTGATTCTGCCGGCCTTCGGCATCGTGTCGGCCATCATCCCCACCTTCGCGCGCAAGCCCCTCTTCGGCTATAGCTCAATGGTGTATGCCTCGGCCTCAATCGCGTTTCTTTCCTTCATCGTGTGGGCGCATCATATGTTCACGGTGGGCATGCCATTGGCCGGTGAACTCTTCTTCATGTACGCCACCATCCTCATTGCCGTGCCCACGGGCGTGAAGGTTTTCAACTGGGTGGCCACGATGTGGCAGAGCTCGATGACCTTCGAAACGCCCATGCTGTTCGCCATCAGCTTCGTGGTGCTGTTCACCATCGGCGGGTTCTCCGGTCTCATGCTGGGCATCACCCCGGTGGACTTCCAGTACCACGACACCTATTTCGTCGTCGCACACTTCCACTACGTGCTCGTGACCGGCGCGGTCTTTGCCCTGATGGCAGGAACCTACTTCTGGCTGCCGAAGTGGACGGGCCACATGTACGACGAAACCCTCGGCAAGCTGCACTTCTGGCTGTCGACCATCTCGGTCAACGTGCTGTTCTTCCCACAGCACTTCCTGGGTCTGGCCGGCATGCCCCGCCGCATCCCGGATTACGCTGTGCAGTTCGCTGACTGGAACATGGTCTCGAGCATCGGCGGTTTCGTGTTCGGCCTCTCACAGCTGTTGTTCCTGGCCGTGATCGTCAAATGTGCCCGCGGTGGTGCGAAGGCGAGCGACACGGTCTGGGAGGGTGCCCGTGGTCTCGAGTGGACCCTGCCCTCTCCCCCGCCGTACCACAGCTTCTCCACCCCGCCGGCGCCAGCGAGCATCGACGGCGGCTATCGTTGATGGCTGCCAGCTCGCCCGATAATGCAGGCTGACGTGCCACAGGCCACGATGACCGACCCGAAGACACTGATGCGTCAACGGCAGCGCGCCCGACGCACAGCCATCGTGCTCGGCCTCACCGTGGTGGGGTTCTACGCCATTTTCGTGCTCAAGCACCTGCTCTGACCAATGACCGACCAAACCCAGCAGCGCGCGACCAGACGTCTTGTCAGACGCCTGGTCGTGATCGTCGTGGCCATGTTCGGTTTCGGTTACCTGCTGGTGCCGCTGTACAACGTGTTCTGCGAAGTCACCGGCCTGAACGGCAAGACGGGGCGCATGGGTGTCGCTCAGGCAGAAAAGATGACGCCGGACCTTTCGCGCCTGGTCACTGTCGAGTTCGTGACCAGCGTGAATTCAGGCTTTCCCTGGAATTTCAAACCGATGGTGAGCCGGGTCGAGGTCAGGCCCGGTGAACAGATGGAAGTGATGTTCGAAGCGACCAACCGCACGAACGAGGTCGCCATCGGTCAGGCGGTCCCCAGTGTCGCGCCCAATGAAGCAGCACGCTACTTCAGCAAGACCGAATGTTTCTGCTTTACCGAGCAGAAGCTCGCACCGGGAGAAACCCGCCAGATGCCGGTCCGCTTCATCGTGGATCCCAGATTGCCGAAGAACATCGAATCCCTGACCTTGGGCTACACGTTCTTCCGTTCAACCGTTCAGGTGTCGACTTCCGCAAAGCCGGACGTCGTCAAACCCGAGTCCTGAGTCCAACCTCCAGCCATAAGAAAGACACAGCCATGGCAAACGCACAAGCGGCGCACCACCATTACTTTGTTCCCGAAGCGAGCAAATGGCCGATTATCGCCACGATATCGATCTTCACCATGTTCGTAGGTGGCGCGCTTACGCTGAATAACAGTGGAATCGGGCCTGAGGTTCTCGGCGCCGGGTTCATCCTTTTCGTTTACATGCTCTTCGGCTGGTTCGGTGACGTGATCCGCGAGAGCGAAAAAGGCATCTATGGGCAGTGGGAGGACACGAGCTTCCGCATGGGGATGATGTGGTTCATCTTCTCCGAGGTGATGTTCTTCGCCGCCTTTTTCGGCGCTCTTTTCTACGCTCGTGTGCTTTCAGTGCCGTGGCTGTCGGGTGCGGGAAGCGAGGCCACCACGCATGCCGTGTTATGGCCGGAGTTCCTGGCTGACTGGCCTTTGCTCAAGCTCCCCAGTGACTATGGTTTCAGCGAAGCCAAGGACGTGATTGGCGCCTGGGGCGTCCCAGCCCTCAACACGGCAATCCTGCTTGCTTCCGGTGGTACGGTGACCTGGGCTCACTGGGGCCTGCAGAAGAACAACCGCAGTCAGCTTGTCATCGGTTTGGCACTGACGGTGGCCCTGGGAGCCCTCTTCGTGTTCATGCAAGCCGAAGAATACAGCCACGCCTATAACCATCTCGGGCTGACCCTGAACACGGGCATCTACGGAGCCACGTTCTTCCTGTTGACCGGTTTCCATGGCTTCCATGTGACGATGGGAACGATCATGCTGGCCGTGATTCTGGCCCGTTCGATTCGGGGTCACTTCAAACCGGAACACCACTTTGCCTTCGAGGCCGTAGCCTGGTACTGGCACTTCGTGGATGTGGTGTGGATCGGTCTCTTCATCTTCGTCTACTGGATCTGAGCTCAGCCCGGTAACCACGAAAAAGGGCGCCTCGGGCGCCCTTTTTTATCCCCGTGAAGCAGCTCACCGTCCGCCGCGTGGCTCGATGATTCCCAGTGCGTAGAGCACCATCAACAGCACGAAAAGCCCGATGGACAGTCCAACCCTCAGGGTGAGTGCCTTCACCCCGGCGCTGCTGCCACGAGGGCCACGGAAGAGAGCCTTGAAGGCGGTCGCCAGTGCGCCCAGGATCATGATCAGCAGGCCTATCACGATGTACTTGATGATTGGATGGTTATCCATCGATACCTCAGCAGGATTTAGTGGGAGACGGACCACATGACGCAGGCCCCCACCGCGCGGCCGTGGGCGGACAGGGAGTGGGTGCGATGAGCCCCCGGCGTTTCCGCCCGGGCGTGGCATCCACCGTAGTCGTAATTCTACTTTTTCCAACGTTGCTCAGTCTTGGTTTCTGGCAGCTTGATCGGGCCGCCCAGAAAAAGGCGCTGCATGAAGAGCTGGAAGCCCAGCGTGATGCACCCATACTCGTGCTCGACTGGCTGGAAGGCACCGCGCTGGAAGAAAACATTGGCCGCGCCACGAAGCTCCAAGGCCGCTACCGGCAGACGCAGTTCCTGCTCGACAATCGGGTCAGGAACCGGGTGACAGGCTATGACGTGTTCACGCCTTTCGAGCTGGAAAAGGGCGGCATCATTCTGGTCGCACGCGGCTGGATCCCCGCGGGTGACGACAGATCGCGCATGCCGAAAGTGCAGGTGGATGGCAAACCGCGCCGGGTGGAGGGACGTCTCGGCCGTGCGCCAAGCACAGGGATCCGGCTCGCCAATCAGCAAATGATTGAACAGACCGACGAAACCCTTTACCGCGTGCAGCATCTGGACCTGCTGGCGCTGGGTGACAGACTGCAGACGATCCTCCCGGAGGTTGTTCTTTTCTTGGGTGCGGATGCAGAGAACGGCTACGATCGGAACTGGCCCGTGTTGAATGCACAGACCGGCAAGCATGAAGCCTATGCCGCCCAGTGGTTTGCCATGGCGGGGGTATTGCTGCTGCTCTACTTCAAGATCAATTTCCGACGGGATGCTTCCAAGTGAACTCACCCAGGCCAATCTCCAGAACGCGTAATCGTCTCGTCCTGCTGCTCATCGTCGGCATCTTCGTAGGCCCGATCGTGCTTGCCTGGTTGTTCTCCAGCGGCCGACTCGCCTTGCCCGGAGATGAACTCACCCATCGCGGCCAGTTGCTCGACCCACCACTGGATCTATCCACAGAGGGCGCACGCCCGGGGTTCTCGCCGCTGTTCCGCTTGCAACCCAGTGAATGGGCCGTGGTGTTATTGCAAACGGAGGCGTGCGCGGAACGGCCTTGCGGCAAGATACTGGATGATCTCCTGACGCTCCGTGAGCTGATCGGCCAAGGCGGCGTGCGTGTGTCCACCCATGCCATTACCGGGCTGCCCGGTGCGCCGGAGCGTCACGCAACCCGCGTCCACCCGGATTCAGAGACGCTCGCGTTTCTTGCCGAGCGCTTGCCTTCCGCGGGAGACAGCGGTCCCCTGCCGGCCATCGTGCTGGTCGATTGGCGGCATCAGCTCATGATGCGCTATGCGGCAAGCGGTGAACTGTCCAACATCCAGCGTGACCTCAAGCGCCTGTTGCGCGCCTCAGCCATCAAGTAACCATGCGAAAACTCCATCTCGTCCTCGCCTGTCTGCTGCCGCTCCTGGCTTTCACGGTGATCGTCAAGGGGGCGTATGTACGCCTGACTGACGCCGGGCTCGGCTGCCCGGACTGGCCGGGTTGCTATGGCCAGTTGCTGGTCCCGGAGACCGCGCAGGAAATTACGGACGCCGAGAGCCTCGCCGCCCGGCCGTTGGAAACAGGCAAGGCCTGGAGCGAAATGATCCATCGCTACATGGCTTCGGGTCTTGGCGCATTGATTCTGGTGCTGGCCGCGCTGGCTTGGCAGCAAAGACGCACGCAAAAGCCCTGGGTTGCGCTCAGCCTGGTGCCGTTGGTGATGTTCCAAGGGCTGCTCGGCATGTGGACAGTCACCTTGCTGTTGAAGCCCTTGGTGGTGGCTTTGCATCTTCTCGGGGGCTTCACCCTCCTCTCCCTGCTCTGGTGGAACCTGCTGGAAGTCGGTGGCACGAGCCGCGCTACCCCGGATATGCCGGCCGTGAACTCCCTGCGTCCTTGGGCTCTGTTCGCTGTGGCCGCCGTGTTCCTGCAGGCATTTCTCGGGGGTTGGACCAGCACCAACTACGCCGCCCTGGCCTGTACGGATTTCCCGCGTTGCCATGGTCTGTGGTGGCCCGAGATGGATTTCGCGAACGGCTTCGTGCTCTGGCGAGGTCTGGGAATCAACTATGAGTTTGGTGTCCTGGAGACGCCGGCGCGCACCGCCATCCATTTCACACACCGGCTTGGAGCAGTCGTGATCCTGCTGACCCTGTTGTGGGTTTTCCGCCAGACTCGCCGGCTGCCCACGGCCGGTCGCGCGATCGGGTGGTGTATACTCGCGCTGCTCTCGGTGCAGATAGCGCTGGGGGTTACCAATGTAGTCAGAGGCCTTCCCCTGCCGGTGGCCGTGATGCACAACGGCGTTGCTGCCTTACTGCTCCTCAGCGTGATTACTCTCTACCGTTACACCCGACCCAGCGGCCCTTGACCGGACCCAGGATCATGACCAAGCCAACTGCCCCCGATACGACAATCCCTGCTGCGGCCGCTACCTGGCGGGATTATCTCGAGCTCTGCAAGCCGCGGGTGGTTTACCTGATCGTCTTTACCGCGATCATCGGCATGCTGCTGTCCACACCGGGCCTGGTGCCGCTGGATGTGCTGGTGATCGCGACTTTGGGGATCGGTCTCGCGGCTGCTTCCGCTGCCGCCATCAACCACGTTGCGGATCACCGGATCGATGCCCTCATGGCGCGCACCCAGAACCGCCCCTTGCCGCAAGGTGAGCTCACCACGCAGCAGGCACTGACCTTCGCGTTGGTCCTGGGTGCCGTGTCGATGTATCTGCTCGTCGCCTATATCAATGTCCTGACCGCTGTGCTCACCTTCTTATCGCTCATTGGCTACGCGGTCATCTACACGATGTACCTCAAGCGAGCCACGCCGCAGAACATCGTCATCGGGGGCGCTGCCGGCGCCGCTCCTCCGGTGCTCGGCTGGACGGCTGTCACCGGCACGCTGGACCCACACGCATTGCTGCTGTTCCTGATCATCTTTGCATGGACCCCGCCGCACTTCTGGGCGCTCGCCATCTACCGGCGCGCCGAGTACGCCAAGGCCAATCTGCCCATGCTGCCCATCACACACGGCACGGAGTTCACGCGCCAGCATGTGCTCTACTACACCTTGCTGCTGGTGGCGGCGACCCTGCTGCCTTTCGCCACCTACATGTGCGGGTTGGTGTATCTCGTCGGCGCGGTCGTCCTCAATGCAATTTTCCTGTATTACGCGATCCGGATGCAGTTCGATGACAGCGACGAGCTTGCCTACCGCACCTTCAAGTACTCCATCGTCTATCTGACCGCGCTCTTCGTGGTGCTCTTCGTGGACCACTACCAGCCCTTGGTGAGAGCCGCGCTGCAATGAGAGCCGTTCGTGGCTGAACGGACCAGACTACCAGCCTGGTTGTGGCTGTGGTTTCCTCCGGTTCTTGCCGCAGTGGTCATCGGGACCCGCCTTTTCGCCCCCGACTTCTTCGCCGTCTATATCGAGCCTGAAAACGGCTTGGTGGAACTTGCCACGCCACTGGTGTCCCTCATCGGGTTTGCAGTCGGTATCTCCATGCTTCAGCATCTCTACCGCATTCCGAGCCAGCCCATGCGTATCTGGACCCTCGGGCTGACCCTGGCGTGTTTCTATCTGGCGGGTGAGGAGCTTTCCTGGGGCCAACAGTTGTTCCAGTGGGAAACGCCCGAGACCCTGGCGGAACTGAACGACCAGAAAGAAACCAATCTGCACAACATGAGCAGTTGGTTCGATCAGAAACCGCGGCTGTTGCTGGAACTATGGGTGCTGGTGGGCGGCATCCTGCTGCCCCTCAAGAGACGGTGGCTGGGTGGCCAGCCGCGGAGTATTTTCTGGCGCTGGTTCTGGCCGGCGCGCGAGTGCATCCCGACCGCCGTGCTTGCCATAGGCATCAAGCTGCCGGAACGCTACAGGGATTTTGCCGGGCCAGGCTCCCTACCCTTCGAGATTAGGTGGAGTGAGCCGCAGGAGTACTACTTCGCCTTGTTCCTGCTCATATACCTGCTGGCCGTGAACGCCCGGATGCATGGCAAGGGCGTTCCGCGCTGAACCAGGCGGTGACCCGCCTTCAAGGCCCTGCTCCAGCGCCCTTTTTTCAGCGGCCAGCAGGAGCCGGCAGCAGATTGACCCCCAAAGCCCGCCGCATGGCCTTCATGGCATTGTTTTCCAGCTGGCGGATGCGCTCGGCTGAAACCTGATACCGATCCGCCAGCTCTTGCAGCGTCATCTTCGGCTCGGTCAGCCAGCGGCTGGTGACGATGTCCCGGCTGCGGTGGTCGAGCGCCGCAAGCGCATCGCCCAGATTTTCCTGGCCCAGCGACTCTTCTTCCAGCGCTTCCAGCTGCTGCACGGGTTCGAAGCGTGTGTCGCAAAGATAGGCCGAGGGCGATCGCGCCTCATCCTCTCCCGCCTCCGACGGATCGAAGGCCTGGTCGTGCGCGTTCATCCGCTCCTCCATGAGCAAAACCTCGCGCGCCTCGACGCCGAGATCCTTCGCGACAGCCTCGACTTCCTGGCTGCTCATCCAGCCCAGTCGCTGCCGCGCACTGCGCAGGTTGAAGAAGAGCTTGCGCTGCGCCTTGGTGGTGGCGACCTTCACGATGCGCCAGTTGCGCAGGATGAATTCGTGAATCTCGGCCTTGATCCAGTGCACGGCAAACGAAACCAGCCGCACGCCGAGTTCCGGGTTGAAGCGCTTCACGGCCTTCATCAGGCCGATGTTGCCCTCCTGCACCAGATCCGCCTGGGCAAGCCCGTAGCCGTTGTAGCCGCGAGCCACCCGCACGACGAAGCGCAGATGGGACAGCACCAGCTGGCGTGCCGCATCCAGATCCTGATCGTCGTGAAAACGCCGCGCCAAGGCCTGCTCCTCGGCCTCGCTCAGCATGGGGACCTTGTTGACCGCGGCCACGTAGGACTCCAGCGATCCGGTCGGAACGAGCAGTGTGTCCAAAGCGACTGTCATGGCTTGCATAGCCTCCTTCAGATTCCTTGTGTCCAAGTTTAGCACTCGATCGATTAGAGTGCTAAGGCCTGTTCCAGTTCCCTTCCGGAAGAATCAGACACCTCCGTCCGGATTGCCCTGCTACCATCCGGGGCGCCCCGACTCTGAGTGGCAACCCGTCAGGAGCTCCTGCAGATGAATGATGCCCAGCACACCCCGGAACGAGACCGCTACGCCGCAGGTGTCGCGGCTGCCAACATCCCGACCCTGCTGATGGTCGTGGCCCAGCTCACCGGGGATGGGCGGTGGTTGCAGCCCCCCTACCGGCCCTCACGCGGTGTGGGTCTGGGGGACAACGATTCGGGCGGTCTGCCTGAGGCCATCCAGCAGGAGATCCGGGCTGCGGCGCTCGAGGCCATCCTCGCCTGGCGGGCCGGCAAGCCAGTGGCGATGCCGAACCCGAGTCCCGGAGAGCTGGTGGAGATGCTGTCGGTGGCCATGGGCGAGCCCGTGCCCGAAGAATATGGCGAGTTCACGCGGGACCTTTTCGGACATCGGCCGCCCAGTTCCGAGCGTATCTCCGTGCCCGAGGGTTTCCACGTCCTGGTGATTGGTGCCGGAGTCTCCGGCCTGTGTGCAGCGGTCAACCTCAAGGCTGCCGGGATACCGTTCACGGTGCTGGAGAAGAACGAAGTCGTAGGCGGCGTGTGGCTGGAGAACCGTTATCCCGGTGCAGGCGTCGATACGCCCAACCATCTCTATTCGTTCTCGTTCGCCAAATATGACTGGCCGACCTATTACGCGCTGAGAGATGACCTGCATGCCTACCTGCAGCATGTGGCGCGCGAATTCGAACTCGCGCCACACATCCACTGCAGCACACGCGTGGAAACGGCGCGCTATGACGAGGGCTGCCAATGCTGGCGAGTCACCGTCACGCGGCCTGACGGAACGACCGAGGTCCTGACGGGCAATGTACTCATCAGTGCGGCAGGGATTTTCAATCCACCGGTCTGGCCGAAGATCCCCGGCCTCTCCTCCTTCAAGGGGCCCTGCTTCCACACAGCCGAATGGCCCGAGGATATCGATCTGGCAGGCAAACATGTGGCCATCATCGGCAATGGCGCGAGCTGCATGCAGGTGGGTCCCGAGATCCAGCATGCTGTCGCTTCACTCACCATTTTCCAGCGCTCACCTCACTGGGCCGCGCCTTTCCCGCAATTCCGCAAGCCCGTGCCAGAGGCGCTGCGGTTCCTGATCCAGGAAGTACCGCTGTACCAGGCTTGGTATCGCGTGCGGCTCGGCTGGACCATCAACGACCGCGTGCATGCCACTTTGCAGAAGGATCCTGCGTGGCCCTACCCGGAGCGTTCGCTCAATGCGACCAACGATGCACATCGGGCTTACTACACCCGCTACATCAAGGAGCAGCTCGGAGATCGCCAGGATCTCCTGCCCAAGGTGTTGCCGGACTATCCACCCTTCGGCAAACGCATGCTGATGGACAACGGCTGGTACCGGATGCTGCAGAATCCGCGCGTGAACCTGATTGACACGCGCATCGCGGAAGTGGACGAAGGCCATGTGCTCACGGCCGACGGCACGCGCCATGCCGCGGATGCCCTGGTGATTGCCACCGGCTTCGACGTTCTCAATTTTCTCAACACCTACGAGATACTCGGGCGCGATAGCCGAGCGCTCAGGGATTTCTGGGAAGGAGACAATGCCGCTGCCTATCTCGGCACCGTGGTGCCGGGCTTCCCCAATTTCTTCATGTTGTACGGACCCAATCTGCAGCCTGGGCACGGTGGCAGCTTCATGGTGGTGGCGGAAATGCAGATGCGCTACATCATGGACATGCTGCGCAAGATGGGTGCCGAGGGAATTGGTGCCGTGGAATGCCGGACAGACGTCTTCGAGGCCTATCGTGCCGGCGTGGATGCGGCCCACGCGAACATGGTATGGGCCCATGAGGGCATGACCACCTACTACCGCAATTCGCGTGGGCGCATTGTGGTGAACTCGCCTTATCGCAACGTGGATTTTCACCGTATGACCCGCGAGGCGCGGCTCGCTGATTACCACGTCGAAGCCCACACCAGCAGCCGGGAGGCTCAACGCGCATGAAAATCATCACCTTTCACGCCACACCCGATGGTGGCTCACGTTTCGCGGAGCTGGAGATTCCGCTCGATCAGTCCCGCGAGGATGATTTCGGTCACACCATCACCCACTCGTCGCCCTGGGCCTCGCCTGCCGTGCAGTTCGTGCAGTTGCCGGCCGGCATGTCCCAGGACTGGCATCAGGCTCCGGCCCGCCAGATCGTAGTGGTGCTGGACGGGATTCTAGAAGTGGAGACTACCGACGGCGAAATCCGCCGCTGGCGGCGCGGCGGTGTGTTTCTCCCGGCAGACACCGAAGGCCGCGGGCATCGCACGCGTTGCATCGATGGACCTGTCTGCCTGCTGTTCGCACCCTGGCCGCAACCCTGAAAGTGCTCGCCCGATGAAACTCTTGCTGAAAGCCAGCCTGCTGCTTCTCCCCGGACTGTTCGCAACGGTGCATGCGGCTGATGACTGGCCGCTCTACGGGCTCGACTATTCCAACCAGCGGCTCTCGCCGCTGACCAGCATCAGACCGCAAAACGTCGCGGGCTTGGCGCGTCGCTGGCGCGTAAAGACCGGTATCAAGGCCTCCTTCCAGGCCTCGCCTGTCGTGCGCGAGGGCGTGATGTATGTCTCCACGCCGTTCAATCATGTTCTCGCCCTCGATGCGGCCACCGGTGCCGAGCGCTGGCATTACGAGCACGCGCTGACCACCCGTGATGTCTGTTGCGGGCCTGCCAACCGCGGTGTCGCCGTGGCTGAAGGACGGGTCTTCATGGCCACTATCGATTCTCGCGTGGTCGCGCTGGACGCAGCCACCGGCAAGAAGATCTGGGAGACGCCTCTCATCGACTCGCAGCCTGTGGCCACCGAAAAACTCTCCGAGCTGCTGACCGGCGCAGCACCGGATCAGTCGCTCGGTCTAGCGGAGAGTGCGCAGACGGGACAGACCGGCTACAGCGCCAACATGGCTCCGCAAGTCGTGGACGGTCTCGTATTGGTTGGCGTGACGGGCACAGCTTATGGACTCCACGTGGAGACCCGCGAGAACGGCGAGACCAGGATGTCCGTGGTCGGACTGGCCGGGGAGCAACTCGGCTTGCGGGGCTTCATCGTGGCGCTGGACACGGCCAACGGCGAAGAGCGCTGGCGCTGGCACACCGTGCCCGATGGCGCTTGGACCGGGAACTTCACCGCGACCACCGCCTATGGCGAGGCTCTCAACCGTAATCTGATCGACGAACGGACGCGCAGCGAGCGCTACGCGGGCAGCTGGCAGTTCGGCGGGGGCTCTGTCTGGACGACGCCTGCGGTTGATCGCGAACGTGGTCTTATCTTCATCGGCACAGGCAATCCTGCTCCGCAGATGGACGATGCCACGCGGCCCGGCGACAACCTGCACACGGTGAGTCTGGTCGCACTCGAACTCAAGACGGGCAAACTGGTATGGGCGTATCAGCAGGTCCCGCATGATCGCTGGGGATATGACGTCGCGAGTCCCCCGGTGCTATTCACCGTGCAGTATGAAGGCAAGCCGGTAGAGGCGGTGGGCCAGGCGTCCAAACTCGGCTGGTTCTTCGTGCATGAGCGCGCGACAGGGAGACTGCTGTACCGCTCTGCGCCGTTCGCGCCACAGGAAAATCTTTTCAGGCCTCCGACTGAAGCGGGTGTGCGCATTTCCCCTTCCGGCCTTGGAGCGTGCTCCTGGTCGCCGGTCGCCTTGGACGAGGTCTCAGGCAGTGTGTACATCGCCGGCAGCCACGGCCCCGCCGACTATTTCGTGCGCAAGCTGCCCGAGCGCGCCGGCCAGGCCTTCGACAGTTATACGATGTTCAAGCCCGTGGAGGACACGCATCACGGCTTGCTGAGCGCACTGAATCTTGCCGACGGCAGCCTGCGCTGGCAGGTGAAGCTGGACGAGCCCATGGTGGGCGGTGTGCTCGCCACCCGCAGTGGCCTCGTCTTCACGGGCGAGGGACGAGGTCGCTTCGCAGCTTTTGACGGCGCGACCGGTGCGCGTCTCTGGGAGGACACCACGGAGGCCGGGGTGAATGCGCCGCCGGTGAGTTACGCCGTGGCAGGAGAGCAGTTCGTCGCCGTCGTCGCAGGTGGCAACAGTCTTTATGGCTATCCCGTCGGGGATGAAATCATCGCCTGGGCGCTGCCAACCAAGACCGAGCCCTGATGTTCATGTCGTGCGACGCAGGCACGTCGACTCCCGTGATGCGGCTTGCCGACAGTCCGGCCGAGACCGTGCCTTTCCTGCGCAGTTTCTTCGAGAATCTTGGCCTCACCCTTGCACTGCTGCCACCGCAGGCAGAAATCCCCGGCAGCTACTGGGGCGCGCCTGAGGCCGGCCTCACTGGCCACACCTTGCATGCGCGGCCAGATACGCCGCTGACCTCTCTGCTGCATGAGGCTTGCCACTATCTGTGCATGGATGCGGCGCGCAGGGGGGCGCTCGATACGGATGCCGGTGGTGATGTGCTGGAGGAATGCGCCGTCTGCTATCTCTCGGTGCTCATCGCAGATCTCGTGCCGGGCTATGGCCGCCCACGCATGCTGCGCGACATGGATGCCTGGGGCTACAGTTTCCGTCTCGGCAGCGCCGCCGAGTGGTTCGAGCGCGACGCGGAAGACGCCCGCGAATGGCTGGTGTCACAAGGCTGGCTGCCCGGGGTGGCCTGAGGGCCTCAGCCCGACTGAGCTGTCTCTGGGCCGTCCGTGCCGAGCAGTGCGTCTACAAAGGCGTCGGCTTCGAACACCTGCAGATCATCGAACTGTTCACCCACGCCAATGAACCGCAGTGGAAGCTTGAGCTCCTGTGCCACCGCGAAGACGATGCCGCCTTTGGCCGTGCCGTCCAGTTTGGTCATCACCACGGCACTCAAGGCCACCGCATCATGGAAGGTGCGTGCCTGCTGAAGTGCGTTCTGGCCCATGGTTGCATCCAGCACCAGCAGCGTCTCGTGCGGTGCCTCGGGATTCTGTTTGCCCAGCACGCGCCGAATCTTGCCAAGTTCCGCCATCAGGTTGCTCTGTGTATGCAAGCGGCCGGCGGTATCGGCGATGAGGACATCCATGCCGCGCGCCGCAGCGGCGGCATAGGCATCAAAAATCACTGAAGCAGGATCCGCACCTGTGCCTTGGGCGATGACCGGAATGTCCAGCCGTTCGCCCCAGGTCTTGAGCTGCTCCACTGCCGCTGCGCGAAAGGTGTCACCTGCCGCAAACATTACCTTCAGTCCCATGCTCTGCAGATAGCGGCCAATCTTGGCGATCGTCGTGGTCTTGCCTACACCGTTCACGCCGACCACCAGCAGCACGAATGGTGCGCCTGCTGATTTGGGGACTTCGAGCGGCTGCGCGACAGGCGCAAGAACCGCCACCATTTCCGCACGCAGGACGTCCAGCAAGGGCGCACCTTCGTCACCCGAGCGCTTCTTTACTGCAGCCATGATGGACTCGGTGACCTGTACACCAGTGTCTGCGAGCAGCAGCGCCGTTTCCAGCGCTTCCAGCGAGCTGCTGTCCACGGGTTCGCGACGCCCGAAGACGCGTCCTATGCGGTTGAGCAATCCATCGCGCGTGCGCGCGATACCTTCTCTGAGACGTTTGAACATGTCGGATCCGGCAGGGTTCAGCGTGATTCGTGCGGCCCTCGCGGTTGGCGGGGGCTGCGCTATGCTAGCACCTTGCCCTGCTTCGCGGATGGAACGCCCGATGCCCCTGCTACTGCTGCTGATGATCGTGCTTTCGGCGTCTGCATACGCCGCCCCACCCGCGGCCACCGAGTACAAATTATCCAACGGGCTGCGCCTCATCGTGCAGGAAGATCACCGCGCACCTGTGGCAGTAGTCCAGGTGTGGTACCGCGTGGGCGGCAGCCACGAACACGACGGCATCACCGGGATCTCCCATGTGCTCGAGCATCTGATGTTCAAACGCACCCGACATCTGGCGACCGGGGAGTTTTCGCGTCGGGTGGCAGAAAGAGGCGGCACCGAGAACGCATTCACCGCGCCTGACTACACGGCGTATTTCCAGCAATGGGCAGCAAGCAATGTCGCCGAGAGTTTTCGTCTGGAAGCCGAACGCATGCAGCATCTGCTGCTCGACCCGGAAGAAGTGGCCAACGAGCTGAAGGTCATCCGCGAAGAACGGCGGCTGCGTACCGACGATGACCCAGGCGCGGCGGCATTCGAGCAGATCCTCGCCGCGACCTGGCAAACCAGTCCCTACCGCCAGCCTGTGATCGGCTGGGCCGCGGACATCGAGCAGATGCAGCTGGAGGAAATCCGCGACTGGTACGTGCGGCACTACGCTCCCAACAACGCGGCTGTCGTGGTTGTGGGAGACGTGAAACCCGAGGCGTTGCGTACGCTTGCCGAGGAGACCTTCGGCAAAATTCCGGCCCGCGCCTTGCCGCTGGCCAAAGCGAGGCCGGAAGTCCCGCAGCAGGGCCTCAAGCGACTTGAAATCATCGACCCGCGTTTGCGCGTACCGTCCCTCATGATGAATTACAAAGTACCGGGTCTGACGCAGGTCGGGCCGGGTGAGGGTGCTCCTGCCGAGTGGGAAATCTACGCTCTCGAAGTGCTGGCCGCGCTGCTGGACGGCGGGGCGAGTGCGCGCCTGCCCCGCGCCTTGGTGCGCAACGGAGGACCGGCGCTGTCGGCGAGTGCAAGCTATGCGGCAAGCTCGCGGTTGATGGACCTTTTCTGTTTTGAGGGCATCCCGCGTGAGGGCGTGAGTCTCGCGCAGCTGGAGAAGGCTTTCCGCGCCCAGATCGCGCGCGTTCAGGAATCGCCACCCGATGCGCAGGAACTGGCGCGCATCAAGACCGGGGTGATCGCAGAGAGCATCTATCAAAGAGACTCGCCGTTTGGCCAGGCCATGCTGATCGGCTCGTTGATCGCCGTTGGTCTCGATTGGCGACTGAAGGATACCTACGTCGATGACATCGATGCGATCACACCCGCGCAGGTCCAGGCGGTGGCGCGCAAGTATTTCCACGACGACGTCGCAACCATCGCCTGGCTGATGCCGGAGGCGCGCCATGACTAGACTCCTGCTCCTGTGCGCACTGCTGACCTCACTGGCTTGCCACGCCCATCCGGATATCCAGCGATTGGAGACGAAAGCCGGCGTGCCCGTGCTGTTCGTGGCAGCACCCGAGATTCCGATGTTCATCGCCCGCGTGGTTTTTGCAGCCGGCAGTGCGCAGGATGGCGAGCGACCCGGTCTTGCCACGCTCACCGGAGCGCTCATGGGCGAAGGGACGGTGCGCCTCGGCACCGACGATCTGCATGCGCGTCTCGAAGCCACCGGTGCGCGGCTCAATACCGGTGTCGAGCGCGACCTTGCCTGGTTTTCCCTCAAGAGCCTCACTCGCCGCAAGTACGCCGAGCCCGCTCTGGCATTGGCCTCGGAGGCACTGGTCCAGCCCCGTTTTGACGCGACAGACTTCAAGCTCGTGCAGGCCCAGATGCAGGCCAGCCTGAAGCAGCAGGAAAGCGCGCCAGCCGCGCTGGCGGCCTTGGCCATGGAATCCTTGCTGTATCCCGGTCATCCCTATGGGCAACCGGCGGGTGGCACCGAAGTGTCCTTGGCTGCTCTGCGCCGGGAACATGTGCAGGACTTTCATCGCCGCTTCTATGTGGCAGCCAATGCGCTGGTGGTGCTCGTGGGCGATCTCAGCCAGACTGAGGCGCTCCGGATCGCCGAATCGCTGGTTGGCAAACTCCCGCCGGGCACGCGGGCACCGAAGATCCCCGAGGTGCCCGCACGGTCCGAACCCCTCGTGCATCACATACCCTTCCAGAGCGCGCAGACGCACTTGAGCCTCGCCCAGCCGGGCATTTCGCGTCACGATCCGGACTACTTCCCTCTGGTGGTGGGCAATCATGTGCTGGGCGCGACGGCCGTCTCGCTGTTGTTCCAGGAAATTCGCGAGAAGCGAGGCCTTTCCTACTCGGTCTCCAGTCATTTCTCGCCCATGGCGGTAGCCGGCCCTTTCGAAATCAGCCTCCAGACCGACCAAGCCAACACCGCGAAAGTGCGCAAGATCCTGCGCGAAACAGTCGCGCGCTACATTGCAGAAGGGCCGGACGAAGCAGCACTGGTGGCCGCACGCGACAACCTCATCGGGGGTTTTCCGTTGCGCATCGATACCAACCGCAAGCTCACCGATTACCTCACGATGATTGGCTTCCATGATCTTCCGCTGGACTGGCTGGATCGTTATCCGGAAGCCGTGGCCAAGGTCTCGGCGCAGGAGGTCCGCGACGCGTTCCAGCGTCGAATCAGGCTCGATACGATGGTCGAGGTGCTGGTGGGGCCTGTGGCGCAGGAACCATGACCCGCAGTGCGCCGCCCGGCCGGGTGCGGATCATTGGCGGAGAATGGCGTCGCCGCTGGTTGCCGGTGCCCGCGGCGGAGGGGCTGCGCCCCACGGCAGACCGCGTGCGCGAAACACTTTTCAACTGGCTGATGCCCCATCTGCCCGGTGCCAGGTGCCTCGATCTCTTTGCCGGCACCGGAGTGCTTGGGCTGGAAGCGCTCTCGCGCGGAGCCGCCCATGTCACCTTCGTCGAGCGGGATGCGCGGGTATTCCAGCAACTCACCCACAACGCGGCCCTACTGCAGGTGGGTGATCGCGCCACACTGGTACAGGCCGAGGCTTTGCAGTTCCTGCAAACCCGTGCTTCCAGTCCGTTCGATATCATTTTTCTGGATCCTCCGTTCGCCAGCGCGTTGATGGCTGACGTCATGCCCTTGCTGGTCCGCGGCTGGCTTGCGCCTCACGCGCTGGTGTACCTGGAATTTCCCCGTGGCGGAGCCGGGATCGCGCTGCCGGAGGGATGGCGTATGATGCGAGAGGGCGAAACCAGACAGGTCGGTTTCGGCCTCGCCACCTGCGCCTGAGGCGCAGGAGAGGCTTGCGCGCATTCAGACGGTCAACAGAGGAGGCCAGGCTTTGGGCACCATCGCGATTTATCCGGGAACCTTCGACCCCATCACCAAGGGGCACAGTGATATCGTGGCCCGCGCTGCCGGCATCTTCGACCACGTGATTCTTGCGGTGGCCGCCGCCACTGCCAAGAACACTGCCTTTTCGACCGATGAGCGCGTGGATCTGGCCCGCCAGGTGCTTGCCGAGCACAAGAATGTGGAGGTGCGTCGCTTCGAAGGGCTGCTCGCGCATTTCGTCCGCGACTGCGGCGCCAAGGCGGTGCTGAGAGGCCTGCGCGCAGTCTCGGATTTCGAGTACGAGTTCCAGCTCGCCGGCATGAACAAGAAGCTGGTGCCGGAAGCCGACACCGTGTTCCTGCCGACTACCGAAAATTATTCCTACATTTCATCCTCCCTGATTCGCGAGATCGCGAGCCTCGGCGGCAATGTGGGCGAATTCGTGCACCCGATTGTCCATGCGGCGCTGACCGAGCGGCTGGGCAAGCGGAAGAAGGCCTGATCTGTCCGGAGGACGGATGTCATGGCCCTGCGCATCACGGATCAATGCGTCAACTGCGATGTCTGTGAGCCCGAGTGTCCCAATCAGGCGATCTACGAGGGCGTCGATCACTACCTCATCAATCCCGACCGGTGCACGGAATGCGTGGGTCACTTCGACAAACCCCAGTGCGTCCAGGTCTGTCCGGTTGACTGCATCCCCAAGGATCTCGACCATCCGGAGACCCCGGCCCAGTTGCTGGCCAAGTACCACGCGCTGATCGGCGCCGACACGGCCAAACCGTGAACCGGCCCCGCATCCCGAGGAGAGCTTCCATGCCGGCGCGCGCATCCGTTCGACCTGTCCTTGCCCTGCTGTTGTCCCTGCTGGCGGCGACTTCCGCGGAGGCCGCGCGTGAACCCGGCAAGACAGCCATCGCCTCCGCGCATCCCCTCGCCACGGCAGCGGGCCGCGAAATCATCGAAGCAGGCGGCAATGCCTTCGATGCGGCGGTTGCCGTCGCGGCAGCGCTCGCCGTGGTCGAACCCTATTCCTCGGGTATCGGCGGCGGTGCCTTCTTTCTCCTGCACCGGGCCATTGGCCAGGAAGATCTTTTCATCGACGCCCGTGAACGCGCGCCGCTTGCCGCGCACGAAAAGCTCTACCTCGACGATCAGGGCGAAGTAATTCCGGGGAAGTCTCTCAACGGGGCATTGGCGGCAGCCATCCCTGGTGCCCCAGCGGCGCTGGTCCATCTCGCGCTGTATTACGGGCGCCTCCCGCTTGATCGTTCCCTCGCACCCGCCGTGCGGCTGGCGAGAGACGGCTTTCCCGTGACCGAGCGTTACCTCGAGATGGCAACGTTTCGCCAGCGTGAGCTTGCGGCCGATCCAGAGACGGGTGAGCTCTTCCTCGACAATGGCGAACCTCCGGCACTCGGCCACGTCATTCGGCAGCGTGACCTGGCGGATACTCTCACGCAGCTGGGCCGTCAGGGCACGGCAGGTTTCTACGGCGGCGAGATAGCTGATGAGCTTGTCGAAGGTGTGCGGGCCGGCGGTGGCATCTGGACCGCCGAGGATCTGGCCCAGTACCGCATCGTCGAACGTAATCCCATCGTCGGTCGGTACCGCGATCTGCAAATCATCTCCGCGCCACCGCCCTCTTCGGGTGGGATTGTGCTGCTGGAGGCTCTCAATATCCTCGAGGGCTATCCCCTTGCTGAGGTGGACGCGCTCGACCGAACGCATCTCGTGGTCGAGGCCATGCGTCGCGCCTACCGTGACCGCGCGGAATATCTGGGCGACCCGGATTTCGTCGACGTGCCCGTGGCCAGACTCACCGACAAGGCACACGCCCGTGAGGTAGCAGCTGACATCGACATGGCCAAGGCCACCCCCAGCAGCAGCTTGAAACCCATCGCACCGCCGAAAGAGGGAGACCACACCACGCACTTCTCCATCCTCGATGGCGAAGGCAATCGGGTCGCCGCCACGCTCAGCGTGAACTATCCCTTCGGCGCCTGCTACACGCCGGCAGGCAGTGGCGTGCTGCTCAACAACGAGATGGATGATTTTTCATCGCGTCCCCTGACTCCGAATGCCTACGGACTGGTGGGGGTGGATGCCAATGCCATCGCGCCCGGCAAGCGGCCATTGTCGAGCATGACGCCCACCTTCCTCATCACGCCCGACCGTATTGGCATCCTGGGCACTCCCGGCGGCAGTCGCATCATCTCCATGGTGCTGTTGGGGACGCTCGAGTTCGCAGATGGCAAGGCCCCTGAGTCCTGGGTCTCACGGCCGCGTTTCCATCATCAATACCTGCCGGACGAGATCCTCCACGAGGCTGACGCCTTCGATGAAACCACCCGCAGTGCGCTGGAGAGCCGAGGCCATGTGTTCAGGCTCTCCACCCGCGACTACGGCAACATGCAGGCCATTCTCTGGGATCTTGAAAGTAATGCCGTGTCCGCAGCTTCCGATCCGCGCGGTGAGGGTACGGCAGAGGTCTGGGCTACGCCCGTGATGGTCGGCGAAGACCTCTCCGATGAAGCACCGGCCAACGAGCGTTACGATGACTCATCCTTCGAGCGAGCGCCGGAGGAGGAAGGCAGCTTCGTGCCGGAGCTCGAAGGCTTCGGCAATGAGCCGGTACCGGGAGTGGAGGAGTAGGCGCGTTCACCGGCCGCAGCCGGCGACCAGACGCCAGGACGCAGTCAGCAAGGTGATGAGGCAGGCCCTCCGGGCATCACCCCGGGATTCTCGAGACAGCTTCTCACCCTGGTGAGCGCGGCGACAATGCCATCCGTGTCACGATCCAGCACCACGGCGCACCAAGCGGCAGCCGGGCGACGTCATTCACAGCGCCGTATCCAGCGGCACATCGGGAATCAGGAATTTCTCGAGGCGCATCGTCGCAGCGTGAAAATCCGCGAGGGCCAGGAGATAGCGCAGATGCGCGTCCACCTCGCGCAGGCGGGCATCGGCCGCCGCCTCCTCGCGCAGGTTCACCAGGAAGAAATCACTGGCGCCATTGGCGAAGCGCTCGGCCTCTGCGCGCGCGAGCAGGGCGGCCTGCTCGACTTCCTGTGTGGCAAGTGTCACGAATTGTTCGGCAGCTGAGAGATCGTTGGAAAGATTCCGGATCTCGACGGCGATTTGATCGGATGCCAGTTGGCGCTCCAGCGCCAGCTGCGCCACTTTCGCGCGCGACTCGGCGACCTTGCCGCGCCCTTGGCGACGTTCGAGTGGAATGGAGAGCTCCAGTCGCACGATCGCGTCCGTATCCTGTCGCGTAATGCTGCCGCCGCCGGCATCCCTGGCCGCTTCCAGATTCAGGTCGACCCGTGGCTTCAACGAGTTCTGTCCCAGCGCCAGATCGTTACGCGCGCGTTCGATGTCTGCATCCTTGAGGCCGAGCTCAGGCCGTGCAGCGAGTGCCGCGGCAATGATCGCATCGACACCGTCAGCAGGAATCTCGCCGAGTTCAGGCCATCCCGCTGGAATGGAGTTTCCCGCCATGGTGCGGGGACGACCCTGCTCATCGCGCAGATAGAGCGCGAGACGATTGGCGCGTTCCCGCAGCAAGCGTTCTCCTTCGGTGAGACGTCCCTTGCGCTTGAGGATGTATTGCTGGTTCTCGTTCAGGTAAACGGCAGCGAGATCTCCGTCCTCTACACGCGAGGTCAACCCGACCTGTCGGGTTTCGGCAAGCGTGAGGAGATCCCGGTGCACCTCCAGCGCGCGGCCCGCAGCGAGCCAGGTGAGGTAGCTGCGCAGTGCCCGATGCTGTACGGAAAGTTGCACCAGCCGGGCTTCCAGGGCGCTCTGGCTGAATGCGAGCCGACTGTCGCGCAAGGCATGGCGACGCTCATCGATATCGCGATCCTTCATTAGCGAGAAGATCGCACCCACCTTGAACTCACCGCCCCCGTTGGTGCGGTACTGATCTTCGTAAATCGGGAACTCGCCGTCGGAAATGCGATAGCCCCCATAGAGGCGTGTGTTGAAGTCCGGCAGAGGCTTGACCACCTTGGAGTCCACCACAGTGCCGTCGTAGTAGCCGGTGGCCCGGGACTGGGTTTTCTGTTCGAGCTGGAGATCGAAGGCACCCTTGCTGGCGAGCACGCGCCCGGCGCTCGCGTTGATCCCTTCCTCTGCAGCCAGGATCTGGGGAAAGTGCTGAATGGACGAACGCAACACGTCCTCCATCTGCAGCGCCTCCTCGGCGGGGCATACGAGGACGAGGCCCGAGAGCCCCAGTGCTGCCAGCGCCCTGAAAATCACGGGGCCGAGCCGGCAGCCGCGGTGGGTTCTGGCGGAAAGCTGAGGATCGTTTTTCAGGAAAGGCCTACGACAGGGATGAGTGCGCCATGAATGGCGACAGCAGCTTCAGAGCCCAGAAAGCAGATGACTTTGGCCAGATCGTCCGGCTTCACCCAGCGCGAGAAATCCGCCTCCGGCATGTCCTGACGGTTGCGGGGCGTATCGATGATGCTGGGAAGAATGGCATTCACATTCACGCCCTTCACGCGCACCTCCTTGGAGAGGCTCTCGGTCAGGCGCATCACCACGCTCTTGGCTGCGCAATATGCGCTCATGTTGGCCTGACCTTCGCGCGCGGACATGGCACCGATGTTCACGATGCTGCCCCGACCCTGCGCCAGAAAAATGGGCATGGCAGCATGAATCGCATTCTGGGTGGTAGCCACGTTGATCTTGAACATCGCCTCCCACTGGGGCGAGGCAATTTCATAGGCGGTATCACCCATGGCGAAGCCGCCGGCCACGTTGCACAACACGTGGATCGGACCAAGGCGCAGGAAGAGCTCATCTGTCGCCTGCTTGTCGGTCAGGTCGACGAGCTCTCGGCGCACACCATCGGCCGGACGTGTATCGAAGTGGATGTCGAGGCCAATCACCTCGGCACCCATGGCCTGGCCGCGGGCGAGCACGGCCTGACCCAGGATGCCATTGGCCCCTGTCACTACGACAGTCTTTGCTTTCAAGTCCATGGTCAGGCGACCCTCGCTGTCTTCACTGGCGGGGTGCTTTCACTGAGCTCCCGCGTGACAAAATCATCGGGAAGATCGAAAGCTCCCCCGAACCCCGGGTCCATTTGCGTGTATTCCGGCTTGCCAGTTCCCGACGGTGGCTGTGCAACTGGGCTGCTGGCCGGGGTGAATGGTGGCGGATTCTTGAAGCGCGCCAGCTCCTCGGACGAGATCCCGCACAGGTCGACCACTTCCGGGTCTATCCAGGCTTCCGCGTCGATAGCCGCCTGGGAAGTCGAAACTTCCAGCACCAGGTTCTCGGGCCCTCCGAAGTAGATGGACTTGCAGAACCCGTGGTCCAGCGGCCCCAGCACCCGCACACCCTTGGCGCGGATGCGGTCACGCATCGCGTAGAGCTGTTCATCGGTGTCGACATTGAAGGCAAGGTGCTGCATGACGCCTGCAGAACAAGGCTTGATTGGATTGCCCGCATGCGACAGGCCAAACTCGACAGGAATATCCTTCACGGCCGGGCTGAACACGAACGCGACGGAACAGCTCGGGCTGAGCTCCATGAAGGCATGGAAGCAGCCCTCCACATTGTGCATCCAGTACAGGGCCGAGAGCTTCATCCCGAGCACGTCGGAGAAGAACTCGACCTGCTTCTTCACATCGGCCGTCATGATTGCGAGATGGTGAATACCGTTGAGCTTGGTCATGGAATCACTCCTTCTGCTGGAAATGGGGCGGCGCTTGCCGTCATGGCAACCGGATGGCGGGGAGCATAACGGCTGACCTTGCCATCCGTCATGGCTCTTCTAACCCTGCACGTTCGCAAAGGCTGGCATCACCTCCTCTACGAACAGGTCCTGCGATTCTTCGGAGGACGCAACGAAGATGTAATAGGTCATGCCGGTTTCGCGCACCCGCTTCTGCAGCTCGGCGCGGGCTTCTTCCGGTGTGCCGAGGATGGCCACCGGAGAAGCCTGCGCCGTGGCGTAATCGGGAAAACCGAGCTGCGTGGCCAGTGCGCGCAGACCGGGATCATTCGGGTCCCGGGACACGCCGAGCAGCAGCAGGCCACCGATTTCCATCTCGCCCGGGTCTCTTCCCTCCTCGCGCATGAACTGGTGCAGAAGGTCGATGCGCGACTTGAGGGTCGGCATGTCGAATTTCACGGTGGCGACCGGATCGTTCACGAAATCCTTGCCGTTCCCCGTCGCTGGAATGAGGTTGATGATGCTGGCCTCGCGCGCGGCGATCTTGAGCAGCTTTGTCCCGGACCCCCCCAGCATGATCGGCGGATGCGGTTTCTGCACGCCGCGCGGATTGTTGTAGGCGTTCTCGATCCGGAAGTGCTTGCCAGTGAAGGTAGGCTCATCCTGGGTCCACATCGCCTTGCAGATCTCCAGACCTTCGGCGAGCTGTTCGAGCCGCACCGGTGTGGAGGGAAAGGGATAATCGTGCGCGTGGTACTCGGTGGGCTGCCAGCCCGCACCCAGACCACAGGTGAAACGGCCATTGCTTGCCAGATCGACGCAGGTCATGATTTTGGCCAGCATTGCCGGATTGCGAAACGACATGGCCGCCACCGCCGGGACCAGCCGAATCCGCTGCGTGACACAGGCCATGGCGGTCAGCGCGGTGAAACATTCCAGCTGCGGCGACTGTGCGTTGCCCAGCGGTGAATAGAAATGATCGTTCACCGAAACCGAATAGAAGCCCTGCTGCTCCGCCTTGACCGCCGCTGCCTGGGCGGCCGCAATGGAATCCGGCAGGATGAAAACGCCGAAACGGACTGGATGCATCTCCCCCTCCTGTGTTTTGTGCTTTTTGCCTGCCGAGTGTAGCCAAGCCACAGCGGGAAAACCTGTTTCAAACCGATGGGCGGTGCCACCGGGGTGCCGCAGCTTCCAGCCCCGAGGAGCCAAGATGAAGAAAAAACGCACAGGTTTGCGAATCCCCCGCCCACTTGCCGCAGTCCTTGCGCCCGCCGTGGCACTGATGATGGCAACACTCTGGCTCAGCCACCTGACCAAGAAGACCGCGGCCGCGACAGATGCTCTCTGTGCGCAATTTGCGCATGGGGGAGCGCCCCTGCGGGATTTCGTGTTGGAAGCCCGCGCGGCGGGATTCAGCATCCGTGATGAGGGTGCCGGGTCGCGGGTGATGATTGCGGCCCAGGATATCCACGGCTTCAAGGAGCAGAGCTTCCGCTGCCTGGCTACGCATGACGGGCAGACCGTGCTCGGCACCGCCGCGGAAATCGTCGTGTTGAAATAACGGACCGCCCCCCGCCCAGCGGAGATTATCTGCGGGCAACCGGGTTCAAGCGCCCGGACTGGTCCCCTGAAGGCGCCGCTCGCGCGTCCACTCCCTCAGCATCGCGAAACCCACGGCGAGCAGGGTGGGGCCGAGGAAAATCCCGATGAAGCCGAAGGTCAGCAGTCCGCCCACTACACCCAGCAGCACCAGGATGAATGGCAAGGCGGCACCCTGGCTGATGAGCCAGGGGCGTACCACGTTGTCGATCCCGCTGATGATGAAGAATCCCCACAAGCCCATGAACACGGCCCAACCGGGAGATCCTTCATTCAGCAGCCAGAGAGTCGCTGGAATCCAGACCAGCGGTGGCCCCGCTGGAATGATGGAGACCACGAAGGTCAGCACGCCAAGCACCAGAGGCCCCGGCACGCCCGCCAGGGAAAAGCCGATGGCGGCCGCCACACCTTGTGCCAGCGCCGTGCCGAGAATGCCATAGACCACCCCGCGAATCGTGCGGGCCGAGAGGTCAATGAGCGACTGAGCCCGTTTGCCCGCAATGCGTTCCATGCCGGCACGCAACCTGGCCACCACATCCACGCCATCGCGGTAGAGGTAGAAAGACGCAAACACGCTCAAGGTGAGCTGAAGCAGCGCCTGCCCCAGATCCAGTCCCCGTTGCAGCAGCCAGGCGCTGATGGGTTTGGCCTGCGCTTCCAGCCAGGCAAGTGCCTGCGCGCTGTCAGCGCCCCCTTCCGCGCCCCCGGGCAGCAGTGCCCAGTACTCCGGAACACGGGGCCCGACGACAGGGAGGGCCAGCAGCCACGCCGGCGCCGCCGGAACGCCGCGCTCGAGAAAACGCCGCGCTGCACCTGAGAGGTTGTCGATGTTGTCGCCGAGCTGGGCACCAACGATCAATACGGGCGCAAGCAGCAGCAGGGCGAGACCGAATGCCATCAACCCTGCGGCAAGCCCCTGTCGTTGCCCGCAGACCCTGAGCACGCGCTCGTAGATGCGCCAGGTGGAAAAACTGAGGATCACCGCCCAAAGGAGGGCTGAAACAAACGGTGCGAGCACCGTCAGACAGCCCAGTACCAGAAAACCCAGTGCAGCGAGGGCGAGCACATTCTCCACGCGTTGAGGGTTGTTCATGCCCGAGCTCCGCATTGGTTTCCCCGCATTCTAGATGGATCCCTTGCGCTATCATTCCGCGAAAATCACTTTGAGGACAGCCTGTATGCGCGACCGGACCCTTGGCCTCATCCAGAGCTATTACGCGGCCTTCAATGCCGGCGACATGGAGACCTTCCTCAGTCTTCTCGCCGAGGATGTCGCCCACGACATCAACCAGGGCAAGCGCGAGGTGGGCAAGGCCGCGTTTGGCGAGTTCATGGCGCACATGAACCGCTGTTACCGCGAGCGGCTGGTCGACATGGTCATCATGGCCAGTGATGATGGCAGCCACGCCAGTGCTGAATTCACCGTCCTCGGGGAGTACCTGGTAACAGACGAGGGTCTGCCGGCTGCCCGTGGCCAGACCTACAGGCTCCCGGCAGGCGCGTTTTTTGAAGTTCGCGAGGGCAGGGTCGCGCGAGTGACCAATTACTACAATCTGCAGGACTGGATCGCCCAGGTGGGTGCCTGATGGCGCAGACCCTGTGCATCGAGATATTGACCGGCCAGGACCCTGCCCTGGGCTCCTTCCTGCGCGACATTGCCGGCCTGCGCATCGAGGTGTTCCGGGAATTCCCCTACCTGTATGCAGGCTCCCTGGAGTACGAGCAGAAATACCTCACGACCTACACCCGATGCCCGGACAGTGTGGTGGTGCTGGCGCGCGATGGTGAGGAAGTCGTCGGTGTCTCCACAGGCTTGCCGCTGCACGCCGAAACACCGGAAGTGCAGCAGCCTTTCATCGAACACGGCTTCTCACCCCATGAGGTCTTCTACTGCGGGGAATCCGTCTTGCGCCGCACCTATCGGGGACGAGGGCTTTACAAGTCCTTTTTCCAGGGACGCGAAGATCATGCGCGATCACTCGGCGGCTTCCGCTGGATGGCACTGTGCGGCGTGGTGCGTGCACCCGATCATCCGCGCTGTCCGCCTGACTACGCACCTCTCGACCCCATCTGGCAGAAGTTCGGGTACCAGAAGCATCCCGAGCTCCTGACCCATTTCGACTGGCAGGATCTCGATGAATCCAGCGCCAGCCCCAAGGAAATGGTGTTCTGGCTGAAGGCGCTCCCATGAACGAGGGGCATGTGCGTATCGCCGCAGCCCAGTACTGGCCGGAAAACCTTGCCACCTGGGATGAAGCTGCGCAAAAAATCACGCGCTGGGTGCACGAGGCAGCAGCTCAGGGCGCAGGCTTGCTCGTGTTTCCAGAATATTTTTCGATGGAGCTCACGGCGAGCTTCGGATCCGGAGTCGCTCGCTCGCTGCCACTGTCCCTGGCACGTTTACAGGAGCGTTTGCCCGATTTCCTCGCGCTGTTCACCTCTCTCGTCCGTGAGCACGCGGTGTACATCTGCGCCGGCAGCTTCCCGGAACGGCTCGGCGACGGGCGGTACTGCAACCGCAGCTACTTCTTCACCCCCGAAGGACATTTCGACTGGCAGGACAAACTGCAGATGACGCGCTTCGAGGCCGAGCAATGGCACGTCTCCCCCGGCCGCGATCTCAAGGTCTTCGAAACGGCCTTCGGCCGACTGGCGATCAACATCTGCTACGACAGCGAATTCCCGCTCTTTGCGCGCCAACAGGTTGAACAAGGGGCGAATATTCTCCTGGTTCCGAGCTGCACAGACACACTGGCCGGTTACCATCGTGTGCGTATCGGCTGTCAGGCGCGGGCTCTGGAGAACCAGTGTTTCGTGGTGCAGTCACCCACGGTCGGTGAATGCCCCTGGTCTGAATCCGTGGACCGCAACATCGGCGCCGCCGCAGTCTACACGCCGGTGGATTATGGTTTTCCGCCGGATGGGGTGCTGGTGTGCGGGCAGATGAACGCTACACAGTGGGTGTTTGCGGATCTGGATCTGGCCGCCATCGCGCGCATTCGAAGAGAAGGTCAGGTCTTCAACTATCGTGACTGGCCGGCCCAGTACCTGCATGTACGGCGGCCCACCTCGGCCTGAAAAAACCGGAGCCAAAACGCATGCCTGTGCTCGAAATCAATGGCGCACCTCTAAACTACCTGCTGGAGGGTGAAGCCGGTCCTGTGGTCGTGCTCTGCAATTCGCTCGCCTCCACGCTCGCGATGTGGGCCCCGCAGGTTCCCGCCCTGCTGGCCGCAGGCTACCGGGTGTTGCGCTACGACACGCGCGGCCACGGCGACTCCGGTCTGCCGCCGGGTCCCTGCACAATGGATCTGCTCGCCGCCGACGCTCTGGGCCTGATCGACGCGCTGAATCTGGAGCAGGTTCATTTCTGCGGGCTTTCCCTCGGTGGCATGACGGGCCAGCGCTTCGCGACACTTCATGGCGAGCGCCTGCAATCTCTGGTGCTGTGTGCGACTGCCGCGTGGATGGGGCCACCTGAGCTCTGGGAGACACGCATCCAGCAAGTGTTGGCTCACGGCATGGGCTCGGTGATGGATGCCACGCTCCAGCGCTGGTTCACGCCACGGGGTCTGGCGCGCATGGGGGGTGAGCTCCATTCTGTGCGCGAGGGTATCCTGCGCACCCCGCCGGCTGGTTATGCGGCCTGCGGTGCGGCTATTCGCGACATGGATCAACGCGAAACCATTCGCGCCATCACCACACCAACCCTCATCATTGCCGGTGCGCTGGACCCCGGCACCACTGTGGAGCACGCGCGCCAGCTGCATGCGGCCATTGCCGGTTCCGAGCTTTTGATCATCCCCGAGAGCCAGCACCTGCTGAATCTCGAGGCCGCCCGGCAGTTCAACACCGGGCTCGTTTCTTTTCTTCAGCGCTACAGCTGACCTTGAAAACATGGCATCCGACCGCAATCAGCGCGTCTGGCAGCTAGTTGCGTGCATCCCGGAAGGCAAGGTTGCCACTTATGGACAGGTCGCGGCGCTCGCGGGCTTGCCCGGGCGCAGCGCGGCCCGGCAGGTGGGTTATGCCCTTTCGGCGCTCAGCTCAGACACTGTCGTGCCATGGCATCGCGTGGTGAATGCCAAGGGCCAGGTGAGCCAGCGCGCGGATCCTGAACGACCCGACCATCAGCGTCTGTTGCTGGAAGCGGAGGGAGTGTCCTTCGGCCTGGAAGGCGTGCTTGATCTCGCGAAGTATCGCTGGGACGGCGAGACCTGAGGGGACCCCGCTCCTCTCCTTGCGGAGAGAAGCGGGGTAAAGCCGCTCAGTTGTGGGAGGTGCCCACCGCGAACTGGGAAAGATCGACGTTCTCGCCCACCGCGAGATCCGTACGATTGAGAAAACTCGGCTTCAGGAACCAGACGATCAGCGGCAATACCACCAGCGACAGCACCATGTTGATCAACATGATGGCCACCAGCAGCATGCCCATGTCGGCCATGAACTTGAGATCCGACAGGAAATACCACGGCACGATGCCGATGAGCATGATGCTGGCAGTGAACAGGATCGCCTTGCCGGTGGTGGTGAGCGAGGCCCGGATAGCTCCTGCGAGATCACCCTTGCGGGCCAGATTTTCCTCGCAGATTCGGCTCAACAGGTAGATGCCGTAGTCGATACCTACACCAACGCCCATCACGGCCACGATGGTGGCGTTGATGTCGAACCCAATCCCGAGCACGTACATCGTCGCGCCCAGCATGAAATTCGACAGGTTCACCGGAATCAGCAGGATGAACGATGCGTAGATGGACTTGTAGGCCCACCAGGAGATCACCATCACGGCGATGTTCACAAGCCCGAGGATGAACCAGTGATATCGCTCCACCACGCTGTTCATGGCCTGCTGGAGTGCAATCACCCCTGAACCCAGGCGAACCCGGAACTCCTTGTGATCTTCGCCCACGGCCTCCACTGCGCGCCGGGCGCTGGCGAGCGCGGCGTCGACCGTTTCCTGCTTGTTGTCCGCAAACCACACGGACACCGTGCTGTTCTGGAATTCATAGTCGGAAATGGTTGCGAAGTTGAGCGGGCTGGTGCCGAAGGTTGCCACGATACCCGCCGTGGCCACCGCTTCGTCAGTCGGATCCATGTTGAGCCACTTGGGGTTGCCGCCTGAGAACAGGCGCGATACCTCACCCATGTAGTCGCCAAAGGACAGTGTGGCGCGTGGCGGCATGGAGAGATCGGATTCCATCATCCGCTGGATTGTCGAGGACACCTCTACCGCTTCTGGAGTACGTGCGATACGGCGTTCCGGGCTTCGCTCCTTGGCTTCCAGCACGATTTCCAGCGTGTTCATTCCCGGGAAGTGCGCATTGATGGCGCGCACTGCGGTGTTGAACTCGGAGTCGTACCAGAGCAGGTTGCTGCCCTCGACCGGGTTGCCGATCTTGATCTTGCCGTTCAGGTAGACGGACACAACACCGAGGAGGATCGTGACGACCAAGGTCACCCTCGCAGGCTTGCCAACGGTCAGCCTGGAGATTCCGGCAAGCGCTTTTTCTTCCAGCAAATGAACGCCGGCTTCCTTGTCCTTGCCACCGACGATGTCGTCGATGTTCCTGGGGGCTGGCAGGTACGACAGAAGAATCGAAACCAGGAACACGCCGGTCGGGATGATGAACAAGGCCCACATGCCGCAGAAGATGGCGTGGTTGACCATGGTCTTGATGGGCGCAATGGCAATGAACACGATGCCGAAGACGTCCGTCATCACGCCGAGCACGGAGGGCACCATCATGATGCCCATGGTGACTTCGGCTGCCCGGCGCTTGTCCTTCTGTACATGCAGTACTTCGTAGTAGCGCTCGGTGAACTGAACACAGTGCGAGAATGAGCGCGCCACCAGCAACAACGGTACGATCATGAGCAGCGGCTCGATGGGTTTTTCCATCCAGCCGATGAAACCGAACCCCCAAAGAGCTGCGATCAACGCGCACACAATTGGCGTGGTCACGCCGGCCACGTTGCGCATGTAAAGCACCAGCAGCACCACCAGCACGCCAATGGTGGCGCCGAAGATGTAGTTGGTCTGCTTCTGCAGTTTGTAGACCCAGCCGGTCAGGGTGGGTTGGCCTGCGACGTAGACTTCATGCTTGTCGTCGCGCGCCTTCTCCACCAGATCCTGCACGAACTCGAATGCCGCGCCGTAGTCCACGGAGTCAAGAAAAGCGATGTTGATGAGGGTCGCGGATTCGTCCGGTGAGATGTAGAAAGTGCGGGCGTTGGGTGACATGGCCACACGCTTGCGGAATTCTTCCAGTTCCTCTGCCGTGGAAGGCGCCTCGTTGCCCATCAGGGCCTGCATGTCCACGCCCTCGGGAGTGGCCTCCGCATAGCGCAACTTCTCGGTGGTGATGGAAATCAGCGTGTCATGGTTCACATCAGGCGCGAGGTCGATGTCGCGCGTCATTTTCCAGACCTTGGAGAGAGTCTCGGCGTTGTAGATATCGCCTTCCTTCACCTTGACCATCACGGAAATCAGGAGCGGATTGCCGAAGTTGGGGTGGTCGAAATACACCTGCACGAACGGGTCATCCGTCGGCAGCAGGTCTTTGAAGATGGTGCGGATATCTACCTTGGGTATGCCGGCCGACAGCAGCAGCGTGATCAGGATGAACATCATCCCCACGCCAGCGCGGTGCGCCATCACCCATTTCGCGATCTTGAAATTCATTTCACTCCCCTGATGAACACACGTTCTTGTTGGCGGTGACGGCAGGCGCGCGCGCCTGCGGTGGGCTCACCGCGATCTTTGTACAGGATGGGATTCGTCTCGATTCAGGAGATGTCGCGCTTGCGCGCAACCCACCAAGCCTGGCCACAGAATCCGGGCGACTTTGCCTAGGATTCCATAGAGTTGCAAGGGCAGGCGGGTTTGTCGTCTCGGAACTCGGCGCTCAGTTGCGCCAACCCTGGGCATCCATCAGTTGCAGCATCTCGGCGGCGAACCAGTCTGCCACCACGCGCGCGCCGTCCACCGTGAACGCCAACTCTGAAGGGTGATAGAGACGCGTACTCTCGAGCTTGGTGGAGGCCTCGCGCAGCGGCGCTAGCAGGCTGCGGCACTGAATCTGCGCTTCCATGCAGAAAGCGCCTACAACCTCTTCATCCGCTGCCGGCATCAGGCCATTGGGTGCGCGGTAAACCTTGCGCCCCTTATCCCAGGCGTCCGCGACCACCTGAGGTGGCAAAGGGGCATGGATGAGCATGAAGGGGATCCCCTTGCTGGCTGCGAGATCGGCGAGCGCCTTCACATGTCGCAAGGAGGCAGCATGCACGCCGGCAAGCGTTTCGGCCGGCGCACGAATGCCCGCAAGGCGGTCGGTGAGCGGGTCGCCAGGCTTCAGATCCGGTAGCGTACGTTGCAGGGACAGCCAGCGCCCGAGCAAAGTTGCCGCCACACTCTGCTGCGCGACAGCTGCCAGCCACGCCGGCGGTGCTGCAGGGTAGTCTTCTGCGTGAGGCAGGCGCACGGTCTGCAGCGTCTCGGGTTTGAGGCCGGCGGCGAGTTCCCCCTCCATCACGGCATCCCTGAGGAAAAGGGCGTCTTGATGGGGCATCAGCGAGGAATACAGCATCACGATGGCCTTGGGCGCGAGGCTGTCGATGAGCGGCCCGGCCGCCAGGTAGTTCTGGGCAGCGCCATAGCCGGATTTGCCTGTTATCACAAAACGCACGGGTGGCTCGAGGCCCGTTTTCTCGTTTACGGTGGCCTGTGCGCGCACTACGAACGTCTGGTCGATGTCCATGCCCCAGCCTTCGGCGAACTCGTCGCCGAACACCAGGAACTTCAGCTCATTGCGCAGATGCGTGCCCATGGGCCTGTCACGCAAGCCAATCTCATTGGTCTT
>JAURMM010000221.1 GCA_030830685.1 Gammaproteobacteria bacterium | reverse complement strand
CCCGAGATGGCGGGCTCATCCTGCCACGCCATGGAAAAGGTCAAACTGCCCGAGTTCCGCAGCGAGATCGCCGAAGGCTTCATCTTCGTGACTTTCAAGGCCTCATCGCCGCCCTTGGCGAGCCTTCTGCACACCCTGAGCAGCGGCTACCTCGCCAAGTACGGTCTGGGTGATGCAGAAGTGGTGTGGTCCCGGCACTGGGAGTGCGACTTCAACTGGAAAGTGCTGGCAGAAAACTTCATGGAGCCTTACCACCATCTGGGCGCCCACCGCACGACCTTGCAGCCATTCCTGCCGGCGCGTTTCTGTGTGACGGAGCCGACCGCGGATGAGCAGCACATGGCCGTGCGCCTGCCACTGGAAGCGGGGATCCGGGCGCGCATCCAGACGACCGGGCAACCGGAGCCCGGCTTCACGCCCTTTCCGTCACTCACGCTTGCCGACCATCTCGATTGGTGGGTGACCATGGCCTTTCCGGCGTTTCTGCTGTTTCTCGCGCCCGATCGCGCGTTCTGGTATCGCCTGCTGCCCACCGGACCCGAAACCTGCAGCCTGCTCACGACCATGCTGGTGCATCCGGCTGCAAGGGCTGCGCCCGATTACGCCGAACAGCTTGCGCGCGCGGAAGAGGAAGCGATCGCCTTTCACCTGGAAGACATGCAGATCTGCAGCGCCATCCAGCGCGGAGTGCGCGGCAGGGGTTACACCCGAGGTGCGCTCAGTCCGCTGGAAGAGCCGCTGCTGCATATCCAGCGCTACCTCGCGCGCCGGCTTGCCCCGCCCGCGCACACGCCCGTACTTTCAATGACTGCCTGAGGAGAATGACATGACCGGATCCGGTTCCCGCCTGCTGCTTGCGTTGCTGTTGTTGTTGCTGACCCTGCCCCTGTCTGCCGCGGAAAAAGTGCGTGTATCGCTCTTTTCCTGGCCGGGCTATGGCTTCTGGTTCATTGCCAAGGAAAAGAACCTGGTGCCTGAGATCGATCTCGACATCCAGACCATCGAAGACCCCTATCAGAGCTTTGGTGCGATGGCCGCAGGCCAGCTCGACATCACCAGTAGCACCGTTGAATACGGACCGATTGCGGCCGAAAAGAAGGTGCCGATAAAGCTCGTCACCTACACCAATCCCTCCATCGGCACAGACAAGATCATCCTCGCGCCGGGCGTCAAGCAAGCCGCTGAGCTCAAGGGTCGCAAGGTGGCCGTGATGGAGGGTGGATTGACGCAGATCTACATGGGGATCTGGCTCGAGAACAACGGCGTCAAGTTCAATGAAGTGGAATACGTAAACGTAATCATGGATGACGCGGTGGGCGCCATGGTCAGCGGCCAGGTGGCTGCGGGCGAACTGTGGGAGCCCTTCGGTAGCAAGGTGCTCGAGAATCTGCCGGGGGCAACCGTGGTCACCACCTCGGCAGAGCCCTACTGGAAGAAGACGGCCTTGCTCGGCGATGGCATGTACATGGCGGAGCAGTTCCTCAAGGACAAGCCCGCGCAGGCAGCGCTGGCAATGAAAGCCTACTTCGCCGCAGTCGAGTTCTGGAAAAAGAATCCAGCAGAAGCGAATGCCATCATCGCCGAGGGGCTCAAGTTTCCGCTGGCGGATGTCGAGCTCGTGATTGGCAAGGATGGCAAGCCACTCGAGGGCGGCATCTGGGTCTTCGACCTGGACGAAGCAGCGCGCTTCATGCGAGTTAAGGCCGAAGCGCCCCCCATTGGTGGCGCCAATGGCATCGAGGATCACTGGAAACTCACCAACGAGTGGTGGGTGAAGTTCGGCTTGATGAAAGAAACGCTGCCGCCTGCCGCGGGCATCGAGCTTGCACCGCTGAAAACAGCAGCGGGCAGCTGAGGGACCTCATCACCATGAATGCCGTGCGTCTGCCTCTCCATCCACAGCCTGATCCCGAAGCGGCTTTCCTCGCGTTGCATGCGGTGGGCAAGGTGTGGCAGCGCCCTCGTCAGCCTCCGCTTGTCGCGCTGGATAATGTGAGCTTCACATTGCCAGAGCGTCAGGTGGGTGTGCTGCTGGGCCCCTCAGGCTGCGGGAAGTCCACGCTGCTGCGCATGGTGGCCGGGCTCGACACACCCAGCAGTGGCGAAATTACCTTGGGTGGAGATTTGATCACGGACACCGGACGGGACCGGGGTATGGTGTTTCAGTCCTATACTTCCTTCCCATGGCTCACGGTGCTGCAGAACGTGGAGTACGGGCTGCGCACCCATGGCGAGAGTCTGGCCCTCAAGGAAGGCACGGCGCACTACTTCATCGAGCGGGTGGGCCTCACGCCCTTCAAGGATGCTTACCCCGATCAGCTTTCGGGTGGGATGCGCCAGCGCGTGGCGATCGCGCGCGCACTGGCCACCTATCCCAGGCTTTTGCTCATGGACGAACCCTTTGGAGCACTGGATGCCGAGACCCGCTGGCAGATGCAGGAACTGCTGCTTGAAGTGGTTGCCAAGGAAAAGATGACTGTGCTCATCGTGACGCACGACATCGATGAAGCCTTGTTTCTGGGAGACAGCATCATCTTCCTGTCCCGTCATCCGGGGCGTGTGCGCGAAATATTCACCCCCGGCTTCAAGTCCGGTGCGCGCATTCTGCGCAAGGAAGAACTCTACGAGCAGCCGGGTTATCGGTCGTTGGAAAAGCGAATCATGCATCTCATGCGTGACGAGGGTGCAAAAGCCTGAGATTGCTCAGGCTGGCGTCGCGAGCAGCTCCCGGATGGTGTGTTCGATGAACGCGGTTTCGCGCGGGAAGCGATTGGGAGCGCCCGCACAATGCCCGTAGGGGGAATGAATCGGCCGCAGCTCAGCACCGCGCACCAGCGCAGCTTCCGCGCGATTGTCCTCGAGAGTGAAGTACAGATCCTGAGACCCCGGCATGACGATGGTACGGGCTGAGATGCGCGCCATGGCCGCGGCTAAATCTCCACCGAATTCGCGCGCAGGGTCGGCGTGAGCCCAGGTCCAGAGCTTGGCCAACAGGTCATTGGCATCCCACACCAGATGCTCGTCTTCCCAGGCGATGAGAAAACTCTCGATATCCGGATAACCAAGCGTGCGGTAAAGACCTTCGCGGAAAAAGGTTTGCGAGTAAGCCCAGCCCGCATACACCCGCCCGAAAGCTTTCAGGCCCGCGCGCGGTGGCGTGCTGTAACGTCCCTCTGCAAAAGCCTGGTCTGCGCGCAGGGCTGCGCTCACGCCTTCGATGAATACCCGGTTGTGAGGCGCACAGCGCGCAGCGCCACAGATGGGCAGCAGTCTTGCAACATAGTCCCCGTGCGAGATCGCCCACTGGTAGGCCTGCAACGCTCCCATCGACCATCCAAGCGCGAGCGCCACCCGCCGCACCCCCAGCTGTTGCAACAGCGCATACTGGCAGCGGACATTGTCCTGCACGGTGATTCGTGGAAAGTCCGGACCCGTCTGGCCCGGCGCCGCGCGGCTGGGGGAAGACGACAACCCGTTGCCGAACAGATTGGGAACCACAATGAACCAACGCGCGGGATCCAGCGCGCGCCCGGGGCCTATCAGGCGCGCGTTGGAATCATGGTTCCCGGTGTAGTAAGTGGGAAAGACGATGCAGTTGTCGCCTGCGGCATTCAGTGTGCCCCAGGTGGCGTAGGCAAGTCGCGCATCCTCAAGCACCCCGCCCTCCAGCAGGAGCACATCCCCCAGCAGATATTCAGCGGTGGGCGAAGTTTCCATCAGAACATCTTCAGGTAGCGCTTCTTCTCCCAGTCACTGACATGGTTGGCGTAACTCGTCCACTCCTGCAGTTTGTAATCGAGCCAGCTCTGGTACATCTCGGGGCCGAAGACTTCTCTGGAAAGTGGGTCTGCGGCAAACGCGGCAAGAGCCTCGTCCAGGCTGCGGGGAAGGGTGCCGATACCAAGCGCGGCAAGCTCTTCCGGCGTCTTCAGGTACATGTTGTCCAGATGGGGATCGCCCGGATCCAGTTTCTTTTCGATGCCTTCCAGTCCTGCCATGAGCACCATGGCTGAGCCGAGGTAGGGATTGCAGCTGCTGTCGGCCGCGCGAAGCTCCATGCGCCCACCGCCCAGCGGGATGCGGATGGTATTGGTGCGGTTGTTGTTTCCGTAACAACAGAAAACCGGGGCCCAGGTGAAGCCGGACATGCTGCCGCGCAGGACCAGACGCTTGTAGCTGTTGACCGTCGGGGCAACCACCGCACAAATCGCCGGCAGATGGCGCAACACACCGGCGATGAAATGGTAACCGAGCTGCGTCAGGCCGCAACCGCGCGGGTCGTCATCAGCGGCAAACAGGTTCCTGCCCGTGGCCGGATCCGCCAAAGACACATTGAAATGCGCGCCGCTGCCGGCACGGTCACCATAGGGCTTGGGCATGAAGGTCGCGAAGCCTCCCGCCTGTCGCGCGATTTCGTTGGCCATCCAGCGGAAGAAGACGTAGTTGTCCGCCATGGTGAGCACATCGAAGTAATTGAAGTCGATTTCGAACTGGCCGATGCCATCCTCGTGATCGAACGAGTAGACACCCCAGCCGAGCTTGTTCATGGCCGCGACCAGAGAGGAGATCCAGGGAAAGTTGTCCATCAGACGCGCCACATCGTAGGCGGGTTTTTCGAGGTGATGTCGCGTGGAGAGCGGTGCATAGCCGCCGTCGGGGGTGTCCTGCAACACGAAGAATTCGGCTTCCATGCCGAGCTTCATGGCATAACCCATCTCCGCCGCCCGGCTGACCGCGCGCTTGAGGATATTGCGGCTGCAGGCGCTGAAGGGTGCACCACGACACCAGAGGTCCGAGGCAAACCATGCAACCTTGGAATTCCATGGAAGAATGCGGCATGAGGCCGGGTCCGGATGGGAGGCGACCTCTTCTTCGCTCACATCCTGGGGAATGCCTTCGAGCGCCGCCCCGGTGCACAGCTCCGAGCCCCCCAGCATGCGACCGTAGTGACTGAGCGGCACCATCTTCGATTTGGAGATGCCATGCAGGTCGACGTAGCTGGGCAACAGATATTCGACGCCGGCGGCGGAAAGCTCCTGCTGCTGGGGATTTACGGGAAGATGCTCGGGTGCGTGCATGAATCGCTCCTGGCGTTAAGGACATGTGCCAGAAGTTCAGCAGGGATCGTGCCAGCCGGAACCGCCATCCACTGTCACAATCAAGCCGACCTTCTGAGCCAGCCTCGAGACAAGCGGTTCCATTCATATGGCGGCCCTGTCGGGCTATCCAGCCCATCGTGGTGCACCGGAATCCCGCACTGCACCTGACGCGGGCTCGAACCGGGAAAAGCCAGACAAGTTCCACTTTCATCTGGATCAAGGCAGGGGTGGCGACATCGCTTAGACTTCGGTCCTCGGGGGTATCCTGGGTGTCTGGCATATGAATGGTAAGGATGAATTGACTGCGCCTTCGTTGGCAGTGCTGTCCGGTGGTGTTGCACATGCTCTGAACAATGTGCTTAGCGTGCTGTTTGGTGCTGCAAGCGATCTGGAAGCACCCGTCAACGAGGATGCCCTTGCCCGCGCGAGGGAAGCCGTGTCTCATGCGTGTGCTGGCGCCCAGAGCATCAGTGCCGCGCTCAATCTCCTGGCGTTGAGTGAACTACCGCTCACGCCCGGCGAGACAGGCCATCGTTTCCCGCTGGACTCCTTCGACCTCACCTGCGTGCTGGAGAACCTGGCTGCCATTGCGGATCTGGGTTTCACTGCGATCGGCCCGGATGCGCCTGCCCACTCAGCCCGCTTGGACAGGGATACGCTGCAGTCTGCGTTGGTCTGCGCCGCCGTTGGCCTGCGACGCCAGCATGGCAGTCAATTGCCTTTCCATTGCACAGTGCTGCTGCCTGAAGGTCCTGGACGGCTGCTGTTCGAGCTCTCACTTGATAATGTGCGGGAAGACACGGCAATTTCATCGCAACTGGGGCATCATCCTTGCCAGCTGGCGCTGGCTTCGGCCAAGCCGGCACTGGGCGCACTGGGCGTACACATTGAAAACCCGCGGACAGGATGCATGCGGATACTGGTAGACAGTGGCGTGCTCGACTGAGAGGTTCAGCGAGGGAGGGCCGCCATCAAGGTGCATGACATGAACAGTGTGCGGAACAGCGGAGCGGGCACGCCGGCCATACTGGTGGTGGAGGACGACCCCGTCGTCCGGACCAGGGTGGTCAATTCGCTGCGCCAGCATGCCTTCGAGACCGCTGCGGCGCTCACACGCGAGGAAATCTTCGCCTTGGTGGACGCCAAACGGTGCGCGGCGGTCGTGCTCGATCTCGGCCTGCCAAACGATGATGGTGTGGCAATCGCGCGCGCCATCCGTCAGCGCAGCGATGTGCCCATCGTCATGCTCACGGGGCGGGGGGGTATTCACGCGCGCGTGACGGGACTCGAAGCCGGGGCGGACGACTATCTGGTCAAGCCATTCGCCCCTGAAGAACTGATCGCGCGTCTGAAAGCGATCCTGCGCCGGGTGCCGCCAGCGCCCGCCCAGCGGGAAAAGGAGCGCGGCTTGCATCTCGGGCAGAGTTTCCTCGACCTGGCCAGTGGAGAGCTGGTCGGGCCCATGGGCAAGGCCAGGCTCACGGCGCGCGAGTCAGCCTTGCTGCTGGCGCTGTCCCGCAGCCCGGGACCGCTCTCGCGGGAGAAGACCTACCGCGAGGTCTTCCAGCGCAACTGGGATCCGGCGGACCGTAGCCTCGAGGTCCATATCGCCCATCTGCGCCGCAAGCTCTCGGCGGTCTGCTCGGAGCCGGTGGTGATCTCCACCATCCGCGGTCAGGGGTACGAGCTCTGCGTGACTGCCCGCGTCGAGTACGGCGAGCCGGTGGGGCCCGGACCATCACTTAGCGTTTCTTAACACGGTGGCCGGTGGGCAAATGGTGCAATCTCCCCCCCCGACGCCCATGAATACCCAGACTCCTCCTACTCCTGACCGCATTCTTCTCGTCGGCAGCGACGGGGACGGTCTCGAGAACTTGGCAGGAAAATTTCCCGGCGGGAGCATCGTTGGCCTGGCCGCCAGTCACCGGCGGGCGCTGGATCTGATCGAGAGCCGGCGGCCCCAGGTAGTCGTCATCGACAGTCACCCCGGGGAGTTCGATACGAGCCGGGATTTCGCTCTGGGGCTTGGCGAGCATTCGCACGCGGCGTTCCTTTTGCTGCTGCCCGAGGGACCGCCGCCCGAGGGGCTACCTCCTCAGCATCTGATCAAACCCTTTCTGGATTCCGAGCTTGCCATGGCGGTGCGCATGGCGGTGTACTGCCGGGCCCGCGATGCCGAGGTACAGCGCTGCCAGCAACAGGTGATGAATCTGCAACGGGATCTCGCCGAGACCGAGCAGAAACTCGCTGCCCTCGGCGGCCTGCTCTCCCTCTGCACCTACTGCCACCACACGCGCAACGAAGCAGGCGAATGGGAAGCCCTGCACCACTTCCTCTCACGCCGGATGGGCGTGGCTTTCTCGCACGGGGTCTGCGAGCGTTGCCGGGATGAGCAATGCGCCGAAAGCGGGCCGCCGTGAGGCCCCGGGAGCATCGCTTCCTCCGCTTGTACAGAGGGCTGCCCGGTGTGTGGTTGCTGCTTGGTCTACCCCTATTGCTGGCGCTGGCGGGCTGTGAGCGCCAGCCGCCGGCACCGATCCGTCTCGGGCTTTCCAGCTTTCCAGCCTATGAACTCGCCTATCTCGCTGCAGAGAAGGGTTTCTTCGCGCAGTCCGGCCTGAATGTCGAGATCGTCGAATTCCAGTCCCTGAGCGATTCCGACCGCGCCCTGGGACTCGGGCAAATCGACGCCGCCGCCATGCCGATGGTCAACATCGCGGTCAAGACCGCACGGCGGGAAGTGAGGCCAAGACCCATCTGGATCCTCGACTACTCCGCGGGCGCAGACATGCTGGTGGCCCAACCGGACATCCCCGATGTCGCCGCTCTGCGCGGCAAGCGGGTGGGCGTGGAGGCGGACTCTCTGGGGTTCCACGTGCTGCATCTCGCTACCGAGCTCGCAGGTCTGCCGATGAGCGACCTCGAGGTCGTGACTTTCGTTGATCAACCTGCCGGGCTGGCGGCGTTCGAGCGCAAGGAAATCGAGGCCATGGTGACCTACTTCCCGATGGTCGAGCGCTTGAAAGACGATTACGGCGCGCGACAGATCTTCGATACCTCCGTGGGACCGAAGGAAATCCTGGATGTCATCGCGGTGTCCGAGTCACTCATGGAAACACAGCCGGAGTCCGTGGCCGCGTTGCGGCAGGGCATGATCATGGCCCTGCGTTTTCTTGCGGAGAGCCCGGAGGAAGCGCTCAATATCATGGCCGCTCGGGAACGCGTCAGCGTGGCGGATTTTGCCGAAGCCCTGCAGCGGGGCCTGCATCTGGTTTCAGAGGAAGAGCAGGCGGCGTTCTTTTCGCCAGACGGGGGACTGCTCTCAGCGCTCAGGCAAAACGCGAAGGTTCTCCAGCAGCTCGGAATCATCGATTCCACCGCGGAGGTTGAGGCGCTGGCAGCGGACATCGCGGCGCAAAGCCACCCAGGAGCCCGCGCGCAATGACGACGGACACCGGACCCGCCACGGGATCCCCGCGCAAGTTGCGACGCCGAACGTCCCTGCGCACCACGATGCTCCTGTCACTGCTGGTGTCTGGCCTGCTGCTGAGTGTGGCAATCGCCCTGTTGCAGAGGATGAATGTGGCAGAGGTGTTGACCGCGCAGGCCACCGCGCGCGCGCAATCCAAGCTGCGGCTCATTCGCAGTGCAGCCGAGATGAGCCATGACCTGGAAGAAATCCAGCGCCTGGTGAGTGCCGCAGGCGCCGAGCGCGATGTGGAAGCCATCGTGCTGACGCAGGGCACGCCCCCACGGGTAGAAATCGCCACCCGCAGCCTCTGGCTCGGCCAACCGGTCGAAGCCATCTTCGAGGGCAAGCTCTCGGAACTGCAATCAGAAGTGCTCGGCAAGCACCACTTTGCAGACGTGACGCGCACCGCAGCCAATCTTTCGCGCACCCTGGCCGCAGGCAACTATCTGGTGCCGGGGCAACGGCGCGCGGCGGGGGAGCGTGAGCTTGGGATGATTCTGCTCGCCTTCGATGGCAGCGCAGCGCAGTCGGCACTCGACCAGGCCACGCGCATGGCACTTGGCCGTGCGTGTGCGCTCACCTTCACCCTCGCCATGCTGGCCTTTCTCCTGCTGCAGCGCCGTGTACTGCTGCCGTTGGAGGCCATGGCGCGCACTCTTGCCTTGCGTGCCCGAGACGACAGCAACGCGCGGGTACCGGAGAATCTCTGCGCCAATGACGAGATAGGGCAGGTCGCCCACAGCCTCAATCTTTCCTTCGACGACATCGATCGTCTGAATCGCGTGCGCGATCAGCATGAAGATGACATCACCGAGATCATGATCGCAATGAAACGGGTGGATGAACGGCTGTCATACCTGCTCACCGGCATCTCGGCCATGGTGTATGCCGGGCGCCCGGACGGGCTGCACATCAGTTTCGTGAGCGGCAATGCACAGCGGGTGACGGGCTTCTCCCCGCAGGATTTCATGGCCGACCCGGAACTCTGGGCACAGCGCCTGCATCCCCAGGATGCGCCACAGGTACTCACCAGCTTGCGTAGCCGCATGGTGGGGTCCCGTCTTTTCCTGGAGTACCGGTTCCGCCACCGGGAAGGGCATTACATCTGGTTGCATGACGACTCGCGCCTGATGGCCGCGCAGGACAACCGCCCCGCGGAGACCATCGGCTTCATGCTGGATGTGAGCGCACGCAAACGCACCGAGCGTGAGTTGTACGAAAGCGAATTGAAATTTTCGGCGTTCATCGAAGCCCTGCCGCAGTGGGCGTGGACTGCGCGTCTGGATGGCCCGCTCGAACTGATCGGGCGCAAGGCGATCGAGTACTTCGGTCAGCCACCGGAGAAGCTCCAGAACGATGAATGGCGTGATTTTGTGCATCCCGAGGATCGCGCAAACGCCTTCCAGGTGTTTCGGGCGGCCCGTGACAGTGGGGATCAGTTCAGCGTGGACTTGCGCTTGCGTCGCGCGGATGGCGTGTACCGCTGGTTCAATACCACCGGAGCGCCCATGCGTGACGACGACGGTCAGATCATTCGCTGGGTGGGCAGCACTATCGATATCACCGAGCGGCGCTCGGCAGAGGAACAACTGCGAGAGTCCCAGAAGATGGAGGCTATCGGTCAGCTGACCGGTGGGCTCGCTCACGACTTCAACAACCTTCTGGGCGTAGTGGTGGGCAATCTCGACATGCTCGCTGATGAACTACCCGCGGATGACGAACGCGCCAGAAGACATCACCAGACGGCACTCGACGCCGCGTTACGGGGCGCGGAGGTGACGATGTCCTTGCTCGCGGTCGCCCGTCGACAACCGCTTGAGGTAGGCAACCATGACGTCACCACCCTGGTGCGGGAAATTCTGCCACTGCTGCGTGCCTCCGCCGGCTCCGGCATCCAGCTCCTGACCCAGTTGCCACCCGGACGCATGATGGCGCGCCTCGATGCGCGGGGCCTGAGCAATGTGATTCTGAATCTTGTCATCAATGCACGCGATGCGATGGAAAACCAGCCGGGCGAGAAGCGCATCATCCTGCGCCTGCGTCGCACCGTGGTGAAACCGGAAAGCGCGCTGGGCCTCGCGCCCGCCAGTTACGTAGTGCTCGAGGTCAGTGACACAGGTCCCGGCATGAGCGCGGAAGTCCGCGTGCAGGCCTTCGAGCCCTTCTTTACGACCAAGCCACGGGACAAGGGCACCGGACTTGGCCTTGCCATGGTGCATGGCTATGCCGAACAGCTCGGTGGTACAGCCCGCATCGACAGCACTCAAGGTGAAGGTACGACAGTGCGAGTCTATCTCCCGCTCGATCCGACCAGTGACGCGCAGGAAGAGGAGGAAGAGCATAAACGCTTGGCCGCGTTGCGCTCGCTGCACGTGCTCGATACACCACCCGATGCCGCTTTTGATGCCCTGGTGCTGGAAGCCGCGCGTGTCTGCGGTACGGCCATCGCGGTGATCTCGCTGGTCGATGAACATCGCCAGTGGTTCAAGTCCCGCCTCGGCCTGCAGGTGGACGAGACCCCGCGCGAGGATGCGTTCTGCGCCCACGCGATTCGCAATCCCGGCGAGATCATGATCGTCAGCGACGCTGCCGCGGACCCGCGCTTTGCCGCCAACCCGCTGGTGCTCGATGAGCCCAAGATCCGTTTCTATGCGGGGGTGCCGCTGGTGGACGAGCGTGGCCGGGCAATGGGCACGCTGTGCGTAATCGATCGCATACCGCTCTCACTCAGCGAGGCACAGAAGGACGCACTGCAGGAGCTGGCCGACGAAATTTCGCTGATGATGCGCCTGAAAGCACCGGCACGCGATCGTTCCGTGCGGGATGCGGGCTTCGAACCCGCCTCGCCCTTGCCAGCCGCCACGGAAGACCAGCGCGCGCAGATTCTGGTGGTAGACGATGAACCCGGCATGTGTGATCTCGCCTGCAGCTGGTTGAGGGCACTGGACTACCAGGCCACCCCGGCTCTGGGCGCAGACGAAGCACTACGCGAGCTGCGCTCCCGGTCTTTTGATGTGCTGTTTACTGATGTAGTGATGCCGGGCTCCATGGATGGAGTGAGCCTGAGCCGACAGGCACGGCGGCTGCAGCCAGGCCTGAAAGTGCTGTTCAGCTCAGGCTACGCCCGCAACATGGCGGCGGAAATCGAACAGATCGGGCCGTTGCTGAGCAAGCCCTATCGCAAGCACCACCTGGCAGATGCCCTGAAAAAACTGCTGCAGAACCAATCCCAGCCCGCCTGAGAGCGCTTCGGGTTAACGCTTGTTAACCCTCCCCGTCCCCACCACTTGGCAGGATAGTTTCCCGAAGGCGACAACAGCCGCCCGTCGGGCACTCCATGGAAACGGCCCCGGACACGCGCGCAATGGCACTATTACTACATCAAGGCAGTACACCCACCCCGCAGCCCGCCCGCCTGCTGGCAGTCGATGATGATCCACCGGTTGGTGAGTTCATCGCCCGCGTAGCGCGGGACATAGGCTTTGAATCCCGCACACTCTCGGATCCCCAGGCGCTGACTCCCGCCTTGCTGGCGGGCATCGATGTGGTGACGCTCGACCTCAGCATGCCGGGCAGGGATGGCATCGAGCTCTTGCGGATCATCAGCGGCGCCTGCCCGCAGCCTGCCCTGGTGCTCGTGAGCGGGCTGGACCAGCGCATGCTGGACAGCGTGCGGCAGCTGGCTTCGGCACGCGGATTGAAAACCTGTCAGGTGGTGCGCAAACCCTTTCGCGCGCAGGAACTGAAAGGTGTACTCGGGCGCCTGCAAGATGAGCGACGGGCAATGCGAGCGGCCCAGGCACCGCATGATCTGCTGCCCGACATCGAAGCCTCGGAGCTGGACGAGGCCATCGCACGCCGTGAGTTCGAAGTTCACTACCAGCCGCAGCTTTCCTCACGGGGCGGCAGTTTGCTGGGTGTCGAGGCCCTAGCGCGATGGCGTCATCCCAGACACGGGTTGCTCTTCCCCCGCTCGTTCATCTCCATGGCTGAAGAGGCGCACCTGGCGCTGCCTTTTACCGAGGCGATCCTCGAATCTGCGCTTGCCGACTACCAGACCTTGCAGGCGCGCATCGGTTTCGAGGGCACGCTGTCGGTCAATCTTCCCCCCTCGGCCCTGTTCGACATCAGCATTCCCGAACGCAT
>JAURMM010000220.1 GCA_030830685.1 Gammaproteobacteria bacterium | reverse complement strand
TGGCGCTTGAAGCGGGTGCTCAGGAATTCCATCTGGTCCGCCAGGATACGCCGGTTGGACAGGGCCAGGAATTCAGCCCAGTTGGGCACATAGGGCACGGCCAGCAGAGGCATGCGTGCCTGCTCCGGTGTCTTGCAGCCTTTACGTGTATTGCAGGAACGGCAGGCCGCCACAACGTTCGACCACACATCGAGTCCCCCTCGCGAGAGCGGGATTACGTGATCGCGTGTCAGCTGGCCATCAGCAAACTGATCGCCGCAGTACATGCAGAGAAAGGCGTCACGCCGGAAAAGCTCATGGTTGGACAGCGGGGGCAAAGTGCGGGGCAGGGGTGCACCGCGGCCTGAGCGCTTGATGGCCACGATGCTATGGATGGTGAGACAGGACCGCTCGCCCGTGGCACGCGCATAGCCGCCGCGCACGACGAACTCGTGTTCTCCTGCCGTCCAGGCCACCATGTCCCTGGTGTAGAGGCAAACGGCATCCTCCCACGGGATCCAGCGCACTGGAGTGCCCGTGACATCGAGTCGCAAGATGAGCGGTGCGCCAGTCATGTTCCTTGAATTCAAGTGAAGAAACCCACCAGAGACCAACGGGATGCCCATGCATCCCGACACCACCAGAACCGCTCGATTGTTCCCCGAACGCTGCGCTTCGATCAAGTAAACTCGCGTAGCCCCCGAATAGCAGGAACAGCAAGGCCATGAGCAGGCATATCGACGATCTCCTGTCCCTGATGCGACAGCTGCGCGATCCGGAGCGAGGCTGCCCTTGGGACCGCGAACAGACCTTCGAGAGCCTGGTGAAACACACCCTGGAGGAAGCCTATGAGGTGGCTGATGCCATTGAACGCAGTGCATTGGCCGAGTTGCCGGATGAACTGGGCGATCTGCTGTTCCAGGTCGTATTCCATGCGCGCATAGGCGAAGAGGCCGGTCAATTCACGTTCAATGAGGTGGTTGCTCGTCTGCATGACAAGCTGGTGCGCCGACATCCGCACCTCTTTGCGCAGGCCGAAATCCGTGATGCGTCCGCTCAGGCGGTTGCGTGGGAAACCATCAAGGCCGGGGAGCGCGCGGCACGCAAGAACCAAGGCGAGGCGGCAAGCGAACTGGACGATGTGCCGGTGGCGCTCCCGGCCCTGACCCGCGCCGCCAAGCTGCAGAAGCGCGCCTCACGCGTCGGTTTCGATTGGTCGGCTGCGGCGCCCGTACTGGACAAGATCCAGGAGGAGCTGGACGAACTACGTGAAGTGGTCCCGGATCCAACCGCTTGCGCCGCCCAGGAGGAGGAACTGGGCGATCTGATCTTTGCGGTGGTTAATCTTGCCCGCCATCTGGGCGTTGACCCTGAAGCCGCCACCCGTGCCGCGAACCGCAAATTCGAACGACGCTTCCGCTATGTGGAGAAGGAGCTGCGCCGAAGCGGCAAGACCCCGGCTGAAAGCGAACTGCAGGAAATGGACGCCCTGTGGGACCGGGCCAAGGCCCTCGGCTTGTGAGCCAAAGTGGGCCTCGGCGCTGATCAGCGGTCGCGTTTGACGATGTATTCAGCGATCCGACGCAGGGTGTCGGCGCGGGTATCGAAGCAGGAGAGTGCCTTGATCGCCTCATCGCACAGCCTTTGCGCGGTGGCCTTGGCCTCGGCCATCCCGAGCAGATTGGGGTAGGTCGGCTTGTCGCGATCCTGATCCGAACCCTGAGGCTTTCCGATGACCTCGGTGTCGCCCTCCACATCGAGAATGTCATCCTGGACCTGAAACGCGAGTCCGATGGCGCGCGCGTAGATGTCCAGACGTTCGGCATGGAGCGGATCGCTCTGACCCGAGGCCATGAAGCCGAGGCGCACGCTGGCGCGGATGAGCGCACCGGTCTTGAAGAGGTGCATGTTCTCCAGCGCCTCAAGGGACAGGTGTTTGCCCACCGAGGCAAGGTCGATGGCCTGACCGCCCGCCATGCCGCGCGATCCGCTCGCGCTGGCGAGTTCGTGCAGCATCGCGATGCGCATTCCCGTGTCCACGGTCAACGCCGGATCTGCCGCCAGGACATCAAAGGCGAGCGCCTGCAAGGCGTCGCCGACAAGTATGGCCGTGGCCTCGTCGTAGGCCTTGTGGCAGGTCGGGCGACCACGTCGCAGGTCGTCATTGTCCATCGCCGGGAGATCGTCATGGACCAGTGAGTAAGCGTGGATCAGCTCAACCGCCACTGCGGACGAATCGAGTGCGCTCCCCGTCGTACCAAACACCTCACCGGTCGCGTAGACCAGCACCGGACGGATGCGCTTGCCCGGGCCAAGCACGGCGTAGCGCATGGCCTCGTGCAGGAGGGTCGGGGGCACATCGCTGCGTGGCAGCCAGTGGTCGAGGGCAGAATCAGCGCGCGCCTGGAAGCGCTCCAAGGTTTGGGCGAGGGACATGAATTCAGGGCTCTTCATCGGCGGCTTCATCGGCCTGTGGGTCAGAACCGTCGGGGGATGGAAGATCTGCCAAGGCCTCGCCCTGGCTTCCCGCGGTCAGGATTTTCACGCGTTGTTCCGCTGCTTCCAACGCCTGTTGGCAGCTTCTGATCAGCGCCACGCCTCGCTCAAACTGCTGCAGGGATTCCTCCAGACTCAGGTCGCCACGCTCCAGGCCTTCCACGAGCTGTTCGAGGGTCTCCAGATTGGCTTCGAAGTCCGGACCGGTCTTGCGTTTCACGCTGCTCTTCCTGATAAGGCCGCGCACTGTAGCGAGGCGGAGCTTGGCTGGTCAACGCGCACCGGGTCCAGGCGACGGTCGGCTGTTGCATAACAGCATTTCCAGCCCTACACTGCCGTGCAGTTTAGACTCAGTCTAAATCCCAGGTGCCCGTGGCACCTCGGTTTCATAACCATAAACGGAGGGTGTTATGCCGTCACTCAAAGGTTCCAAGACCCAAGACAACCTGAAGGCCGCGTTCGCAGGTGAGTCGCAGGCCAACCGTCGCTACCTGTACTTCGCACAGAAAGCTGACGTGGAAGGCTTCAATGATATTTCCGCCGTGTTCCGTTCCACTGCGGAAGGCGAGACCGGCCATGCTCATGGCCACCTCGAGTATCTCGAAGAGGTGGGTGACCCGGCTACCGGCGAGCCGATCGGTACCACCAACCTGAACCTCAAGGCTTCGATCGCCGGCGAGACCCACGAATACACCGATATGTATCCGGGCATGGCCAAGACCGCCCGTGAGGAAGGTTTTGACGAAATCGCTGACTGGTTCGAGACGCTGGCCAAGGCTGAGCGCTCCCACGCCAACCGTTTCCAGAAGGCGCTTGATTCAATGGGCTGAATCGGCCGCGCATAGCGACCGAGACTGGAAGCCGGGATTTGTCCCGGCTTCCTTCGTTTTAGACACAGACAACGAGGTGGGCGGCATGAGCGAAGTGAAGGTAGGACGACGGGAGGGCAGCCTCGACGCGCCAACCCGGCACCCTCTGGGCTGGAAGGAGCCGGAGTTCTACCAGGAAGCACCGCTCTTCGAAGAGCTGGAGCGCGTGTATGACATCTGCCACGGTTGCCGCCGCTGTGTGAGCCTCTGCAACTCCTTCCCCGTGCTGTTCGATCTGGTCGATGAGTCGCCGACCATGGAAGTCGACGGGATCGAGAAGAAGGACTATTGGAAAGTCGTGGACCAGTGTTACCTCTGCGACCTTTGCTACATGACCAAATGCCCCTATGTGCCGCCACATGAGTGGAACGTGGATTACCCTCATCTGATGCTGCGGGCCAAGGCGGTCAAGTTCGAAAAAGGCGAGACGCCCCTGCGCGACAAGATTCTTTCATCTACCGACGTCGTGGGCCGGATCGCGTCCATCCCCGTGGTGGCCCAGACGGTCAACGCCGTCAACCGCATGAAACCCGCCCGCTCGCTTCTGGAGAAGACGCTCGGCGTGCACGCCGAAGCGCCGCTCCCGAAGTTCGAAAGCAATACCGCGCGCAAGCGGCTTGCCCGTCGTACGGACGGCAAACCAGCTTCAGACCCCGTGGCTACGGCAGAAACCACCGGAAAGGTCGCCATCTTCGTGACCTGCTACGGCGACAAGAACTCCCCGAAAATCGTGGAAGATCTTTACGAAGTCTTAGTGCACAACGGGCTGGAGGTGCTGGTTGCCCCTGCCAATCAGTGCTGCGGGATGCCCAAGCTCGAGCTCGGGGATTTGAAAGGCGTCGAGAAGCTGAAGGAGGGGAACATCGCCCAACTTGCTGCCTTGGTCGATCAGGGCTATGAGATCGTCGCGCCGATTCCGAGTTGCGTCCTGATGTTCAAGCAGGAATTGCCCCTCATGTTCCCGGAAGACGCCGGCGTGCAGAAAGTGAAGCGGGCATTCTTTGATCCCTTTGAGTACCTCATGCTCCGGCACAAGTCCGGACTGCTAAAGACCGACTTCAAGCGCGGCCTCGGCACAGTGGCGTATCACGTGCCCTGCCATCAGCGGGTGCAGAACATCGGCCTGAAGACCAAGGACGTGCTGGAGCTAGCCGCAGGGACCAAGGTCACGCCCATCGAGCGCTGCTCCGGTCACGACGGTACCTATGCCGTGAAGGCCGAGAACTACGGCTTCGCGAAGAAGATCTGCCGACCGGTGGTCAAGCGGGTGGGCGACGAGCCTTTCGATCACTATCTGAGTGATTGCCCGATGGCCGGCGAACTCATCGAGCAGGGCGTGGAGCGTGAGCGTGCCAGCTCTGCTTTTTCACTCCTCAGACTAGCCTACGGGATTTGAAATCATGTCCTCCAGAGTTCTCTCTCGTGCCGACCTCATGCCACTGGAGCGCTACCACGCCGAGCGTCCTGCCTTCCGTGCGCGCGTCATCTCACACAAGCTCGCGCGTCAGGTTGCGCTCGGACCACACGTCACACTGCTGTTCGAAGATGCGCTGACCATTCAATACCAGGTGCAGGAGATGCTGCGTGTGGAGCGCATCTTCGAAGCCGAGGCGATAGATGAAGAACTTGCCGCCTACAACCCGCTCATTCCGGATGGTGACAACTGGAAGGCGACGATGCTCATCGAGTACGAAGACGTGGAAGAGCGCCGTGTGGCGCTCGAGAAACTCGTCGATATCGAACACCGGATCTGGGCCCGGGTGGGTCAGAATCCCAAGATATTCGCCGTGGCCGACGAAGATCTCGATCGCAGCCGCGACAACAAGACGGCTGCAGTGCATTTTCTGCGGTTCCCGCTGGATGCAGCCAGCATCCGTGATCTCAAGGCAGGCACAAGCCTCAGCTTCGGATCGGACCATCCCGCTTATGGTCACGCTGTCGAGGCGGTTGGCGATGCCACCCGCGCCTCGCTCGTGGCTGACCTCGCTTGACGGGGTGAAACGCATCCACCAACATCCGCGCCGGACACGTGGCCGGCGCCAGGGTGGTGGGATTTGAGCTCCAGATACGATGCAGCTGATATCGAGGTCCTTACAGGACTAGAGCCCGTGCGCAAGCGCCCGGGCATGTATACAGATACCTCCAGACCCAACCATCTCGTGCAGGAAGTCGTCGACAACAGTGTCGATGAAGCCATCGCAGGCCACTGCAACCGTATCGACGTGGTGCTGCAAGAAGATGGTTACATCGAAGTGACCGACGATGGGCGCGGTATGCCGGTGGACATCCATCCGGGTGAGCAAGTCTCGGGGGTGGAAGTCATCCTGACTCGCCTTCATGCAGGCGGAAAATTCTCGGGTAAGAACTACAAGTTCTCAGGCGGGCTGCACGGCGTCGGTGTATCCGTGGTCAATGCGCTCTCCCAACGCCTGGAAGTTCGCGTGCGCCGAGGTGGCGCCGAGTACGCCATGGCCTTCGCCGGCGGGGAGCGGCAGGGCGATCTCCTCGAGTCTGGCAAGGTGGGGCGCAACAATACCGGCACCCAGATTCGCTTCCTGCCAGACCCGCGCTACTTTGACACTGTGCGCATCGCCGTGCCTCGCCTCAAGCATCTGCTGCGGGCCAAGGCCATCCTCTGTCCTGGTCTCACCGTCAATTTCCACGAAGTGGCGACAGGGGACAGGGTCAGCTGGCAATACCAGGACGGTTTACGCGGTTATCTCACGGCAGCGCTCCCTGATGCCGATCTGGTGCCTGCAGAGTCGGTGGCAGGCAGTCTGGAGAGCGCGCAGGAAGCCGTGGCGTGGGCGCTGCATTGGCGCGCCGATGAAGGCGAACTCATCACCGAAAGTTACGTGAACCTGGTGCCTACCCTGCAGGGAGGCACACATGTGAATGGTCTGCGCCAGGGCCTGCTTGATGCGGTGCGTGAGTTCTGCGAGTTCCGCAACCTGTTGCCTCGCGGGGTCAAGCTCACTGCCGATGATGTATTCGACCGGTGTACCTACATCCTCTCGGTCAAGCTCAGCGAACCACAATTCTCCGGTCAGACCAAGGAACGGCTGTCGTCCCAATCCTGCGCTCCATTCGTGGCAACGGCAGTGCGGGATGCAACCACGCTCTGGCTGCATCAGCATGTTGAGGCTGGTGAGCGCATTGCAGAGCTTGCCATCGCGCGTGCCCAGACCCGCCTCAAGGCCAGCAAAACTGTGGTGCGTAAGAAAGTGGCCGGCAACGGGCCGGCGCTGCCGGGCAAGCTGGCCGACTGTATGTCGAACGATCTGGCGGAATCGGAACTCTTCCTGGTGGAAGGCGATTCGGCCGGCGGATCTGCCAAACAAGCGCGCAGCAAGGAGACCCAGGCCATTCTCCCCTTGCGCGGGAAGATCCTGAACACCTGGGAAGTGGAATCCTCGCAGGTGCTGGCCTCGCAGGAAGTGCACGACATCGCAGTTGCCTTGGGCGTCGATCCCGGCAATGAAGACATCAGTGGCCTGCGCTACGGCAAGATCTGCATCCTGGCAGACGCGGATTCGGACGGTGCGCATATTGCCACCTTGCTGTGCGCACTTTTCGTGCGGCATTTCCATCCACTGGTGGCGGCCGGGCATGTGTTTGTCGCCATGCCGCCGCTGTACCGCATCGATGCCGGCAAGGAAGTGCTCTATGCCCAGGATGAAGCGGAAAAGGAACGCATGCTTGCCCGCATCACCGCGGATCGCATCAAGGGCAAGGTCAACATCCAGCGCTTCAAAGGTCTTGGCGAGATGAATCCCCTGCAGCTGCGGGAGACGACCATGGCACCTGAGTCACGTCGGCTGGTTCAGCTCACGGTGGATGCCGAGCATCCTGCCGATCCCGTGCTCGACATGCTGCTCGCGCGCAAGCGCGCGTCCGACCGCCGGGTTTGGCTGGAGCGCAAGGGCAATCTCGCAATCATCGATTGAGATTCATATGGGCGAAAAAGCCGCGATAGAACGCAAGCCCCTGCGCGAATTCACCGAGCAGGCATACCTCGACTATTCGATGTATGTGATCCTCGATCGCGCTCTTCCACACCTCGGGGATGGTCTGAAGCCTGTCCAGCGTCGAATCATCTATGCGATGTCGGAGCTGGGGCTGGCCGCGAGTGCCAAATACAAGAAATCGGCGCGTACCGTGGGTGATGTGATCGGCAAATTCCACCCGCATGGAGACTCGGCCTGTTATGAGGCGATGGTGCTGATGGCCCAGCCCTTCAGCTATCGCTATCCACTCGTCGATGGCCAAGGCAACTGGGGTTCTCCGGATGATCCGAAATCCTTTGCGGCCATGCGTTACACCGAGGCCAAGCTCACGCCCTATGCCGAAGTCCTGCTGAGCGAACTGGAACAGGGCACCGCCGACTGGGTGCCCAATTTCGATGGCACGCTTGAGGAGCCCAAGCTGTTGCCGGCGCGGGTGCCGAATGTACTGCTCAATGGCACCACGGGTATTGCTGTGGGCATGGCGACGGACATTCCGCCACACAACCTGCGCGAAGTCGTGCAGGCCTGTGTCCATCTGCTGGAAAATCCTGCAGCCACGGTTGCTGATCTTTGCGCCCATGTGCTTGGCCCGGATTATCCATCCGGTGGGGAAATCATCAGTGCCCCGGAGGATCTGCGACAGATCTACGAAACAGGTAACGGTGGGGTGCGCATGCGCGCCTGTTACGAAATCGAGAACGGCAATGTGGTCATCAACGCGTTGCCCTATCAGACTTCCGGTGCCCGCATCATCGAGCAGATCGCCGAGCAGATGCAGGCGAAGAAGCTGCCGATGCTCGAAGACGTGCGCGATGAATCCGATCACGAGACACCCATCCGCATCGTGCTGGTGCCGCGCTCTAGCAGAGTGGAGTTCGACTCCTTGATGCAACACCTGTTCGCGACCACCGATCTGGAGCGCAGCTTCCGGGTAAATCTCAACGTGATAGGTCTCAACGGACTGCCGGGCGTCAAGAACCTCAAGAGCCTGCTGGTCGAGTGGCTGGAATACCGCACCGAAACCGTTCGCCGTCGTCTGCAGTTCCGGCTGGGAAAAGTCACCGATCGCCTGCATATCCTGGCGGGCTACCTCATTGCCTATCTCAACATCGAAGAGGTCATTCGCATCATCCGCTTTGAGGATGACCCGAAGGCAAGCCTGATGGCCCGGTTTGAACTGTCGGAGTTGCAGGCCAATGCCATTCTCGACCTAAGGCTCCGCAATCTTGCCCGACTGGAGGAAACCCGTATCCGCGGCGAGCAGCGCGAGCTGGATGCCGAACGCAAACGCATTGAACTCATCCTGGGTTCTCCACGTCGACTGAAAACCCTGGTCAAGGATGAACTGGCTGCTGATGCCGAAGAGTTCGGGGATGCCAGGCGTACGGCATTGGTACGCCGCGCCGCGGCGCAGGCGCTGGCGGAGACGGAACTGGTGCCAGCCGAACCCGTCACGGTCGTGCTGTCTGAAAAAGGCTGGGTGCGGGCGGCCAAAGGCCATGAGATCAATCCCGCGGAACTCGGTTACCGCAGCGGTGACCAGTACCTCGCCTCCGCCCGGGGGCGCAGCAACCAGACCGTGGTGTTTCTGGGCGCGGATGGTCGTAGCTACTCGCTGCCCGCGCACACGCTGCCCTCGGCACGTGGCATGGGTGAGCCCCTCGCAGGACGCTTGACGCCTGCTGATGGTGTCCCCTTTGTGGGACTCGCCCTCGGTGCAGCCGAACAGCGACTGCTCGTGTGCTCCGATGCCGGCTACGGTTTTGTGGCGAGTCTCGAGACCCTCAGCGTACGCAACAAGGCTGGCAAGTCGCTGCTCAGCCTGCCCGAAGGTGCGCGTGCTCTGCCCTTGGCGCTGGTGAACGATCCGGCGCAGGATGACCTTGCCTGTGTTACCACCACAGGCCATCTGCTGGTGTTCAAGGTGTCCGAGGTGCCGGACCTGGCGCGCGGCAAGGGCAATCGCCTCATCGGCATCCCCACGCCGAAGGCCAAAAAGGGCGAGGAGCTGCTGCGAGGCGTGGTGGCCATTCCGGCCGGCTGGAGCCTCAAGCTCTTCGCGGGAAATCGACACGTCACCCTGAAGCCGCGCGACCTCGATGCCTACCGTGG
>JAURMM010000219.1 GCA_030830685.1 Gammaproteobacteria bacterium | reverse complement strand
CCAGAGCCGCGCTCGGCTGTCGTGAGAGGTACACGGTGACCGCTGCTCCTTCCTCGACCGAGGTCAGGATGTCTACGCGTGAAGTCACGAAGTCCTCGTCGTCGCGCAGCGGCGGCAGCCGGTGGCGCTCAGCATCGCGACGGGACAGGGCGAGAAAGGGCGCAGGAACTTCCGCATCGGCCACCACCCGGTCGGCCATGAACAGTCGGCGCAAGGCACCCAGTGGCAGCCAGTCAGGATCCTCCGAGCGCACGGGCACCAACACACAACAGGGCTGCAACGGGCCGGGATCTGAGATCAGGGCCTGCTCGAACAACCATTCTGCGCGCGCCGCGTCCCCGGCGAGCACGGCCGCGCCGATGGGTCCGCGCAGGGCTTGAAGCCAGAAGAGCCGACGGGCCCGGATCCCCGGCAGGACTTCCTTCACCCTCGCCCGCCGTTCGCGCGTGAAGCGGCCCAGTTCACCCACACGGGGTGGCAGCAGTATTTCGAGGCTTGCCCGGATTTCGGTGGCCAGCACAGGCGCTGCGCCACCGGTGGAGCAGGCCACCACGATGGGGCTGCGATCAATGATCGCGGGAACGATGCAGTTGGAGAGTCCGGGATTGTCTACCACGTTCACGAGCACCCCGGCAGTGCGTCCCCTATCGGCCACTTCGGCATTGACCGCGGCGTCGTCCGTCGCGGCGACGACCAGCCGTACGCCTTCAAGTGCATCAGGTGTGAGTACGCCTGGCTGATGAAGAATGCGCCCTTCCCGCACCGTTGCCGCCAGCTCGGGGCCGAGCTCAGGGGCAAGGACCCGGACCGCTGCACCACAGGACAACAGCAGCGTGACCTTGCGGGCGGCAACCTCGCCCCCTCCCACCACCAGCACCGGGATCCCCTGCAGACGCAAAAAGAGCGGAAGGTAGTCCATGGTCAGGTGGTGCCGGCGGAATGGAACCCGATTATCTGCTGCGGCGCGCGGGCGCTCAACGCTGGGCAGCGCTCATCGATTTGGTTGAGTTCCGGAGCCGCACGTGCGCAGAATCAGGCACAGTACGTGGGACCCGCATCACCGGTTCAACAGGATCGAGACAACGGAGGAATCAGGATGGCCTTTACCGCGGATTTTTCTCAGTTCAGGTTTCCAGAGATTGGGCGGAGTTTCGCCGGCAAACGGGTGCTCATCACCGGCTCCGGCAAGGACGGCGGCATCGGACAGGCGCTGGCGCTGGCAGCGGCTGCCAACGGTGCAGCTTCGGTCGGCGTGCATTTCCACAGCAGCTACCGGGACGGTTTCGATTTAGTGGAGGCCATCCGCAAGAATGGCGGTAGCGCCTTCGCCTTGCAGGCAGATGTCACCAATACCCGGGACCTTTGGGCCTCCCGCAGCTACGTCATCGAGCAGATGGGCAACAAGGGACCGGACATCATCATCTGCAATTCCGGACTCACCGAAAAAGGCTATCGCTTCGGCCGTGCGCTGCCCGAAGTCGAAGGCGAGGGTCGCGCCGAGCGGCGCGCCCGTGTGCGGCGGGATTTCATCGAGAACCTGGCCGAGTCTTCATTGGTGATGAACACCAAAATAGATGGCTTCGTCTCCATGACCCATCTGTGGGCCGGGGAGGCGCTGTATCACAAGCAGCCTTTGCAGATGATCTACATTTCCTCCATGCAGGCGATTGAGCCCGGCGTCGCAGTGCCGGGTTACGTGGTGGCCAATTGGGCCGTGCTCAAACTGCCGGAGGTGCTCAAGGTCAATCTCGGCAAGGCCAGCGATATGGTGAGCGCCGCATCGCTCATGCTGCCGTTCATCCGCACAGGCATGACCGAGGAATATGCGGACAACCCCAAGGTGTTCGGGCGCTGGCAGCCGCGCATGCTCGAGCCCTGGGAGGCAGCGCGCAGCGTAACCCAGCTGCTTGAGCGGCAACCTGCGGAACTCAATCTTGGCAACTTCAAGCTGGGCGTGGGTGGCACTCCCGAAGACCTGGAGCTCAAATGGTCGCGTATCAGTATCGATGTCAGCGAGCATGCGTTGGACTGGAAATGATCTGAGGCCTTCCCGGCCACAGAAAGCCTACTCCGCGCGCAAGGCTTCCACAGGGTCAAGCCTCGCGGCGCGCGCGGCCGGCAACAAGCCTGCCACCAGACCTATCGCAACGGAAAGCAGCAGCGCGGCACTGGCATAAGGCCAAGCAATGGCCAAGGGCAGCCGAGGCACCAGCATGGAAAGGGCAGCGATAAGCGTTCCCGCCAGGGTCACGCCCATGAATCCGCCCAAGGCACCCAGCAGTGCCGCCTCGATCAGAAAGCAACCCAGCACATCCCGCTGGCGTGCGCCCAGCGCGCGCAGCAGTCCGATTTCGCCGGTCCGCTCGGTGAGCGCGATGGTCATGATGGTGGCGATACCGATGGCGCCCACCAACAGCGAGATGGCGCCCAATGCGGCGACCCCGGCAGTCAGCACGTCGAGAATGGAGCCCAGTACCTCCAGCATCTGATCTTGCGAAGTCATGGAGAAATCTTCCTGGCCGTGAAGACCCACGAGGATGCGCCTGACAGCCTCCTTCACCTGCGTCGCGGACACGCCCTCGCGGTAAAGGATGTCGATTTCATGCAGGCCCTCGCGATCAAAGATAGCTGCCGCGCGCCCCACCGGCACATACAGGCTGTCATCGAGATCAAAGCCGAGGAACTGGCCCTTGGGCTGCATCACCCCGATGATCCTGAAGCTGTCCACCCCGATGCGGATGCGCTGTCCGAGCGGATTGTCCTGACCGAAAAGCTCCCGCCAGGTCTTGTGACCTAGCACCGCAAAGGGCTGCGCCTGTTCATAGTCCTGTGGCGGCAGGAAGCGGCCAAAAGCCACCTCCATCCTGAAGGTGCGGGGCATGTCGGCCGATACACCGAACACCATGGTCCGCCGGCTGCGACCCCCGGCTTGGGCCTCCGCGTTGCCCTGGATCACCGGCACCACGCCTTCGATCAGGGGTATGCGGGTCACGGCTCGCGCGTCCTCGATGGTCAACGGACGGTTGGTCGAAATCTGCCCAACCGATCCCCCCAGCGTGGTGGCCTTGCCCGGGTGGATCCCGAGCAGATTGGTCCCGAACTGCGTGAACTCTCCAAGCGCATACTGCCGCAGGCCTTCGCCCAGCGCCGTCAACACCACCACGGTCGCGATACCGACCGCGATGCCAAGCATGGTGAGAGCGGAGCGTTGACGCTGCGCGGTGATCGCGCGGAGCGAGAAGCCGGTCAAGTCGAGCACCCGCATGGTGGACTACTGCCGCCCCGAGAGCGCTTGCACGGGGTCGAGGCGGCTCGCCCGCTGGGCTGGCACTACGCCGAACACCAGCCCACTCACGAGCGCAGTGACGACGGCAGCGCTGAGGCCCCACCAGGGTACGCCTGCGGGAAAGTCGGGGTAGAGCAGGCGCATGATGAAAATCCCGCCGTAACCCAGCAGCAGACCTGCGATCGTGCCGAGGCCGGTCAGCAACAGGGCTTCGAGCAGGAACATGCGCCTGATGTCCTCCGGGTGTGCACCCAGTGCCTTCAGAAGGCCAATCTCTGCCCGGCGCTGAGCGACCGCCACCAGCATCACATTCATCACCAGGATACCGGCCACACCCATGCTGACGGCAGAGACCGCGCTCACTCCCAGCGTGAGTGTGCCGAGGATGCGATCGAAGGTGGCGACCACGCTGTCTTGGGTGATGATGGTCACATCATCTTCTCCGTCATGCTGACGCCGCATCGTGTCCCGCACCGCCTCCACCATGCGGGAACCGGATTCGCCCTCGCGAGTCTCGACCAGAATCCTGAACAAGGCTTCCGTATCCATCACCGCCTGCGCGGCACCGAGTGACAGCAGCGCCAGATCGTTGTAGTCCGTGCCCAAGGACATCCCGGTCTCGCCGAGCACACCCACTACCCGGCAACGGCGATCACCTATGCGCAACCATTGTCCCAAGGCGGCACCCTGATCGAAGAGCTCTTGCCGCAGTTCGAGCCCGACCACACACGTGGAGCCCGCCTGGGCCGCATCGATGGCGGGTAGAAAACTCCCCTCGGACAGGGTCAGACGCCGGACGTCCTTCAGTGCACTCGTTGCACCGAGGATGGTGACCTCGCGCTCCAGTCCGCTCGCGACCGAGACATTGGCACTGCCAACCATCAGAGGCACCACGCGCCGCACGCCGGGAATGCGCGCCAGGGCTTCAGCATCGCCAATGGTGAGATCGCGCGGGGTCTCTCCCATCACGGGAGGCGGACCGCCCACGGTTTCGTTACGACCGGGAAAGACCACGAGCAAATCTGTACCCAGTGCACTGAATTCACCCACCACGTAGCGGCGGGCGCCCTCGCCGAGGCCGGTGAGCAACAGTACCGCCGCCACACCGATGGCGGTGGCCGCCGCGATGAGCGCAGTGCGCTTGCGCTGGGCGCCAAGCGCGCCCGCCGCCAACCTGAAGGCATCGTCGAGGTTCAACATCGCGTCATTGTACGGAGCGCTCGTCTCGGCGCACGCGCCGCGGTTGCAGCCGACGGGTCGATGCGACATTCTTGCCCGCCGCAGGCTG
>JAURMM010000218.1 GCA_030830685.1 Gammaproteobacteria bacterium | reverse complement strand
CTGCCGCCGGAATTGCGTCCTCGCCGTCGAGCGCGCTGGACAGCAGTTTCGCGGCGACCGACCGGATGGATTTGGGGTGTTCGGCCAGGTTGTAGAGGATGCCCGCTGAACCGATACGGGTTTCCAAAGGCTGTTCGGCAGAGGTCGTCGCACAACTTGCTCGCCGAGCCTCGTCGCTCTTGTGATCAATCGGGCCATTGGCCCACGCGCCATGCGTCGTGAGCAGAATCGACAGGCCAAGCGCGGCCATGAAATGACGTATGTGAATGGTCTTGCTCCGGCTCATGGGCCTTATGGTAATACGGGATCCAGCATAAACCTAAGGTGAATTCTAGATGACCTGACCGCTATCCCTCCCAGCACAGCCACATCCGGCCCGATTCTGCGCCTGTTCCCACGGCGACCTCGTTCCAACCCCGACGCAGCAGGGCATGACTCTGGCTGTGACGCCTGCCTATCCAGCGACCATTCACGACAGTGCCGTCAGCACTGCCGGTGTCCAGAATCATTGGAGTGCGCCCCGACATGAGCACACAGAAATGGGTCGCGGCGAGACCCTTGCAGCGCGAGCCCGGCAAACACAGATCCGCGCGCGCCGGGCAATCAGGTGACCGGGCTGCACCCACCACCAGCGGCAATTGCCGCAGTAACAACAAATCCTCCGCGCGCGGGTTGCTCGGGGCCGGAAAACGCAGGCTCAGACTGATACGGGGTGCACCGGCAGCCTTCGGGCGCGGCGCCGGACGCACAGCATGGCCGCGACACCCGACGGGCATCGATTTGGGACGCAACATTCGTGGCTTCTTCTTGTTCGGATCGGGGGTGAGCCCAAGCGCCCCGGCGGGGCGCTCAAGGCCAGCGTAGCGGGAGTCTGAGGGGCAGGGGCGAGCTGCCCCATACCCCGAATGCGGTAAGTGCCCGGCGTGTCAGGCCTTGCCGGACAGGGTTTGCAGCGTAGGAGTGCTGCGACCTTGGCTGGCCAGCCAGCCCTGCACATAGGCGCCCGCGAGCATACCGGCGATTGCATAGAGGGAGGCCCAGTTTCCGGCCCCCAGCCCGGCGACCGCAGGCCCGGGACAGACACCGGAAATCCCCCAGCCGATGCCGAAGAGTGCCGCGCCCCACAGCGTCTGTGCGTTCATCGCCGCGGCATGCCGGCCGAAGGAGGGCGCAAACAGGGGGCGCTGCATGACTCTCGGCGCGATCTGGTAGCACAGTGCCGTCACGGTGGCCGCGCCGCCGAGCACCATCAGCAAGCCGAAATCCTGGAAGCGCAGAAAGCTCAGCACCACTTCCGGTTTGATCATGGTCGCCGTGGCGAGACCAAAGCCGAACAGCATGCCGCTCAGCAGAATGAACAAAAGAGCCGTTGGTTTCATCAGGCACCTCCCAGGCGCAACACGATGTTCGCGGTGATGATGGCGGTAGTCAGGAAGATGATGACTGCGGTCAGCGAGGGAACCTGCAGGGAGGCGAGTCCGCAGATGCCATGGCCGGAAGTGCAGCCATTGCTGAGGCGTGCGCCGAATCCGGCGATGAAGCCACCCACCAGCAACTGCCAGGGCTGGACTGCAGTCTGCACAGGCTGCCCACCCCCCAGGGTGAACATCCACAGTGCCGCGCCGAGAATCAGTCCCAGTGCCAGCACGAGCCGCCACTGCCGACTCCCGGCAATCCTCGGTTCCTGGAAGAAGGACAGGCGTGACACAAAGGACCACACCGAACTGAACAAGGTGCTCATGCCCGTCACCAGGCCCGTCGTGACGTAGGCCAGGCTGACCCCGCACCCGATCACGAGTCCGCCCAGAAGGTAGTGGGTAATCCCCAAGGGAAACATCGACTCCAGCATCGTTCGCCTCCTTTCGCGGACGAATGAACCGGAGAACACTATATGATTTTATATAACGTTCTGTCGAGGCATCCTCAGGCTGCAGCCGCTACGCCGGGAATCAGCGCCGACAAAGGACGGAGCCCGAGGCCGGCAACTTCACCGACAATGACGAGTGCGGGTGCCTGCAATGCCACCTGTCGCGCCAGTGCAGTGAGCCCGTCCAATGTGCCGGTGAAGACCCGTTGCTCCGGCGTGCAGCCGCTCTCCACGAATGCGACGGGTGTCGCGCCACTGCGCCCGTGGCGTTGCAGTTGCGCTTCAATCGTCGGGATCTCACCGACGCCCATGTAGAACACCACTGTATGTCCGCTATTGGCGAGTGAACTCCAGTCCACGCCATCCTCTGCAGCTGCGCGATGCGCAGTGACGAAAGTGACCTGTTGGGCGAGTCCGCGATGGGTCAGCGGGATACCCGCATAGGCCCCGCAGCCAGTAGCAGCCGTGACCCCCGGGACCACCTCCCAGGGAATGCCTGCTGCCTGCAGCGCCAGCGCTTCTTCACCGCCGCGACCGAAGATGAAGGGGTCGCCCCCTTTCAGGCGCACGATCCGCCGGTACTGCCTTGCCAATGCAACCAGTCGTGCATTGATGGCCTGCTGTTCAGCGCTCGGATGGCCCACGCCCTTGCCAGCGTACTCGCGGCACGCGCCGGGGCGGATCAGGGCAAGGATTGCGGGGGAGACCAGTCGGTCGTAAACCACGCAGTCTGCTTCCTGCAGGCAACGCAAGGCGCGCACGGTGAGCAGATCCGGGTCACCAGGCCCCGCGCCCACCAGTGAGACGCGGCCTGAGTGGAGTGTTTGTGCCTGCATGTTCAGATGTCCTCCGGACGGTCGCCTGCGCTGGACCAAGTCGCGCGCGTACCCGCGAGTGAACGTGCAGCCTCGGCAAAGTCAGGGCCGCTGGTAATCGCGGGCACGACACCCGTTCTCACCACGAAGTCACCGAAACGTTCATCCGGATGTCGATCGCGAGCGTAGCTTTGGAACAGTGGAGCAAGGGCTTGAAGGATCTCCGTCTCGGACAGGCTTTCGGCCCAGGGCGCGTTCAGGCGCGAGCCGTTGAATGCAGCACCGAGGTACACGTTGTAGCGACCAGGCGCCTTGCCGACGAGTGCGATCTCAGCCAGGTAAGGGCGAGCACAACCATTGGGGCAGCCGGTGATGCGTAACGTGATGGGTGTCGCGAGGAGATCGTGACGGGCTTGAAGCGCCTCGACACGGGACACGAAATCTTCCAGATAGCGCTCGCTCTCTGCCATTGCGAGACCGCAGGTCGGCAGCCCCACGCAGGCCAAGGCCAGGCTGCGGACTGGAGACAGGGCTGACGTGACCAGCCCGTGCGCCTGGAGCAGAGATTCCACGCGCGCGCGGTCGCCAGCCGTGATGTTGGCGAGCACCACATTCTGGTTGGGCGTGAGATGGAATTCACACAAGCCGGATTCTGCGATCGCACGCAGGCCGCTCAAAGCGGGACGGGAGGGTGCATCCTGCACCCGCCCGCTCGACAGGCATACCGTGTAGTGGCTACGACCGTCGGGCTCAAGCTGCCAGCCTTGACGATCTCCGTTGTGCGTGAAGTGCCAGGATCGGGCAGGGGGCAACGCCCAGCCGAGACGCCGCTCAAGCTCCGTCTTGAACGCGGCGAGGCCGAGCGTCTCGATGGTGTACTTCAGTCGCGCGTGCTTGCGATTGGTGCGGTCGCCCAGGTCGCGCTGCGCCGTGATTACGGCTACGGCTACTTCTAGTATCTGCGCTTGCGTGCAGAACCCGATCACGTCCGCCACCCGCGGAAAGGTCGCGAACTCCCCATGGCTCATGCCGAGCCCGCCGCCCACGGTGACATTGAAGCCCGCCAGTTTGCCGTCTTCAACGATGGCGATGTAACCCAGGTCCTGCGAGAAGATATCGATATCGTTGTCGGGTGGCACGGCGACACCGATCTTGAATTTGCGCGGCAGGTAGGTCTCGCCATAGAGGGGCTCGAGCTCCTCGGCCGTGTTCACCATCGGTTCTGCGTCCAACCAGATCTCATGGTAGGCGCGGGTGCGCGGCGTGAGGTGGTCGCTGAGTGTGCGGCAGGCGGCATCGATGGCGGGCCTGATGCTGGCAGGGTTGGCCAGTGTGGTACCCATCACATTGCGGTTCACGTCACCACAGGCGGCAAGCGTGTCCAGCAGGGAGGCATTGATGGCTGCCAAGGATGCTTTCAGGTCGCGCTTCAGGATGCCGTGAAACTGGAAAGCCTGCCGCGTCGTCAATCGCAGGGTTCCGTTGGCGTGTTCGCGCGCAATGGCGTCCATCGCCAGCCATTGGGCTGCCGTGCAGCGCCCGGCGGGAACCCGCGCCCGAATCATGAACTGCCAGGCCGGCTCCAGACGTTGTTGCCTGCGTTCGGCGCGAAGATCACGATCGTCCTGCTGATACAGGCCGTGAAACTTGATCAGCTGGGTGTCGTCCTCATGCATGGCACCCGTCACTTGGTCTGCCAGACTTTCGACAATTGTGCCGCGCAGGTGCTGGCTGCGGGACTTGATGCCCTCCACGGGCG
>JAURMM010000217.1 GCA_030830685.1 Gammaproteobacteria bacterium | reverse complement strand
GTCCCATAGCTCAAGGGACTTGAGTGCATCGCGGATGTCCTCGGGCTCCAAGGTGGCCGGATGGGCGTTGGGTGGATAGCGCTCGTCGGCTTTCAAGCTCTGCGGCGTCAAGGCCACGAACTGCTCCTGCATTTCCCAGATCTGCTTGTTGATGACGGGCTTGGCGAAAATGCCGCCCAGGAGATCAATTGCACCGGCGGCGTGGGTCAACAGCAAAAGTGCAAGAAGGCTTGCGGCGCGCAGACCAAAAGAGAAACGAACGAGGGAATCACGACGCATCGGGTGAAGCCTATCCAGACTGCGAGAATGAGAGGGCGAGAGTATACCTAATACACGTCAGATGCCCCATCAAAGCCCAGCCAAGCTTTACCGCGGGTGAATAGATGGGGTTACAGAGGGGTTGGCCCGGAACGCAAACGCGACGCCGGCGGGCTGTCGTCGCGAGAATGCTTTGACTGGTGTCGTCCTTCGGGCTTTTGCGAGCGAGTGGAAGGCGATTGCACAAATGAAAACGCCTCCCGAAGGAGGCGTTTTCGCTTCAGGTCAGCGCAAGGCTTACCAGAAGAAGAAGGTACCCACGCTGAAGATGTCGGCTTCAGTGGCGGTGCCGGTCGAGCCGGTGAACTCGTTCTCACCGAAGTCGTTCTTCTGGTGGCTGTATTCTGCAACCAGCTTCAGCCAGGAGGACATGTCGTGATACACGCCAATCGTCCACATGCTCAGCTCGGCGTCGCGAGACATGAGTTCATCATTATTGAAGGCGGCGTTCGCACCGACCACCGTGGCTAGACCATAGGCGTCTTCAGTGGACTGGCCGTAGCTCATGCCCAACTTGGTCTTGCCGTTGAAGGTGTAGGTGCCCTGCACGTAGTAGCCATCGTTGTCAGCTTCTTCGCAGACCCGACCCAGCGCGTCGCACGCTGTGCCGCCATGGAACTGCAGCGATCGGCCAAGACCCTGACCACCGTAGTAGTAACCGGTCAGACCGAAGCCTGCATACTTGCCTTCCGCACCCACACCCCAGCCATGAACCGTAGCCTCGCCGGCCGCGTTGCGATCGGCAGTCTCGAGATCCTGATACAACGCATCGGCCCAGAAGTGCATGCTGCCGCCGCTGAAGGCGGTGGTGTAATTGGCCTCAGCTTCGAAGCGCGGAGTGTCAGTTTGATTGAGAACGTTGTTCCCCTGGTTGTTCCGCTGTTCGACTGAAGGGTCGTAGAGGCCAACTTCGGCCTGGAAGCCGCCCAGGTTGGGCGTCTTGTAGGAGAAGCGTGCAGCGAAGTCAGGATAGGTGTACCCGCGGCCGATACGGCCAAAGGTCGTACCACCGTCCTGCATGTTAGAGCCACCTACGCCGAAGAGGGTCATGTCCTTCAGCACCGCGTTGCGGCCGAAGATGGAGAGGGTGCGGCCGAAGCTGGCAGTACCGAAGCCGCCTTCGAGATTGACCAGCACTTCGCGCATGTCAATCGACGCGCCCTGCCTGCCACCGCCCCCGAATGTGTCGTTGGCGTTGCCGGCCCGTAGTGCGCTGTCCGCGTTTGTATAGCCGTTGTTCTTTGTGTTCCCACTGGAGATCTGCGGCGCAAAGCTGATGCGGGCCGTGCCCGTCATCCCGTTCACGGTGGGGCTCTTCACGTTGAAGCTGAAGAAGGCCGGCAGGAATCCATTCTGGATGCGCGAGGTATTGAGCTGGTCGGAAACGAAAGCCTGGTCAGCGCGTCCATTATTGCCCTGCCGCACAAACGTTCCGGTTCCGTCCACATCAACCGGCGCCGTCCAACCGGTACCACTGAAACCTTCATCATGATCGCCGTTCATGTAGAACGCGTTCACATTGCCATCGAAGCTGACTTCCCAGCCGTTATCTCCGCCCACCACAACTACAGCGTTGGCGGCAGTGCTGAGGCCCAGGGTCATAGCGGCGGTAGCGACCGCAGCGGCGAGCCTGGTTTTCTTGAATTGGATTGCCATTGTCTTCTTCCTCCTGATCAGGATTCTTGAGTGCGTTCAGCTTCGTGACTTGCAATTCCACTTCGGGGCGATGAATGCCCCGTGCAAGTGCGAGTAAGCCGAGAGTAGTCCATGCTTGCCACAACTGCAACACCTTTATCCGCATAAATACGACAAACTTGAGGCGTAGACTATTTTGCGTGGTATTGAAACCACAACATCCAGCCCCGAGTCTCGCTCTCGCGCCCCGGGATGGCGCAGCCGTCAGCCGCCACCTTTCTGGAAGCAGCGCGCGAAGCGGGCAAGAAACGCCGCTCTGGCCGCCGCATCCAGCCCGACAAAATCGAAAGTGAGTTGCAACCATGGAATGCGCAAGCCCGCGATGGAGCGCTCGTGGGGCTGTCCTGGGTCCAGCGCCACGGATCCGCCCTCGGGCCATTGCAACAGATAAGCGTGCCCCTGACGGGTGAGTGTGGCCTCGGGGATGAGGCGAGGCATCACCCGCTCGAGATCTGCCAGGCTGAGCCCGTAGTCCAGAATCTCCCGATGGGTTTGGCCTTGTGCGGGGTGATCGGCCAGCGCGGCGCCAGTGTGCCCAGCCGCAGTGGGCGGCTCAGCCACCCGCCACCGGGGGCCAGGCGGCCAGAGCATCCCCCTCGCGCAGCAGATCTTCATCGCGCCGTTCGGGGGGAATGTAGTTGCCGTTCACCAGCAGAAGGTGTGCCCGCTCCCGCGGCACGCGGTGCAGGTCCAGCACCTGATGCGGGCTGGTCCCTGCCGGGACCTCAATCTCCGCCACGTTCGCCATCGCCTGCGGGGGCAGGTATTCGGCGAGCGTGGCGTAGAGCTTGAGTTGCAGCCTCACTTCATCAGGGCAGCGTTGAAGCCTATGGCCTGGGTGCTGGCCAGATAAGCTTCCATCAGGCGGGTAGGATCTTCCATCAGCTTGTCTTTCCACTTACCGAGCCGGGTACGGGTCTGGATGAGGCCGCGCACCACGCCAATGTGCTGCGTCATGCCTAGGCTGGTGGCGCCGATGAGCATGTCGTCCTCGAACTGCAGGTTGAGGTACTTGAAGCGCTCACGGTTCAGCAGCTCCGTGGACTGCCCGCCCTGCTTACCCATCCACAGCCCGAAGGAGCTCGAAATGAGGCCCAGGGTATCCAGCACGTTCATGTTCACGCTACCGCGGTGAATGGCACCCTGATGGCCAGCCATGTTGCGAGCAGCCAGTTGCCCATGCTCGGTGGCCGTCGGCTGTATGGCCTGCACGGTGTAGTCACCGGTGGAGAAGTCACGCCCTTGGGCCACGTCCCCGGAGGCATACACATCCGCATCGTTGGTCTGCATGTGGCGGTTGACGAGGATGCCGTGGTCCGTCTCGATGCCACTGCCCTGCAGAAAGTCGAAATTGGGTTTGACGCCCGTGGCAGACACGATGAGATCGAACTCCGCGGTTTCCCCGGTGCTCATCTCGACTGCAAAGGCGAGCTTGCTGCCTTTCTTGATGGCGGTGACACGGGTGGAGGTGTGCACCGTCACGCCGGCCTGCTGGCACCAGTCCTTGATGAGGTTGCCTGCGGTGTCGTTCATCATGCGCGGGACCATGCGGTCCGCCATCTCGACCACCGTGAGATCCGCGCCGCTCTGGGCGAGGGCCTCCAGAATGATGCAACCGATGAAGCCTGCGCCCATCAGCAGCACGCGGGCGCCGGGCTTGGCCCGAGCCGCAATGTTGCGGGCGTCCGCCAAGGTCCAGCAGTTGAAGATGCCCGGCAGATCCATGCCCGGCACTGGAGGGGCCACCGGCCGTGAGCCGGTCGCGATGAGCAGCTTGTCGTACGCCAGTGCGCCGCCGCTCGCCAGTTTTGTCTGGTGCGCCGCGCGGTCAATAGAGGCAACGCGGTCGCGCACCACCTTGATGTTCTGGCTGGAGAAGTGGTCCGCGCTCTTGCGCAGATGGGTGCCCTCTTCCTTGATCTGCTTGATCAGGAAGTACGGCAGAGCCATGCGCGAATACGGCGCCTCTGGTTCATCTCCCACTAGAGTGATTTCGGCACCGGGTTGGAGCTTGCGCAGGGTTTCCGCAGCCACGACGCCGGAGGGGCCGGCACCGATGATGACGTGTTTCATGGACCTGGCTCCTACAGCGCGAGACGGTTGAGGGTTTCCGCGGTGGGCACGCCCACCGGCGTCCAGCCCCGAATCTCGTAGTAATGTGGCAGCATCTTGTGCAGCTCGTTGACCTTGCCCTTGGCCGGGCCGGTCTTGGCGGCATCCTTCAGCAGGCGCTTGGGCAGGGTGTCATCCTTGGCGGTGAGGCCGGCGTCCAGATTGAACTTGCGCTCCAGATTCCAGATGCGCTCGCCCGCTTCCAGCATCTTCTCCGGCGACCAGCCGCCCTCGCAGGCCGCGTCCACCTGAGGCGCTATGTCTTCCAAGGTCCAGGCGAAGGTAGTGAACACGCACAGGCCCGAGGAATCCACCGCTGCGGTGGCGTCCTGGAAGGCCTTCACGAGCTCCGGCTTGCCATCGGTGCTGAGCGGATCGGTCTTGACCGGCACGCCCAGAATCTCCGAAGACACCGTGTAGCTGCGCAGATGGCAGGCGCCGCGGTTGGACGTGGCGTAGGTCAGGCCCATGCCCTGGATGCCGCGCGGATCATAGGCCGGGAACTCCTGGCCCTTGACCGTCATGGATAGATCCGGGTGGCCATACTTCTCACATAGCCGCTTGGAACCGAGTGCCAGGTCGCGGCCAAAGCCCTCGCCCTTGGCCACCAGTTCGGCGGAGCGGGTCAGGGCCTCGGCGGAGCCGAAACGCATCTCCAGGCCACCGGTGTGCTCGGTGGTGATGGCGCCAATCTCGAAAAGCTCCATCGCAGCTGACACGGTGGCACCGAAGGAGATGGGATCAAAGCCATCCTCGTTGCACAGGAAGTTGGCGTAGGTCAGCGCATCCAGGTCGTCCACGCCGGTGTTGGAGCCCAGCGCCCACGCCGCTTCGTATTCCAGACCACCGCTTGCCACCTTGTACTGCGGTTTGTCCGCCACCGAGTAGTGCTTGGGGTCGATGGTTGAGATGCGGCCGCAGGCGATGGTGCAGCCAAAGCAGGCGCCGTTGGTGGTGAGATTGGGTTTGCCATCGCTCTCACGCGGAATGTGCATGGCTTCAGCGGAGATGCGGTTGGCCCCCTCGAACTGCACTTCGCGCATGTTGCGCGTAGGCATGGCGCCCACCTCGTTGATCACGTTCATGAGCACCTGGGTGCCCATCTTGGGCAGGCCCTCCCCCGTCACCGGGTTGCCGGCGAGCGCCGCCTTGGCGGCCTGGGTGGCGTGCATGAAGGCCTTGATGTCGCGCACGTTGCCCACACCGCGGGTACCGCGCACCGCCACGGCCTTCAGATTCTTGGAGGCCATGACCGTACCCACCCCCGAGCGACCCGCCGCGCGGTGGAGATCATTCACCACCCCGGCATACAGGCAGCCTTGCTCGGCAGATCGGCCCACGCAGGCGATGCGCAACAGCGGGTCCTGGTGACGATTGTGCAGGATGTGGTCGGCTTCCCATACGGACTTGCCCCACAGTTCGTCTGCCGGCAGCAGTTCGGCCTTTTCGTTTTCCAGATACAGGTAGACGGGCTTCGGCGCCTTGCCTTCGAAGATGATCATGTCGAAGCCGGCGTTTTTGATTTCGTTGCCGATGAAGCCGCCCGAGTTGGAGCAGGCGATGGCACCGGTCAGCGGACTCTTGGTGATGACCGAGTAGCGGCCACCCGTGGCGGCCATGGTGCCCGTGAGCGGGCCGGTGGCCATGATGAGCTTGTTGCCTGGGGCCAGCGCATCGACCTTGGCGTCGATCTCCTCCACCAGATACTTGGTGGCGAGCCCGCGCTGCCCGAGATACTTGTGCGCCCACTCCATGTTGAGGGGCTCTTCAGTGCAGGTGCCTGCCGTCAGGTTCACGCGCAGAATCTTGCGAGTCCATGCCATGGGGAATACTCCGATCAGGCCTTGGGGATAGTCTGGCTGGCGTGCGCCTTCATGCGGGCGAGGCCCGTATGGTCGGCGTCGACGTAGGTGATGGCGCCCGTCGGACAGGCTGTGGCGCAGGCCGGATCACCGCCGCAGAGGTCACACTTGATGACCTTGCCGCTGTCGGAGTTGTAATTCACCGTGCCGAAGGGACAGGCAATGGTGCAGACCTTGCAGCCCACGCAGACGTCTTCGATGACTTCTTTGGCGCCAGTCTTCTGGTTGATGACGATGGCCTCGACCGGGCAGGCGTGCATGCACCAGGCTTCTGCGCACTGCGAGCAGGTGTAGGGCGCGAAACGGCCCTCATCGTGGAAGTTGAAGACTTTGATGCGCGACTTGCTGGGATTGAAGGCTTGCTCGTTCTCATATGAACAGGCCATCTCGCACTGC
>JAURMM010000003.1 GCA_030830685.1 Gammaproteobacteria bacterium | reverse complement strand
GACATTTCTTGCATCCAGCACCAGTTCCTCATTCATGACGAAGCTCCACAGCCGGACGAGTACGACTCGCGAGCCACGCAGGGTACAGCGGCGCGAGCAGGCAGAGAATCAGCGAGAAGCAGAGCGTTACCACGACATCCACGGGCTCGAGCCGCGCCGGGATATGGCTGATGTAGTAAACGTCGGGTGCCAGGATCTTGAAGCCCAAGGCTGCTTCCAGCCAGGCGATGATTGTTTCGATCCGCGTTCCAAGGACCACACCCACGACAGTGCCAACCACGACCCCGGCGCTGCCGATGAGCGCACCCTGGGTGAGGAACACACGTAGCACGCGCCGGGGCGTCAGACCGAGCGTCTGCAGGATGGCAATCTCGGCGGTTTTTTCGGTGACCACCATCACGAGGGTGGATACCAGATTGAAAGCAGCTACCCCGACGCTGAGCAGGAGAATGACGAACATGACGATTTTCTCGGTCTCGAGAGCGCGGAACAGGTTGACGTGTCGTTCTGTCCAGGTCGTGCCCTTCAGCACCTTACCTGCATGTTTCACCGGCAATCCGGCGAGAAGCGCCTCAAGTTCAAACGGATCCTTCGCGAGCAGACGCAGGGCATCCACGCCCTCCTGGCGCCGGAATACGCGTTGTGCGTCGCGCAGGTTGACGAAGACCGTGGCGGTATCAAATTCCTGCACACCTGCTTCGAAAATTCCTGCCACCTCGAAGCGCTTCAGGCGTGGCAGCATGCCGCTGGCCGTGCGTAGCGGTTCGGCCAGCACCAGCATCACGCCGTCGCCGACAGCAAGCCCGAGAGCTTCGGCAATTCCAGCGCCGATGAGGATCCGGAAGCGACCAGCCTCCAGCGCGTGCAGACTGCCTGCACGCAGGTGCCTCGGCAGCGCGCTGACTGAGGCTTCGAGCGCCGGGTCGATCCCTCGCACCTGCGCGCCCTGCACCGCGTTCTGACGGGTCAGCAGTGCCTGTCCCTCGATCAACGGGGCCCACCCCACCACGCCGGGTTGTGCGGCCAGTTGGGCGCCCAGGGCGGCCCAGTCTGGAATCGTGCCGGCCACCGCCTCGACCTCCACATGTGCCGTCATGCCCAGCAGGCGTTCGCGCATCTCGCGTCCGAAGCCGTTCATGATGGAGAGAATGGTGAGCAAAGCGGCGATACCGAGGGCTACTCCTGAGATGGAGATTGCCGCGATCAGCGAAACCGACTGAGTCCTGCGCTGCGCTCTGGTATAACGCCACGCGATGAAGGTTTCGACGGGAGTGAACATGCGGCAACAGTATACCGATGCCGGCGCCGAGCGCCGAACCCGCCGCATGAAGACCCGGCCGGAAATGTCCTTGGGATGAACATCCTCGCGTTGGAAACCTCCGGCGAATTCTGCTCCGTGGCCTTGTGGATGGACGGTCGGTGTCTGCAACGGCACGCACCAGCACCGGCAAGCCACACGGTGCACCTTCTGCCCGCGTGCGAGGCCCTGCTGGCAGAGGCAGGCATCACCCTCAGCGCATTGGATGGACTCGCCTTCGGCAGCGGCCCGGGGGCGTTTACCGGTGTGCGGGTGGCTGCCAGCGCCGCGCAAGGCATCGCGCTGGCACATGATCTTCCCGTCGTTCCCGTCTCCAGTCTCGCCGCCCTCGCCTACGGTGGTTGGCGCGTGAATGGCATCGCCGGCCAGTTGCCGGTGCTCGATGCGCGTCGGCATGAGGTCTACTGGGGGGGGTATGAGGTGAAACGAGGGCATACAGTTCTGGTGCTGCCTGAAATCGCCTCACCGATCGCGGTTATGGAGCGTCCCTCCAGCGGACTTTGGGCGCTGGTCGGGCGTGGCGTGTCACTGTTGACCGCAGACGATCTGGCACGCCTCGCGCCCGCAGCAGTTGCGCCCGCTGAATTCACGTTCCCGCAGGCTTGTGATGTGGCCGAACTGGCCGCGCCGGTGTTGCAACAGGGGGCAGGCGTAGCCCCCGAAGCCGCCCTCCCCGTCTATCTGCGCAACGCGCTCTGACCGACCCCTCCACGACCCGTTCCGGGTAGCTTGGTGCCAGCCCTGGCAATTTTTGACCGATTTTCGCGTAAAGCCCTGATCGGCTTCGCGGCTAGCGAAGTTATCCCCAGATTGTGCCCAGCTTGCCCTCGGTTGGGGGGACTGGATCCACAGAGGAATCCACACTATCTTGTGGTCACGGGACTTGTGAGCCACATTTTATTGTGGTGTCATACAAGCGCTTACACGCCGTTCCAAGAAAATCTCGAAGGCTTGGTCACAGGCCCCCACAAACCTCTTTCGCCACAGAGGAGCATGCATGGACCTTGAAAATTCCACCGTCAGCCGCGCGGTTGGCAGGAACCTCTGGACCTCGGATATTCCAGCCGGGGCCACACAGACCGAACTCGCCGCGACCGCTCCTGGCGAGTTCAAGGTGATCCGCCGTAACGGCAAGGTCACCGCTTTCGACGGCGACAAGATCAAGATCGCCATGACCAAGGCATTTCTCGCCGTGGAGGGCGGCAACGCTGCGGCCTCCACCCGCGTCCACGAGACGGTCGACGAACTCGCGGATTCCGTGATCCGCGCCATCACCCGCCGCATGCCGGCAGGTGGCGCCGTGCACATCGAGGATATCCAGGATCAGGTCGAACTGGCGCTCATGCGCAGCGAGCACCACCGGGTTGCACGTTCCTATGTGCTCTACCGTGAGGAACGGACGCGCGAGCGTGCCCGGAAACAGGAACTGGTCGAGGCGGCCACTGCCACCGCGCCCCAGATCTCCGTCACCCGCCGTGACGGCGTCCGCGTGCCCTTGGACAGCACCCGTCTGCAACGCATCGTCACCGAGGCCTGCCAGGACATCCCCAACACAGACCCGGCCCTTATCCTGGCGGAAGCCATGCGGTCGCTGTTCGACGGCGTGGCCGAGGAGGACGTCTCGCGGGCACTCGTGATGAGCGCGCGGACCTTTATCGAGCGCGACCCCAATTACACCTATGTGGCAGCCCGTATGCTGCTGGACGCGTTCCGGCAGGAGGCACTCACCTATGTGGGCAATCACGCCGATACCGCAACCCAGCACGAGATGGCGGAGCGGTACCCGCATTACTTTGAAAACTACATCAGGCGCGCCATCGACCTCGAATTGATGGATCCCCGCCTCGGCAATTTCGACCTGAAACGCCTCGGTCACGCGATCAAGGCGGAGCACGACTTCAAGTTCACCTATCTCGGCCTGCAGACCCTCTACGACCGTTATTTCCTGCAGTACGACGACACGCGCTTCGAATTGCCCCAGGCATTTTTCATGCGCGTGGCCATGGGGTTGGCCATCAACGAGGTCGAGCCCGAAGAGTGGGCCATCAAGTTCTATGACTTGCTGTCCACCTTCGACTTCATGAGCAGCACACCTACCCTGTTCAACTCGGGCACCCTGCGTCCACAGCTGTCGTCCTGCTATCTCACCTCGGTGCCGGATGATCTGGATGGCATCTTCGGTGCGATCAAGGACAACGCGCTGCTTTCAAAGTTTGCAGGCGGGCTCGGTAACGACTGGACACCGGTGCGCGGCATGGGCGCCCACATCAAAGGTACCAATGGCAAGTCGCAGGGTGTGGTGCCGTTCCTCAAGGTGGCTAACGACACCGCCGTGGCGGTGAACCAGGGTGGCAAGCGCAAGGGCGCCGTGTGTGCCTACCTCGAGACCTGGCATATCGACATCGAGGAGTTCGTCGACCTGCGCAAGAACACCGGCGACGATCGTAGACGCACCCACGACATGAACACCGCCAACTGGGTGCCGGATCTGTTCATGAAACGCGTCTGCGAAGACGGTGAGTGGACCCTGTTTTCGCCGGACGATGTGCCGGAACTGCACGACCTCTTCGGCGATGACTTCGCGCGGCGCTATGCGCAGTGCGAGGAACGCGCGGCACGCGGCGAAATCCGCAATCACAAGAAGGTCCGAGCGGTCGATCTCTGGCGCAAGATGCTCGGCATGCTCTACGAGACCGGGCATCCCTGGATCACGTTCAAGGATCCCTCCAACCTCCGCTCTCCGCAGCAGCATGTGGGCGTGGTGCACAGTTCCAATCTGTGCACGGAGATCACCCTAAACACCTCTCCCGGGCATGAGATCGCAGTCTGCAATCTGGGCTCGGTCAACATGGCCGAACACATGGGTCCGCAGGGGCTGGACCTGCAGAAGCTCGAGAAGACGATCTCGGTGGCCATGCGCATGCTCGACAATGTGATCGACTACAACTTCTATAGCGTGCCGACCGCCCGCGCCTCCAACCTGCGGCATCGCCCGGTAGGGCTCGGCATCATGGGCTTCCAGGACTGCCTGTATCACCTGCGACTGCCCTATGCGTCACAGGAAGCGGTGGAGTTTGCAGATCGCTCCATGGAGGCCGTGAGCTACTTCGCGATCAAGGCTTCCACGGACCTCGCGGCAGAACGCGGCAGCTACCCGAGCTTCGAAGGCTCGCTGTGGAGCCGGGGCGTGTTGCCCCACGATTCCATTGAACTGCTGGAGCAGGGCCGCGGCGGCTATCTCGACATGGATCGCAGCCAGACGCTCGACTGGTCAGGCCTGCGCCAGCGCGTAGTCAAGGTGGGAATGCGCAATTCCAACTGCATGGCGATAGCGCCCACGGCGACCATTTCGAACATCTGTGGTGTCAGTCAGTCCATCGAGCCGACCTACCAGAACCTGTTCGTGAAATCCAACCTGTCCGGGGAGTTCACCGTGGTGAACATGTTCCTGGTGGAGGATCTGAAGAAGCGCGGCCTGTGGGACGAGGTCATGGTCAATGACCTCAAGTACTACGACGGCAGTGTGGCCCACATCGACCGTATTCCGCAGGATCTCAAGGCCTTGTATGCAACGGCGTTCGAGATGGATGCACGCTGGTTGGTGGAGGCCGGATCGCGGCGCCAGAAATGGCTGGACCAGGCGCAGTCCCTCAATCTCTACATGGCAGAGCCGAACGGGACCAAGCTCGACAACCTCTACAAGCTGGCGTGGGTGCGCGGACTGAAAACCACCTACTACCTGCGCACCATTGGCGCCACGCACGTAGAGAAGAGCACGCTCAGTGACGGCAAGCTCAATGCCGTCCAGCAGCAGAAATCAGCACAGCTTGCGACCTCCGCCGTGGAAGGACCCAAGGTGTGCTCCATCCTCGATCCGGACTGCGAGGCCTGCCAGTAAGGGCGGCCCGCGGCTAATTTTGAGACGAATTTGCGCAAGATTTTGCAGGGGGAACGAATGCTGAATTGGGACGATCCGCTGGCCAAGTTCAAACAGCCCGCCGGTGCGGCGGCCAACACGGATGTTGAACGCTATGCGCGCGCGGCCGCCGCCGCCGAGGTGCTGGCCACTCTCGAACCAACAACCGGGACAGCGGAAAAGGCGACACCGGTGGCCGCAGCACCCGCCCCCGCAGCACCCGCCCCCGCAGCACCGGAGCAGGCTGGCGCGACCGGGCTTGAGCAAGTCGAATTCGGGGCACGCCGGCTCGCGGTCGACGACAAGCAGATGATCAACTGCCGTGCCGACCTCAACCAGTTGGTGCCTTTCAAGTACAAGTGGGCATGGCAGAAGTATCTGAACGCCTGTGCCAATCACTGGATGCCGCAGGAAATCAACATGACGGCGGACATCGCCCTCTGGAAGAGCCGGGACGGCCTGACAGACGATGAACGCATGATCATCAAGCGGAATCTCGGGTTTTTCTCCACCGCCGATTCCCTGGTAGCGAACAATCTGGTGCTCGCGGTGTATCGCCTGATCACCAACCCCGAATGCCGCCAGTACCTGCTGCGGCAAGCCTTTGAAGAGGCGCTGCACACCCATGCCTACCAGTATTGCGTGGAAAGCCTGGGTCTGGATGAAGCAGAGATCTTCAACATGTACCGCGAGATTCCCGCGGTACATGACAAGGCCTCGTGGGCAATGCGCTTCACGGAGAGCCTCGGTGACCCGACATTCCGTACGGGTACGCCCGAGGCGGATCAGCGCCTGCTGAGGGATTTGATCGCCTTCTATGTGGTGTTCGAAGGCATCTTCTTCTATGTCGGGTTCGTGCAGATCCTCTCCATGGGTCGCCGCAACAAGATGACCGGCGTGGCAGAGCAGTTCCAGTACATCCTGCGCGACGAATCGATGCACATGAACTTCGGTATCGATGTCATCAACCAGATCAAGGTGGAGAACCCGCATCTCTGGACCGAGGATTTCCAGCGCGAAATCATCTCGCTGATCCGCGAAGCCATCGAATTCGAGATCAGCTATGCGCGGGACACCATGCCGCGAGGCATCCTCGGCCTCAATGCAAACATGTTCGAAGAATACCTCCAGTACATTGCCAACCGGCGCTGCGCCCAGATCGGGCTGGCAGAGCAGTATCCGGGGGCAAGCAATCCGTTCCCGTGGATGAGTGAAATCATCGACTTGAAGAAAGAAAAGAATTTCTTCGAAACACGGGTCACGGAATATCAGACAGGCGGTGCGCTCAGCTGGGACTAATTGGGCATTAGACCAGGCCTCCACAACTGGAGCTGAGCGCATTGCATTGGCCGGAAGCCGGGCAACTGGCTTCCGGCTTTTTTTATGCGCCCATGCCGCAAACCGGACGCGAGTTCCATTGCATCTTCCTATCGGGCCCATCGAAAAGATCTATTTCCGGCAGATTCCTGCCATCCCTAGCATGCAGGGCCCAGCATGATGAGGAGTACGACCGTGGGCAGAACAAGACTCTCAATGATGATCCTGGCAACCGTGGCGGCATCGCCACTCGTTTTCCAGGGAACGGCGCTTGCCGAAGGTAAGGCAATGACCAACCAGGACTGGTGGCCGGAACGCCTGGACCTGAAGCCACTGCGGCAACATGCCGCTGAATCGAGTCCGCTGGCGGACGATTTCAATTACGCGGAAGAGTTCAAGAAAGTCGATCTCGACGCACTCAAGAAAGAGATTGCCACCCTGATGACAACCTCGCAGGACTGGTGGCCTGCGGACTATGGGCATTACGGTCCGTTCTTCATCCGTATGGCCTGGCACAGCGCTGGCACTTACCGCATCGCTGACGGTCGTGGCGGAGCGGATGGCGGCCAACAGCGTTTCGAACCCCTCAACAGCTGGCCGGACAATGTGAATCTCGACAAGGCGCGCCGCCTGCTGTGGCCCATCAAGCAGAAATACGGGCGCAGGATTTCCTGGTCAGACCTCATGGTGCTGACAGGCAACGTGGCACTCGAATCCATGGGCTTCAAGACTTTCGGCTTCGCCGGTGGTCGTGTCGATGACTGGGAAGCCGACATGGTCTACTGGGGCCCCGAATCGAAATTCCTCGCCGATGAGCGCTATCACGGCGACCGCAATCTGCAGAAGCCTCTGGCGGCTGTCCAGATGGGCCTCATCTACGTGAACCCGGAGGGACCCAACGGCAAACCGGATCCGCTGGCTGCCGCGCGCGACATCCGCGAAACCTTCGGGCGCATGGCCATGAATGACGAGGAAACCGTGGCCCTGATTGCCGGCGGTCATACCTTCGGCAAGGCCCACGGCGCCCACAAGCCCGACAAATGCATCGGGCCTGAGCCCGCTGCCGCAGGGCTGGAGCAGCAGGGCATGGGCTGGGAGAACAAGTGCGGAACCGGCAAAGGCGCCGATACCGTGACCAGTGGGCTCGAGGGTGCGTGGTCTGCCAACCCGATCGCCTGGACGACCCAATATCTGGACAACCTGTTTGCCCACGACTGGGTGCAGACCAAGAGCCCGGCGGGCGCCATTCAATGGGTCCCCAAGGACGGCGCCGCTGCCAATCTGGTGCCCGACGCCCACGACAAGACCAAGCGTCATGCGCCCATCATGTTCACCACTGATCTGGCGCTCAAGATGGATCCGGAATACCGCAAGATTTCCGAGCGCTTCCACCAGAACCCGCAAGACTTCGCAGACGCTTTCGCACGAGCCTGGTTCAAGCTCACCCATCGCGACATGGGTCCCCGCTCCCGTTATCTCGGCTCGGCTGTACCGGCACAGGATCTTATTTGGCAGGACCCGGTGCCGGCCGTTGACCATGAGCTGGTTGATGCCGCGGACATTTCATCGCTGAAGGCGAAGATCCTCGCCACCGGCCTGAAGCCTGCCGAGCTCGTGCGCGCGGCCTGGGCCTCGGCTGCCAGCTACCGCGGTTCGGACAAGCGCGGCGGCGCGAATGGTGCCCGTGTGCGGCTGGCCCCACAGAAGGATTGGGCGGTCAACGATCCTGCCGAACTCGCCAAGGTGCTGGTGAAGCTCGAGGGTGTGCAGAAGCAGTTCAATGCTGCGCAAGCGGTCGGCAAGAAGCGGGTCTCACTGGCGGATCTGATCGTGCTGGGTGGGGTAGCCGGTATCGAGCAGGCGGCCAAAGCCGGGGGGCATACCGTGCAGGTGCCTTTCTCGCCCGGGCGGGCTGATGCCTCGCAAGAACAGACGGATGTTGCGTCCTTTGCGGTGCTGGAACCGAAAGCGGATGCCTTCCGTAACTATTACGGGGCGGGTAACGAGCTGCCGCCGGTGGAAATGCTGGTCGAGCGCGCCAACCTGTTGACCCTGACGGTACCCGAAATGACAGTGCTCGTCGGAGGCATGCGGACGCTGGGCGCGAATACCGGAGGCAGCTCCCACGGCGTGTTGACCGACAAGCCCGGTACTCTCAGCAATGACTTCTTCGTGAACCTGATGGACATGTCCACTAAGTGGACGAAATCAGCCTCCGAGGAGGGACTTTATGAGGGGCTCGATCGCGCCTCAGGCAAGCGCAAGTGGACTGCGACGCCCGTTGATCTGATCTTCGGCTCGCATTCGGAGCTGCGCGCCATCTCCGAGGTTTATGCGGCAGATGAAGCGCGGGAGCTTTTCGTGCAGGACTTCGTCAAGGCCTGGGCGAAAGTGATGGAGCTCGATCGCAGTTGACAGGCAGTGCTGACAGCGGTGTTCGGTACACCGCTGTCACTTTTTCGCGGCAAAGGTTCGTCCGCTCGCTCGCACCTCTCCAAGATTCACGGTGTTCACGTGGTGGGTATCGATCAGGGACAGCAGCGTGCGGGTCCGCTGGGAGACGCGAAAAACCTTCTCTTCACTCTGCGCGGCGTTCCGCGCAACTTCACCCAAGGTGTCCGCTAGTCGGGTAGTGATTTCCAGAGTCGTCGAGAAATCTTTGACCTGGTCAGCTGTGTGTTCGGCAAGCGCCTGCAAACCAGTACGCTCCGATGAACAAGCTTCCCACAAACCGGTCAGTTCACTGCGACCGTTCACCAACAGTGTACGCCCACGTCTGAGCGGCTCCACTGCGGCCTGGGCTCCGGATTCCAGCTTGGCCAGGGTGCGGCCGAAGTCCTCGCTGAAATGTCGCGCGCGACTCGCCAGCCCGGCCACTTCATCGGCCATCACGGCAACGCCTTGTCCGGCAGCGCCGACACGTGCAGATTCCAGGGAGGCGTTGAGGGCAATGAGCGAAATTTCCTCGGCCATGGCATCAAAGGCGGCCACAACCTGAGAGATCTGCGCGCCCTCCTCGGCCAGCATCGTCAGCGCGGCTTCTGAGTCGGCCAAGCCTTCGTCAGCCTGGGCAAGCAGGCCCGCCATGGCCTCCACGGAATCGCCTTTCTGCCCGACAAGTGCCGCCACTGACTCGGCCTCGGCGCGGAGTGCCGCCACTGTCGAGAGCCCCTGCGCCTGCGCCTGCTCGAGAACGGGCAGCTCCTCGAGCACCTCCTGCATCGCGAGATGCTGGCGCCGAGCGCCTTGTTGCGCCTCCCCGCAGGCGGACTGAACTTCCAGCGCCGTGCCTTTGAGGGTGGAACCTGTCTCCAGCAGATACTGGCGCTGCTGACGGAAGCGGCGCTGCTCCTCTGCCAGAAGACGTGCAATGTCTGCCAGCTCATCCGAGCCTTCCAGATCCGGCGCAGGTTCGATGCCGGGATTGCGCAGGGACTGCATTACCTGGCCTGCGCGCAACGCCAGGCGGGTTCCGAGCACCGCCGCCACGGCAAGTGGAAAAGCTGCGCCAAGGAGCGGAAATGCCAGCTTTGCCCAGGG
>JAURMM010000216.1 GCA_030830685.1 Gammaproteobacteria bacterium | reverse complement strand
GATCGTCCGTGGCTTTCGCCGCGTCAGCACGCGCGCGCAGCAGATTGGCTTCTGCCGCGGCGATGCCGGCCCGCAGGGTGTCGTTCGTCTTGAACACCGCGCTGACCTCGCGTACCGCACGGCCCAATTCTGCCTCTGCCGCCAACAGCGCTATGCGGCTGTCGGCCTCATCCAGAACGACCAGCAGCGACCCGGCCTCTACATGCTGGGTTTCGCGAACTTCGACTGCTTTTACCGAGCCTGCGATCTGGGGCGTAATCGCCACGATATTCGCAGCGACATACGCATCATCCGTGAATTCGTAATAGCGCGCGTGCCACCAGTACCAGGCCGCCGAGGCCACGCCCGTGACAGCGACAATCACGGCCAATCCACCCAGCAGCGGAATGCGGCGGCGACGGGCTATCGGCAGGGAATCCGGATCGAGAGTCATGTGTTGAGAACCTTCAGCGATGGGCGAGCGCGGAGGCGGTGGTCTCTATGCCGCCGCCAAGCGCCTGCTTGAGAGAAATGTCTAGCGTGAGGGCCCGTCCTTTGAGCGCGGCGGCAGCCCTGCGCTCGCGCAAGACCTCGCTTTCGGTGCTGAGCACCGTCAGGTAGCCCGTGAGTCCTGCCTTGTAGCGCTGCATGGCAAGCTGCCAGGCGGTCTCGGCAGCGGCCTGGGCTTTTTGCTGGGCGGCCTGACGTTCCCTGAGGGCGCGGATTGAGGTGATCGCGTGAATCACCTCTTGCACGGCATTGAGCACGGTATCGTTGTACTGCGCGATGGCCATGTCTCCCTGGGCGGTCACGAAACCGAGTTTTGCGCGTAATCGGTCCGCGTCAAAAAGCGGCAGGCTCACAGAGGGCACCAGACCGTAGATGCCTGATGATCCTTTCATCAGATCATCGAAGCCAAGCGCGCTGAAACCGGCGAAGGAGGCGAGATTGACCGACGGATAGAACTCGGCTTTGACCGACTCGATTCCGTGGACGATGCTTTCGATACGCCATTGGGCGGCGACGATGTCCGCGCGTCGCGCCACCAGCCCCGAGGGTATGGGATCCGGCAACTGGGGGGCTGTGAGTTCAATCAGTGTGGGGGCAAGGCTTGCGGTTTCCGCCAGGGATACCACCGCTATCCTGCTCAGGGATGCGCGCAGGAGCGCGACCTGCTCGTGGGTGGCGGCGAGCTCTTCCTCAGCACGGGCGATGGCGCCCTCTGCCTGCATCAGCTCGACGCGGGAATCGACTCCCAAGGCCACCCGCGCCTCCACCAGCTTGAGAATTCCGCGGCGCTGTTCGATGGTTGCCAATACCACCTCGCGCTGGGCTCCCGCCTCGGCAAGCCGGAAGTAGGTGCTTGCCACCGCAGAGGCGAGCGCGAGCCGGGCGATTGGCCGGTTTATGCTTTCCACGTCCACTTGCCGGCGGGTGGCTGCGATGGCGTGCCGCAGCTTGCCAAAAAGATCTATTTCCCAGCGAAGATCGACCGCGAAGCGACCATCTACCTCATGGCTACCGCCCAATGAAGGCGGTACGAGGCCGTTTTCACTGTAGCGCTGCCACGCGCTCTCGAAGCCCGCATCGACCCGCGGTTTGAGGGTAGCTCCCGCATAGGACGCAATCGATTGCGCCATACGCAACCGGGAGTCAGCCAGCTCGATGCTGGGGTTAGCCTCCAGGGCACTTTCCACCAGTCGATTCAGGTTTTTATCTTCATAGGCTTTCCACCACTCGGTTTCCGGCCAGGCGCTGAACTGACTGTCCTCGTTTTCCCTTGGGATCTCACGCTGCGCTTGGATGAGTTCGATGCCAGTGAAACGCACACAGGCCACCTGCGCCAGCGTGAGCAGTCCGATCACCAACGGGCGCAGAAGCTCAGCTCGCACTGGCTGACTGCCCATTGGCATGCATGCGCTCAAGGAAATTGATGAGTTGCTTCAGCTCGGTGGCTGAGAAGCCTTGCAGGTGCAGATTCAGTACTTCTGAAATGACATCGGGAACCTGGGCTGCAAGCCGTTTCCCTTCGATGGTCAGCTCAAGGTGGTTGATACGCCGGTCAGCGGCGCTGCGCACGCGACGAATCAGCTGCTTCGCCTCCAGGCGGTCAAGCATCCGGGTCATTGCACCTGTGTCGATGTCGAGCGCGCGCGCAAGGGCTGCCGCGGTATCCCCCTTGCCCTGCGCCAACAGCAGCAAAGGCCCCCACTGCAGGGCGGTGAGCTCGTGGGGCTTGAACCGGGTATCGATATGTCGCAGCAGAGATGCCTGTACCCGCCGCATGAGGTAGCCATATGACCTGTCGACGAGATAAGTCTTCCCGCTGTAGAACGGCGCCTGACTGCTCCCAGCATGTCCACCCGAGGACGGGGACTGGGTCTTGTTCGGGGGAGAAGCTCTGCGCATCAAGCAATTCTACTGCCTCGGCAGTAACTGTCCAAGCATTTAACTTTCGACAACCCGCGCGCCGAGTTTGAGCGTGGGCCGGGATCGCGTCGCAAGCCCAGGTCTGCGCGCGTTCGCATCAGCTTGTTACGCCGATGTGCGCGTACTGCCGGAAGTTGTGATGCGGTTCACAGCGTGAAGGGAGTGGATTCTGCTGTCAGACCAGACGAACGCATAGAATACGCGCGGGCATGCGGCTCCTCGGGTCATTCCACTTCGGGAGACAGCCGCACCCTGGAGAAATAAAAAATGCGCGCAAAAAATCTGGTGCTGAGTGTGTTGGCGGTTTCCGTGCTGGGCCTTCCACCCGTGGTCATGGCAGATGACAAACGACCCCTCCGGTGCAGCAACAAAACCTTGAAAGGAACGTATCAGCTATCTGTTTCAGGCTGGGTGGCTACAGGCGCAGACACCTTTAGTCCCGAGGCCTATGCTGGTTTCATATCCTATGATGGTCTTGGCAATATCGTCTTGAAGAAAACCTACCTTCATGAAGGCGCGTGGGACACCAGCATCAGCACCGGTTTCTACTCCATCGGAAGTGACTGTGTGGGCGTTGCGACCTATCCCGGCGCTGGACAGTTCAGCTACTTCGTCGCGCCAGACGGCGAAAGTGCGAGTGTGGTCAAGATCAGCAATTATGCGGGAGGCGAATTCGTGCCATCCCCCGATCAGGTGGGAGCTACTGTGCACAGAATTTCGAAAAAGATCATCGCGCAACCGCCAGGCTGACCGCCAGGCTGCCGTTCGATGCCACGCCGTGGGAACCTCTCGCCCTCACCAGATAATCCAGCCCAAGCGTGGCGCGTCACCGTCAGGGCGATCAAGGTGGGAGCGTGCTCCCATTTTTTGCGAGACTGTGAAGCAATTGGCTTTTTTCGCAGAAGGAGTGTGGAGAGTGGATCGCTTACGTTTAACGCTTGGTGGCCGGCACAACTTGAAGGGAGTCCCCATGCGACGCTTTGCACTGACAATGATTCTTGCCCTGCTGGCAGGCCCGGCGTTGGGGGGCGTACAGTCTCCCCCGCCCAGTCCCCTCCCGTCTCCCGGCGTAGCCTCCTTGGTG
>JAURMM010000215.1 GCA_030830685.1 Gammaproteobacteria bacterium | reverse complement strand
TCTCAGGGAGCAGTTCGCTGCTTCGGGCCTCGGATGGCCAGCTAGTATCTGGTGTGAAGTGACGTAATTCAAGCAGTAAAAACCCTGTTCAAGCGACTGATCCGTGAGCATGGACAAGCACTTGGGACCAGCTGCGGGGGCTGCTAGCCTTGCGGCATGCATAACCGTTTCCAGCAGCGCCTGATGCTTCCACTGCGACCCTCCGGCCGCGCACTGGGCGCGCTGCGCGCACTGCATGCGCTGACGGCGGGGCTGGTGCTGCTTGCCCTGCCATGGACGTGGCAGATCCTGCCAAGCCTGCTGCTGCTTGGCGTGAGCATTTGCGCCACCGAGCGCGAAGTGCTCGCGGCCGCCCGTGCCTACAAGGCACTGGAACTCACTACGGACGGGAAGTGGTGTCTGCTCGGTCACGTCGGCGCGCCCGAGCCGGTGCGCCTGGCAGGTGATCCGTTGGTGATGGGCCGTTTCGTGATCCTGCCTCTGGCAGCAGGCAGGCGTCGCTACACGATTGCGCTCGACGAGGGCAACACGGGTCGCGAGGAATTCCGTCGCCTCAGAGTCAGGTTGAGACTCGAACCCGCAATGCGAGCAGCAGTTTCCTGAGTGGCGTCAGTTCCAGCCGCCGGCTCCAGGCATCGGCTCCGTCCGCCTGCACCTCCTGTAGCGTGCGTTCCGCCAGCAAGGCCAGGGTCCTCAGACAGCGCAGATCGCGCCTACGTCGCGGGTGATGGGCGAACCGCGCCCGTGCGCTGCCCAGGATTGCAAGCAGTGAAGCCAGTTCGCGCTGCAGGCATGCGCGGTAGAAAGTCTCGTCATCAGCGGGCGCGCCGGACACCGGTTCGTGATCCCGACTAAGCACGCTGAGCCCTCCCGTAATCGCGCGGCGGAAGTCGCGCAGCAGCCACGCGAGTTCAGTGAGCACGCCCAGTTCCACCAGGTGCTGCAGGTCTACCTCTCCGGCTACACCGCACAGTTCGCCGTGCACCCGCCAGAGAGGCCCGTGCCCCTCCCCCAAGAGTGCGTGGCGTTCCCCTGTGTCGGCATAACGAGGGTGCGCGAGCTGGCGGGCCACGCCCTCCACCAGACTGAACATTGCCGGCAACAGGCTCGAATGTGCGTGTACCAGCGGATGCAAGGCGCGCAGCAGCGGATGTCGTACCGCCGAGCCTTCCAGACTGTGCAGTTCTTCGTGCCACCAGGCCAGGCGTGTCTGCGTGATCTCAGCATTGGAGCTGCCCAGAGGCACCGCCGTGATGGTCCGTCGGAAGGCCTCGATCAGGGTGAGCGCCGGGCGTGTTCCCGCGGGCTGGTAGAGCAGTGCGTAATAGAGCTCGGATCCCGGCGAGGGCAGATGTTCGATCAAGGCGGACGAAGAGACCTCGGCGGATTGCAGCGCGTTCATGTCCCAGCCCCCAGCCAGCCGTGGCTCTGCAGCCAGTCACACAGCGCGAGGGGCGTCTCAATGAAACCGTCAGCGCCCCAGGCTTCCGGAGTGTCGTGAGTGCCAAGGTAACCATAGCGCGCGACGAGCGTGCGCATGCCGGCGCGTCGACCAGCCTCCACATCCCGCTCCGCATCGCCGATGTAGACACACGCCTGCGGGAGCTCGCCGAGCTGCTCTGCGGCCAGGAGCAGAGGTGCGGGATCGGGCTTGCGCACGGGGAGCGTATCGCCACTCACCACGCTCAAGGGTGGGTGGACGGGAGCCATCCGCGCCATCAGTGGCGTGGTGAGCCAGCCCGGTTTGTTGGTGACGATGCCCCACTTGAGGCCGTGCCGCACAAGGATCTCAAGTGTGCTTTCCATGCCGGAAAAGTAGCGCGTCTCGTCTGCTACGTGGGCATGGTATTCATCGAGTAACCGCAGGCGCAGGGGTTCAAACCCGGGATCATCGACAGTCAGCGCAAAGCCCAGCCGGGTGAGCGCAGCAGCCCCGTGCGAGACATGCGGACGAATCGTCTCGTAGGGAAGTGCAGGCAAGCCTTCCTGCTTGCGCAGACGATTCAACGCGCCGGCGAGATCCGGTGCGGTATCCAGCAAGGTGCCATCGAGGTCGAAGAGCACCGCGCGCGGTGCCGGCAGATCAGTCAAGGCGGGCGTGCACGAGGTAATTCACGGAAGGATCAGGAACCAGCACTGCGCGACCACGCCATGGCTGGTAGCGCATGCCGCGAATCTCGCGCACCGTCAGCCCTTGTGCACGCAGCAAGGCAGCCAGTTCGCGCGGACGCACGAACTTCCGATAGTCGTGCGTGCCACGTGGCAGGAGTTTCAGCAGGTATTCCGCCGCTACGACGGTCTCCAGCCAGGCGCGCGGCGAGCGGTTCAAGGTGGACAGGAAGAGATCGCCCCCGGGTTTCAGGAGGTCTTTCAAGGCCCGCAACAGGCTGGGTACGTCTGGCACATGCTCGAGCAGTTCCATGCAGACCACGCAATCGAACGAGGCGGGATCCTGCGCTGCCAGCGCCTCCGCCGTGAGGACCTCATAGCGAATGCTGAGCGCGCTTTCAGCCGCATGCGCGCGGGCAACACCGATCACCTCGGCAGAGGCATCAACACCGGCGACGGTGCCCGCCTGGCGGGCAAGGGCTTCGGTGAGGATGCCCCCGCCACACCCCACGTCAACCACGCGCGCCGCTTGCAGCACGGTGCGCTGACGGATGAAATCGAGTCTGCAGGCGTTGATTTCGTGCAGCGGCCTGCTCGGGCCCTGCGGATCCCACCAGGTAGCGGCCAACGCGCCGAATTTGTCCAGTTCGCGGGCGTCACTGTTTTGCAGAGCCCGGCCGCCCGGCGCGTGTGAGGTGGCAGGAGTCACGCGCCAGCGCCCCACCACAGCCAGGCACCAGCCGCTACGCCAAGCAGCAACACACTGATGATTGCGAGCGTGCGCCCATGCCGCAGCCCCCCCGGCAACGAGAATTCCACGGTGTCGTCGGTGGCCAGCGCCTCGTTGAGGGCGCGGCGCGGCGGTGGCGAAGGCGGAATATCCTCATCTGGCAGCGGAATGCGTCCCGCCGCAATGTCATCCAGCAAGGCTCGGCGCTGATGGATGTATTCGCGATGCGACAGCTCGCCCGCACCATAGCGGCGGGCCAGTGCGCGGACGGGGGTCAGCTCGCGGGGTTTCATCGGATATTCACGGCACACATGGTTACATTGTCGCTCGCTCCGCGACTCAGCACGAGCTCCAGCAGTGAGTTGACCCCCGCGGCGGCATCTCCGCGCGCGAGGTGGACGGCGATCTCGTCTTGCGACACATGCTTGTCGAGCCCATCCGAGCACAGCAGGAAAGTGTCGCCCCCGCGCAGCAGGCAGACGTCCAGATCCACGCGCAGATCTTCATGCGCGCCGACCGCGCGTGTCAGCAGATGCCCATGGGGGTGCGCCTGGGCTTCCTCGCGCGACATCACGCCCTCTTCAATGAAACGCTGCTGCTGGGAATGATCGGTGGTCATCTGGCGCAGTACGCCCCCTCGATAGCGATAGAGCCGGCTGTCCCCCACCCAGACGAAAGCGGCATAGCGGTCCACAATCGCAAGGGCGACCACGGTACTGCCTATCACCTGCTGGCGCTCCGCGGAAATCTGCAGCAGGCGCTGATTGGCCTCCAGCAGACCATGCTCCATGAACTCCACCATCACGCTGAGTTCCGCATAGGGTTTCAGGCGCTGCAGAGCTTCGATCACGGTCTGGCTGGCCAGGTCCCCGGCCGAATGACCGCCCAGCCCATCCGCCACCGCCCACAGGCCCGCATCGGGTCGGTCGCAGACGGCATCCTCGTTGACCGTGCGAACCTTGCCGGCGTGGGTGACGCTCGCTGATTTCCAGGTGAACGGAGACTGCGCGCTGCGCTGGTGCAGAGCATTCATGCGGTGTGGCTCATGGGATTCTCGGCCGTTCCGCCTTCGGCGGGGGATTCAGTGACAAAGTGTACGTACTCCTGCGGCGCATCGCCGAAGGGGCGACCCAGACTGATCTCGCCCTGCGTGCCTAGAAGCATCTCCTCCCGACGCAGGAACGCTTGCGTACCCGCGCTGCGCACATGCGTGCCATTCGTGCTCAGATCAGTGAGGTAGTACTTGCCCCGTCGTTGCTCGATCCGCACATGCAAGCGCGAGGCGAGGCTCTCCTCCACGGGAAGATCCGCCGTGGTGCTGCGGCCGAGGACCACCACTGGACGCTCGGCATCCATCACCAGCTCCGTCCCGCGGTAACTGAGGCGCAGCCTGGGCACCTCGAGGACCGGACGCCCCACCGGGATGGACATCATCGTCACATCCTCGGGCTGCCACAGGATCTCGTGGATATCCATGGTCAGTCGCTTGCCGCGCACCGGGGCATGGTCAATGAAGCGCGTCTGTTGTCGCAAATTCTTGGAAAGCCGGGTCACGGTTTCGCGGGTGGTGATGATTTGGCCAGGTTTGGCCAACGCACCCATGCGCGCTGCCACGTTGACTGCATCCCCGAAGGCGTCGCCGTCCTCGATGATCACCGGCCCCACGTGCAGGCCCACCCGGATGGCGAGTGCGAGCGGCCCCGAGGGCGTGAGCTCAGTGGCCTCGTCGTCCGTGCGCGACTGCATGGCACAAGCAGCTTCCACCGCGGCATCTGCCGTCGGGAAGGTGCACATGATCCCGTCGCCTATGGTCTTCAGCGTGCGGCCACCGAAATCGCTCACCACCGCGCAAAGCATCTCGACGCAGCGCGCCACACGCACGCGCGCAGCCGCGTCACCCAGTACCTCGTACAGGCGGGTGCTGCCGCTGAGGTCGGCAAACATGATGGCGATTTCACTGGTCTGTACGGCCATGCTGCGCGGAGTCCACTGGGGCTGAGATGCGCCGGACGGCCGTGGGCGCGCGGGTTTCTACTGGGAAACGCTGGTCGCGCGCGGCACCTTGCCGTACTTGGCAGTGAGATCATCGGCCAAGCCTTGCGCTTCCTTGAGGGCGGCTGGGGCCAGCTGCCCGGCTGCACCATCGCGCGCCGTGCCCGCCTTGGCGCTCCCGAGCTGTGCCGCCACGCTGTACCACGCGTAGGCGTACTCAAGGTCCCGGGGGACACCTTCGCCACGCTCATAAAGGCCTGCCAAGCGGAACTGGGCTTCCTGCACGCCTTTTTCGGCGGCCTCGCGGAACCACCTGACCGCTTCCTCCGGGGAGCGCTCGACACCCCGGCCATCCGCATACATGCGTCCCAGGAAGTACTGGGCATAGGCGTGGTCCGCGGTTTCTGCCAGTGGCACGAAGGATTCGAGCGCCTTGGCGTAGTCACCTGCCACCATCGCTGCCACGCCATCGTTGAAATCGGCCCGTGCGGGATGGACCAGCAGGCCCAAGGTCAAGCCGAGGACCGGGAGCAGCACGGGGCGGGTGATTTTTCCTGGCACTTCAGCACTCTCCAGAAGCACGGGGCGGCGGGATGGCGGTCCGCTGCGAATCATAGTCGAGATGGACCTGCGCGGAACAGGCGAGGGGATCCCCCCGGCAAATTGGCATAGAATCGCGGCCCCGCCTGCGGGCGCACCCGTCAACCATGACCGAGACGCCGATGAACGCCAAGACACTTTACGACAAGCTCTGGGATGACCATCTCGTGGAGACCTACGAGGACGGGTCCGCCCTCATTTACATCGACCGTCACATCGCGCACGAGGTGACGACTCCCCAGGCTTTCGAGGGGCTCAAGCTTGCCGGCCGCAAGCTGTGGCGCACCGCCGCCACCGTTGCGGTGTCCGATCACAACGTGCCCACCAAGGATGTACGCAACATCACTGATCCCGTCGCCCGCGTGCAGCTGGAGACCCTGGCGCGCAATTGCCGCGAGCATCGCATCACCCACTTCGACATCGGTGACATCCGGCAAGGCATCGTCCATGTCACCGGGCCGGAGCAGGGGTGGAGTCTGCCGGGCATGACCATCGTCTGTGGTGATTCGCACACGGCCACCAATGGTGCCCTCGGGGCCTGGGCCTTCGGGATCGGCACCTCGGAGGTGGAGCATGTGATGGCCACCCAGTGTCTGGTGCTGCGCAAGGCGAAGAACATGCTCATTCGGGTTGATGGGGAGCTGGGCGCCGGGGTGAGCGCCAAGGATCTCATCCTTGCGATCATCGGCCGCATCGGCACGGCCGGCGCAACCGGTCACACCATGGAATATGCCGGCACCGCCATCGAGCGTCTGTACATGGAAGAGCGCATGACCATCTGCAACATGTCCATCGAGGCAGGCGGCCGTGCAGGCCTGGTTGCGGTGGATGACACGACCCTGCGGTATGTGGAGGGGCGACCGCACGCGCCCAAAGGGGCCGACTGGACGCGCGCGGTCGAAGCGTGGCGTCTGCTCAAGTCGGACCCCGGCGCCCATTTTGATACGACGGTTGTCATCGACGCGGCGAGCATCGAACCGCAGGTGACCTGGGGAACGTCTCCCGAAATGGTCCTGCCGGTCTCCGGGCGCGTGCCTGATCCGGCCGATGAGCGCGATGACACCCGCCGCGTGGGTATCCAGAATGCCCTCAAGTACATGGATCTCAAACCTGGCACACCGCTCACCGAGGTTGCCGTCGACAAGGTCTTCATCGGCTCCTGCACCAATTCCCGGATTGAGGATCTGAGGGCCGCGGCAGCAGTGATTCGCGGGCGCAAGCTCGCGCCCAACGTCAAGCTCGCCCTGGTGGTGCCCGGTTCCGGGCTGGTGAAGCGCCAGGCCGAGGAAGAAGGGCTGGATCGCCTCTTCACGGCGGCCGGCTTCGAGTGGCGCGAGCCGGGCTGCTCGATGTGTCTCGGCATGAATCCGGACCAGCTCTCCTTCGGCGAACGCTGCGCTTCCACCTCCAATCGCAACTTCGAGGGCCGCCAGGGCCACGGTGGCCGCACACATCTGGTCTCCCCGGCCATGGCCGCGGCCGCCGGCATCGCCGGTCACTTTGTGGACGCACGAGGATTCTGAACCATGCACGCATTCACCACACTCGATGGGCTGGTGGCCCCGCTGGATCGGCCCAATGTCGATACCGATGCCATCATCCCCAAGCAGTTCCTGAAATCGATCAAGCGCTCGGGCTTCGGACCCAATCTGTTCGACGAATGGCGTTATCTCGACAAGGGTGAGCCGGACAAGGCGAACGAAGGCCGTCCCCTCAATCCGGAGTTCATCCTCAACCAGCCGCGGTACCAGGGCACCAGCATTCTGCTCGCCCGGGACAATTTCGGTTGCGGTTCCTCCCGTGAACACGCGCCCTGGGCGATCGTGGACTTCGGTATCCGCGCCATCATCGCGCCAAGCTTTGCTGACATCTTCTACGGCAATTCCGCCAAGAACGGCCTGTTGCTGGTGATCCTGCCGGCAGACGTGGTGGACCGGCTCTTCGCCGAGTGCAAGGCAGAGGAGGGCTACCGGCTCACGATTGACCTCGCGGCGCAGCAGGTGCTCACGCGCTCAGATGAAACCTTCTCCTTCGATTACAACGCAGGCCTCAAGCACCGCATGCTGAACGGCCTGGACGACGTCGGCATCACCCTGCAGCGTGCGGATGTGATCCGCGCCTACGAAGCCAGGCGGCGCGGGCAGGCGCCCTGGTTGTTCGCGGAAGGTTGAGCACGATGATCTATCAACTGGAAGATCAGCGTGTGCGCGCCGAGGGTGATTACTGGGTTGCGGACTCCGCAACAGTGCTCGGCTCGGTGCTCCTGAAACATAACGCAAGTGTGTGGTTTGGCGCTGTCATCCGCGGCGATCGCGAATCCATCGTGGTGGGAGAGAATTCCAACGTGCAGGATCTGGCAGTGCTGCACACCGATCCGGGCTTTCCCATGCACATCGGCAACCATGTGACCATCGGCCACAAGGCAATGCTGCACGGCTGCACGATAGGCGATCACAGTCTCATCGGAATCAACGCGGTGATCCTGAATGGCGCGAAGATTGGCGCGCACTGCCTGATCGGCGCCAACACACTCATTCCGGAGGGGAAGGAGATTCCCGACGGCAGTCTGGTGATGGGATCCCCCGGCAAGGTGGTGCGAACCCTCACGCCCGAGCAGACCGCACACCTGACCAAGCTCGCCGAAAACTACGTCGCCAATTTCAAGCGCTACAAGACGTCCTTCGTGCCCCAAGGCCAGGCTGAACTGGTCTGATCCTTCGCAGTTCCAGCGAGGCGGTGAGGTCGGCTTCCGCTTGACGCTCCCCGGATAGCGGCAGCAGTGGCAGCCTCAAGTGAGGCTGTCCATCTCCTCGGCGATCTTGCGCAGCTTGAACTTCTGAATCTTGCCGGTGGAAGTTTTCGGCAGCTCGTGGAAGACGATGGTCTTCGGGGCCTTGAAGTGCGCCATATGCTCACGGCAATACTTGATGAGCTCTTCGGATGACACAACAGGCACATCAGGCTTGAGCCATACGAAAGCGCAGGGGGTCTCGCCCCATTTTTCGTCAGGTCGCGCGACGACTGCGGCTTCCAGCACTGAGGGATGCCGATACAGCACTTCCTCCACCTCGATGGATGAGATGTTCTCGCCACCTGAGATGATGATGTCTTTGGAGCGATCCTTGATCTGGATGTAGTTCTCCGGGTGCATCACGCCGAGATCACCGGAATGGAACCAGCCCCCACCGAGAGACTCCCGCGTGGCCACTTCATTCTTGAGATAGCCCCGCATCACCACATTGCCCTTGAACATGATCTCCCCGATCGTCTCGCCATCGCGAGGCACGGGCTGAAGTGTGTCGGGGTCGACCACCTCAAGATCCTGCAGCACCGGATAGCGCACGCCTTGCCGAATTTTGACCGCCGCCCGCTGCTCGCGCGTCATGGTCGCCCATTCGTCCTGCGGCGCACCGAACACGGAAGGTCCGTAGGTTTCCGTGAGGCCATAGGTGTGGATGACCTTGAAACCCGCGTCCTCCATACCGTCCATGATGGCCGCCGGCGGCGCGGCGCCCGCGGTCATCACCTGCACCGGGCCGGGCAATGGGCGCTTCTCGGCGGCGCTGGCATGCACGATGAAATTGAGCACGATCGGCGCACCACAAAAATGCGTGACCTTCTCGTCCGCAAGTGCGTTGTAGATATTGGGCGCGCTGATGCGGCGCAAGCATATGTTGGTGCCGCCCTGCATGGCAATCGTCCACGGGAAGCACCAGCCGCAGCAGTGGAACATGGGCAAGGTCCACAGGTAGACGGGATTGAGCGGCATGCTCCAGGACAACGCGTTGCTCACGGCATTGAGGTATGCGCCGCGGTGATGGTAGACCACCCCTTTCGGGTTGCCGGTGGTCCCGGAGGTGTAGCAAAGCGCCATGGCCTGCCATTCATCCCTCGGCAGCTCCCAGAGCGATTCCGGATCCCCTTCTGCCAGCAGTTCCTCGTATTCGATCTCGCCCAGCCGGTCATGGCAGGGGGCATGTGCGTCTGAGATGTCGATGACGAGCGGCTTGACCTTGCACCTTCCCAGTGCCTCGCGCATCACCGGTGCGAACTCGGTATCGATCAGCACGGCCTTGGCTTCGCCATGATCGAGAATGAAGGCAATCGCATCTGCGTCCAGACGGATATTGATGGGGTTCAGTACGGCGCCCGTCGCCGGCACGCCGAACAGGCTTTCGTAGAACGCCGGGATGTTGGTGGCGACGATGGCGATGGTGTCGCCCAGGCCGAAACCGCGCTTTCGGAGTGCCGAATTGAGGCGGCGGCACCGGGCGAAGGTCTCACGCCAGGTCCAGCGCTGTTCGTGGTGCACAACAGCCGTTCGATGCGGATAGACGGAGGCGGCGCGCTCGATGAAGGACAGCGGCGACAGCGGCGTGTAGTTGGCCTCGCACTTGTCGAGGTCATGTTCGTAGATGTTGGGCATGTCGGATTTCCGTAGTCGGATGAAGCGTGTCAGGTGAAGTGGGGCGCGCGTTTTTCCATGAAGGCGTTCAGACCCTCGAGGCCATCTTCGGCGAGGATGTTCCGGACGAGGTCGGCGGAGGCACAGCGATAGGCGGCATCCAGTGGCTGGTTGGCCTGTGCCTGGAATGAGGCCTTGCCGAGGCGTAGCGCATAGGGGGATTTGGAGGCGATGCGCCGGGCGAGTGACAGGACTTCGTCCTCCAGCCGCCTATCTTCCACGGCGCGATTGATGAGACCTATGCGACTCGCGGTCTCGGCATCGATGAAGTCTCCCGTGAGCAGCATCTCCATGGCGTGCTTGCGCGGCACATTGCGCGAAAGCGCCACCGCCGGAGTGGCGCAGAACAGGCCATAGTTGATCCCCGAGGTCGCGAAGCGAGCGCTGTGTGCGGCAATGGCGAGGTCGCAGCTCGCCACCAGCTGGCACCCTGCGGCGGTGGCAATGCCCTGCACGCGCGCGATCACCGGCTGGGGGAGGTTAACGATCATCTGCATCATGCGCGAACAGTCGCCGAGCAGCGTGCTGAGAAAGGCCTCATCGTGATGCGTACGCATCTCTTTCATATCGTGTCCGGTGCTGAAAGCCTTGCCGGTACTGGCGATGATCACGACCCGCACCGCCGGGTCGTCACCCAGGGTGGCGAGCTCGGCGCTCAGCGCCGCAATCGTGGCGCTGCTCAGCGTGTTGTAGGCCTCCGGGCGATTCAGGGTGAGTGTGGTGATGCCGTCTGCATCGTGGCGAACGACCGGACTGGCAAGCGCTGTCTCGGCGGTGGTCATGGAACTCTCCTTGGTGGGGCACGCTCGCGCGGCGGGCTGCAATTCAGGTTATTTAGGGCGCAGACCAGGCTTCCGTCAAGCAAGCCCGGGAGGTGAGGGCGCTCAACAAGGAC
>JAURMM010000214.1 GCA_030830685.1 Gammaproteobacteria bacterium | reverse complement strand
GAAGTTTTCTGCCAGCACTTTCCAGTTGAAGTCGCACTCCCAGTGCCGGGACCACACCACCTCTGCGTCACCCAGGCCGTACTTGGCGAGGTAGCCGCTGCTGAGGGTGTGCAGGAGGCTCGCCAAGGGCGGCGATGAGGCCTTGAAAGTCACGAAGATGAAGCCTTCGGCGATCTCGCTGCGGAACTCGGGCAACTTGACCTTTTCCATGGCATGGCAGGATGAGCCCGCCATCTCGGGCGCTGCGATCAGTTGCCCCGTGAGGTCGTAGTTCCAGAGGTGATAGGGACAGCGCAGCAACGGGGTGTTGCCTTGTCCGCAATGGCGAGCCGCCTGATTCGGCAGCATGTCCACCCCGCGATGTTGGCAGATCCGGGAAAGCACCCGAATGTGGCCATCCTTGCCGCGGGTGACGATGAGCGGCTCATCGCCCACGTCCACAGTGACAAAATCACCGGGCTTCGGCAGCTGGGAGACATGTGCGAGCGGTATCCAGTCGTGGCCGAAGATCAGCTGCTGCTCCAGATCATGCACGGCAGGATCCTTGTAGCAGGCCGCAGGCAGTGCACGCGCTGCACTCGGCGGAGTGTGCAGGGAAGCCCGGAGAGCCTCGAGCACGCTGGCAGGTAGAGCTTCGGCAGGAGAAAGGGTCAGCGACACGATCAATGTCCTCGCGAGTGACGAAGGTAGGGGAAGGCCCACCAGTGCAATGCCCGGAAAAGCCCGTCAAAAAGGAGGCCCAGCGCGCCGATCACCACGATGCCGGCCATGATTTCGTCAACATGCACGAATCGTTTGGCACGCATCATCATGGCGCCAATACCGTCCGTAGATGCCACGATCTCGGCGACCACCAGATAGGTCCAGCTGACGGCCAGCATCTGGCGCAGGGTATCCACGTAGGCGGGCAGGCTGGCGCGGACCACCACGCTCCACAGAATCCGGCGCCGCCCGGCGCCCAGGGTGCGGGCTGTCTCGATGAGTTCGGCGCGCACAGCACATGTGTTGTCCATGAGGAGCGTGATGAGGAAGAACACCACACCAATGATCAGCAGGGCGATCTTCTGCTCCTCTCCGGCGCCCAACCACATCAGGAACAGCGGAATGAATGCCGTCGCAGGCAGATAGCGGAAGGCAGCCACCAGCGGATTGAGCAGGGCGGCGATGGGCGAAAATGCGCCCATGAGGATGCCGAGAGGCAGCGCTAGCATCCCGGCCAGCAGGAAACTCAAGCCCACCCTGCGCAAGCTGGCGAGCACATCCATGCCGAAGTCACGGGTGCTGAAAAGTTCGTGCAGGGCCTGCATCACATCGGTGGGCGGAGGAAACAGCGCCCGCGGCCAAAGCCCGCTGAGCCCTGTCATTTGCCAGGCGGCGAGAAACAGGAGCACACCCGTGACACCGAGAGAACTGCGTGTGAGCGGGGTCAGCGCCTGCCGAAATTGCAGCAGGGCAGGGCGCCGGCGTGCCGAGCGCGTGAGGCTACCCGTGCTAGAAGCAATTCCCCCGGCCAGCAGATCAGGATGCAAGATGAACCCACCATTGCGATGACACTGAATGTTGCATCGCAAGGTCCATGCCACGCCGGGCGCTCGCGATGAGGACCACCGCCCGCACTGCGGTGAATTGGCTGATCCAGGCTATGTCCGGGACGGACAGGCGGCTTGCCGGCGTGGGCGTCCCCGGTAAGATGCACCGAAACCGAACCTTGCGCCTCGGCGCGAGCGCCACGACGGGGCATCTGCTCCGAATCAGCGGAATGGGTCCGGACCGAACTTCCTGCAGAGAACCCCATCATGAGTAATACCGTCCAAATCGATGCAGTTGCCGCCTGGCTGCACGACCTCCAGGACCGCATCTGTGCTGGTCTTACGGAAATAGATGGCAAGGAAAACTTCCGCGAAGACAGCTGGACCCGCCCCACCGGGGGCGGTGGGCGCACGCGCGTGCTGGCCGAGGGCGGGGTATTCGAGCAGGCGGGGGTCAATTTCTCGGATGTGACCGGTGATGCCCTGCCACCTGCCGCAACGGCCAAACGACCAGAACTCGCCGGGCGTGCCTTCCGCGCCATGGGCGTGTCCTTGGTAGTACATCCACGCAATCCCTACGTCCCGACCTCCCATGCCAACGTACGCTTCTTCATGGCCACCAAGCCAGACGCCGAGCCGGTGTTCTGGTTCGGAGGCGGGTTTGATCTCACGCCCTATTACGGCTTCGACGAGGATGCCGTGCACTGGCACCAGGTCTCCCGTGATGCCTGTGAGCCTTTCGGCGCTGCGGTGTATCCCCGCTTCAAGCAGTGGTGCGATGACTACTTCTACCTCAAGCATCGCGATGAGCACCGCGGTGTGGGCGGATTGTTTTTCGACGACTTGAACGAGTGGGGCTTCGAGCAGAGCTTTGCATTCACTCGCAGCGTGGGAGACCACTATCTGCCGGCATATCTGCCGATCGTGGCGCGCCGCAAGGACATGCCGCATGGGGAGCACGAGCGTGATTTCCAGCTCTACCGGCGCGGGCGTTACGTGGAGTTCAATCTGGTCTATGACCGGGGCACAATCTTCGGCTTGCAGACCGGCGGGCGCACAGAATCCATTCTGATGTCACTGCCGCCCAACGTCCGCTTTCGCTACAACTGGGCACCCGCAGCCGGCACGCCAGAAGCCCGGCTCTACACCGATTTCATCAAGCCGCGGGATTGGCTGGGCCTTTCGGCCTGATATCGCCATCCTGATACAGGAACAGTGCTTCAGCGACAGCGTTCACGACAGAAAGGTCCGCGACTTCCGGCTGGATGGGAAGGCTGAGGAGGCTGCGGGGCGATGTCCGCATCGAGATGTGGCAACAGGACCGACAGCACCGCCGCCTGGATCTCATCCAGGCGCGAGTTGACGCCGGGCGCCTCTCTGATGTGTGCAGCAGCCTGTCGCCGCACCCTGTTCAAGCCTCAGCCGCGGCTGAGGGATGTCGAAGTAACGAACGTCGGCATCGCGCCGCGGTGTCAGCGCCCGGGAAGCACGCAGGCGATGGCATCTCCGATGTACTCACGGGTGCGGGCGTCCACATCCGTGCCGCCCGTGGCATGCACCCGGTTCACCAGCGCCGAGAGCCCCACTGTCAGCGCAAGCTCCATGATCTGGGCTTCCGTGAAGTGCGCCTTGAGGGTCGCGAACAGGGCGTCATCCACCCGGTTCTCGCGGGTGAGGATCTCGGAGTAGCGAATCACCAGGCGATCGACGTCATCAAAACTCCTGCACGCCTCAGGCTCATGCAGCAATGCCATCTCATCCTTCGTCAAGCCGACACTCAGACCGAGCATCACATGCGTGGGGATTCAATAGTGGCAGGAGTTGACCTGTGACGCGCGCAGATAGGCAAGTTCGCGGTGGCGAGGGGACAGCGCGCACGCCGGTCCGTACAGCGCCTCCACGATCATCGCAAAGCCTTCCAGGGCTTTGGGATTGTTGGCGAACATCTTCATCACATTGAAGACGGGAAAACCCATCGCTTCGAAACGGGCATAAATGGCCTGCACTTCCGGGGGTGCAGCAGCGGGTTCGATCAGCGGCAGTCTGGCCATGCGAATGTCCTCGTGGCAGCGCGGAAGAGCGCCAATCCGAGCCTATAATGACCCCCCGTTTCCCACAAGCCGGAATCCGTGCGATGACCGCGCCACAAATCTCCCTGCCCAGTATCGATGCGCTGCTGAAAACATCCGAAGGCCAAACGCTGCTCGACCAGCACGGCCATCTCCCGGTCGTGGCTGCGCTGCGTGAAGTCTGTGAAGAATCGCGCCTCGCAGGAGGGGCGGCAGACCCGGGGCATGTGATCCCGGCGCTGCTCAGCCGCGCGAGCGCCTTGCTGGAAGCCGCGGCGCGGCCGAGTCTGCGGCCCGTGTTCAATCTCACTGGCACGGTGCTGCATACCAATCTTGGCCGGGCACCTTTGCCCACGGCAGCCATTGCTGCGATCAGTGCCGTGGCTGGCTCGGCCAGCAACCTGGAATACGACCTCGCAAAAGGCCGGCGCGGGGATCGGGACAGTCATGTCGAGGCCCTCATCTGCCGCATCACGGGCGCTGAAGCCGCCACGGTGGTCAACAACAATGCGGCTGCCGTGATGGCGGTGCTCGCGGCACTCGCACGGCGTCGGGAGGTGATCGTGTCGCGCGGTGAACTGGTGGAGATAGGCGGATCCTTCCGTGTGCCGGATGTGATGGCGACTGCTGGTGCGAAGCTGCGCGAAGTCGGCACTACAAATCGCGCACACCTGCGCGATTTCGAGGCGGCTATCGGCCCCTCCACAGCGCTGCTGATGAAAATCCACCCGAGCAACTACCGCATCGAGGGCTTTACAGCTGCGGTGCCGGAAGCCGAACTGGCAGCCCTGGGTCGCAGGCACGACATTCCGTTCGTGAACGATCTCGGCAGTGGCACGCTCATCGATTTCCGCAACCTCGGTCTGCCGCACGAACCCACCGTGCAGGAGGCCCTGGCCGCGGGGGCGGATCTCGTGACTTTCAGTGGCGACAAACTCCTTGGCGGGCCGCAGGCCGGCTTCATCGCGGGCCGGCGCGATCTGGTACGGCGAATCAAGAAGCATCCCATTGTGCGCGCCCTGCGTGTGGACAAGCTGATTCTGGCTGCGCTGGAGACCACCTTGAGGCTCTATGCCGATCCGGCACGTGCCCGCGCCGGCATTCCGGCGCTGCGCCTGCTGTCCCGACCCACGTCATCGATCGCGGCTGCTGCCGAGCGCCTTCTGCCCTCGGTCCAGCAGGCGCTGGCGGCAGAGGGCATGGTCAGCGTGCAGCCCTGCGCGAGCCAGATCGGCAGCGGCGCCCTGCCAGTCGATCTCTTGCCCAGTCATGCCCTGGTCGTCACGCCGCGGCGCCGGGGTGGGAAGGCCGTGGAGCAACTCGCAGCACGCTTCCGCGCGCTCCCCACACCCGTGATCGGGCGCGTCCATCAGGGCGACCTGCATCTGGACTTGCGCTGCCTGGAGGAAAAGGACGAGCCAGCCTTCCTCGCCCAGCTCAGCCTTCTGTCCGAGGTCACCACCGCATGATCGTAGCCACCGCTGGGCATGTCGATCATGGCAAGACCACCCTCATTCGGGCCCTGACCGGCGTCGAGACCGATCGCCTCCCTGAGGAGCAGGCACGTGGCATGACCATCGATCTCGGTTTTGCCTATCTGGAAGTGCCCGACAGACCGGACATCATCGGCTTCGTGGACGTGCCCGGGCATGAGCGCTTCGTGCGCAACATGCTCGCCGGCGTGGCCGGCATCGACTTTGCGCTGCTGGTGATTGCCGCCGATGATGGCCCCATGCCGCAAACTCGCGAACACCTCGCGATTCTCGAGCTGTTGGGCATCTCGCGGGGTGCCGTCGCCCTGACCAAGGTGGATCGCGTGGACGCGGATCGCGCGGCCGAAGTCCGCGCAGAAATCGCGGCGATGCTCGCGCCTACTTCTCTTGCTGCGAGCCCCGTGATTGCGGTGGCCGCGACGCGTGGCTTGGGCGTGGAGGAGCTGAAGTCGATTCTCGTGACTGCCCAGGCCCACCAGTCACCTGCGAACCCCCAGTCTGCAGGACATTTCCGGCTCGCCATAGATCGACGCTTTGTACTGGAGGGCGCCGGGCGGGTGGTCACAGGCACCGTGTACTCCGGAGAGGTCCAGCCTGGAGATGCCCTGCACATCCTCCCCTCCAACCTCGACGTGCGCGTGCGTTCGCTGCACGCCCAGAATCGCGCGAGTCCCCGTGCCCGGGCCGGCCAGCGCTGCGGAGTCAACCTTGCAGGCGCGGATCTGCGCCGTCAGGAGATTCATCGCGGAGACTGGCTCGTGTCCCCGGCGCTGGCATCCACCAGCACACGCCTCGGCGTGCGGCTGCTTCTGGCGCGAGGGGAAAGTCAGGTATTGAAGGATGGTACGCCGGTGCATGTGCACCTCGGTGCCAGCGATCTGGGTGCGCGGGTCGCTCTGCTGGAGGACGCCACACTCGCGCCGGGCGAGCAGCGGTTCGCTCAACTGATTCTCAATGGCCCGTGTCTGGCGGTGCGTGGTGACCGTTTCGTGCTGCGGGACCAGTCAGCACAACGCACGATTGCCGGCGGGGAGGTTCTTGAAGCTGTGCCCTGGCCGGGCAAACTCTCGCGTGCACGACGAGTAGGCTTGCTGGAGGCGCTCGCGCTGCGAGATCCGGTGGAACGGTTGCGCGCGCTGGTCGCGGGTCAAGCGGAAGGAGTTTGTCCGCAGTGGCTTGCCCGCAATGACAATCTGCTGGTGACGGATCTGAGCCAGCTGACCGATGATCCGCACTATGGGCAGGTGACGCTTGCACGTGAGGGTGTCCGCCTGCTGCAGACCTCCCGTCTGGAAACCCTGCGCACGGGAATCCTTGATACCGTCCGCGCCCATCACACCGCAGAGCCCGCACAGACAGGTCTGCCCGAGCCGATGCTGGGAGGCGCGCTCCCCCAGCGCGAATCCACCGGGCTGCTGCGTGCCGTGACGGAGCAGCTGGTGCGGGAGGGTCTGCTCATGCGCCGTTCGGGGCAATTGTGCGATCCCGCCCATGTGCCTGTGCTGCCGCCCGCGGAGCAGCGCCTGCTGGCGCGGGTGACGGCCGAGCTGGTCCGCCATGGGCGGCAGGCACCGGCCCTGCACGACATGCCGGACTCCATGCAGCTCACCGTTGAGGTGCTCAAGCCCTTCATGGAGCGCATGGCGAAGCTCGGGCACCTGCATCAGGTGGGCCGATATCGCTATTACCTGCCGGAAACCCTGAAGGAACTGGCCCGATGTGCCGAAACATTGGCAGAGGGACTGGAAGAGGGATTCTTCACGGCGGCCCAGTACAAGGAATATTGCGGCATCGGGCGCAATGTCACGATCGAGCTCCTGGAATACTTCGACCGCTTGGGCCTGACCCGACGTCTGGGCCAGATTCGTCGAATGCGGCAAGCGGTGGCGCAGATACTGGGAAGCTGAAAATGTCGCCCTTGTTGGCCGGGCAGCGAGGGCGCGCAACAACTCATGGGGATAACGGGAATGGCCAGATGGATATTCTGCGGAGGCATGGCCCGTTCGGGGTCCACGCTCCAATTCCAGATTGCGAGTGAACTCGCCGAGCGCCTTGGTATGGGGCGACGCGTCGGCTGGTACGCCGGCGATCATTGAGCGGTGGCGGCGGGAATACAATCAAGAGCGGCCGAAGAAATCGCTCGACGGCCTGACTCCGATGGCCCATGCGGAACGACTGGCGAAGACAGATTATTTTAACCCCGGACTTTAAATCCCTCCGCTACTGAAACCCGGGGGCGTCGCCGTGCCACGACCACATTCTTGAACAGAGCAGGCCACTCATTGAGATAAGCCTGGCCTCCGCAGCGGCCAATCTCGTGGCGATCAAAACACCATTCGATGCGCTGCACCCGCCAGCGCTTGATGCACGCACGGGTACTCGGGGTGCGCTTGAACAGAACCATCCCGACCTTGAAGCGATCGTCAAGTCCGCGAGTGTCATCCGGAGCCTGTGCTTGCCGATGCTCGTACAGCAGAGTCTCTCCAGACCAGAGTTCATCTAGCAATGCCGTGGCATTGGCGAAGAAAAAAATGCCCGAGTCGACATAGGTGAATACTTCTATCGTCTTGTCAGCCTCGAAGAAGTAGTGAAGGAATGCGGGCCCGCAGGTCCAGTAGTACTGGTAGTCAAGCCGATCTTGCTTGGCGAAGACCGGGTCGGGATCTGCCAATTCGAGCTCCGTGAGCCTCACCAACCGAACATGCGCCAGCTCCAGTCAGGTCAGCGAGCGACGGACCTCATCATCGAGGCGCAGCACCCATGGCGAGTAACCGGCGGCTGTCAATTCGAACTGCGGGTGTTGTCTAACGATATTGATCCGACTTGCGCTACATTCTCCCCCGGAAGAGCGACATCTCCCGGTGGGGTGCCCGGACTTCAAATCCGGTGGAGCCTGCAGATGCAGGCTCGGCAGGTTCGACTCCTGCCTCTTCCGCCATACTATCAATTAAATTATTTAGTTGTGGCCAGTTCCTGGCAGGGCGATCACAGGGTTCATAGTAAAATTTTCGATGCCACAGGCCTATCCGACGTGATAGTTGCCCCCGCGTTTGCTCAACATCCGGATGCTGAAACACAGCAGAACAACACGGAGTCAACCTAAGCGATACCTGCCACATACAACGTCGTTGTGTGCGTATGCCGCGTCAGCGCTGAAAAGCAGGTACAGCAAACGACTGATCGGTGCTAGGCGTATATTTTTCCTGCTCAGTGAGCACGGGATGGAGAGCTAGATGGTGTCATGAGCTGCGGGTCTTTCTCGGAGAGGCCTATCATGAGGCTCCGAAAGCAGACTAGGCTTGGAATGCTAATGCAGGAAGTTGTTCGCAAGCTGAAGCCTCAGCAGGAGCAAAATCTTCGCCTAAAGAAGTTGTTGGCTGAGCTGAGTCTAGATGCAGGAGCTTTTGTTTCGCTTCGACCCCATGTTTCGTCGTAGAGGGTTCATATTATGGATAAACGTGATTTTTCAGGTGCCTGGGACCGGTGTCGCGCAGTCCTCCGCCTCCTTCGTAATTGTCGCCCCAGTAGCATGCGCGGTATTCCTCAGTACAAGATACTCGTAGGAACCTTTCACAAGTCCGGCACCGTGTTGATGCAATCCATCTGGGCGCAAGCTTGTCGCTCTATGGGCATAGCCATTTGGATGATGAACCGCCACTCCAAGCCACCGAACCCAAATTGGCAAGTTGCATTCCATTACGATTCAGAATTCGGAGATCTTCCGCTCCAACACCTACACCGCGGGCTGATCGTGATCCGTGATCCTCGCGATTTATTAATAAGCGGGATGCACTACCACAGAAAATCACAGGAACTTTGGCTACATCAAAAAAGCGTGAATTCGGTGGCGTCTCGTATCAGGAAAAGATCAACAGCTTCAAAAGCGATGAGGACCGTATGTTGTTCGAGATGGATAACACAGGGGGGAGAACCATTGCGCGAATGATCGAGGCGTTGAAGCAATACCCGGATTTTTATCAAGCCCGTCTAGAGACATTGATGACAGATCGGGATCTTGTTGAGTACGAGCAGATCTTTTGTTTTCTCGGTTTCAGTGGCAGCGCGCTCAAAGACCTACTTTATACTGCTAAAAAGAACAGTGCTTTCAATCTTCAAAACATCGGCGGTGGGCACATCCGCAGCGGTCGCCCTGAGCTTTGGCGGACGGAATTCACCCCTCGGGTGATGGACGCCTTCATTGCTCGCTATGGCAACCTTCCTGTTCTATTAGGCTATTCCGCTCCTTGACCTGCGGGACTTTCTGAGGGGGTGAGTGATCGTGACCCCATCAGTTTTGCTCGTAAGCCCGGTGCGTATACACTCAGGCGGTGAATACCGCCCCCTTCGCCTTACACACCTCCCGGGCTGGGACCGGAGTGACAACGAACAGTCAGAGCAACCTGATGCAGGCTGGTCGCGCAGCACTGGCGCTCTGCCTGGCGCTGCTGCTTGTCGTGGGGCGTGCGCCTTGCAGCTTTCCCGATCTCTCCGGTGGCTCGGATGCAGCCGGTTTCAACCTGACCGATTCCCCCGCCGATGAACCGGGTGATGGAGAGCCCGAGACCACACTCCCCCCGGAGCATCCACAGGTCGTCCCTTCGCTGGCCGTCACGGCCAGCCCGGCCCTGCGGAGTTTCACTGGCTTGCACCAACTGGTTCCCTGCGCACGAGGTCCGCCAGTTCCGATGGTCTTGAGCTAATTCAGTATATCGTCAAGTCATCATCGAGGTGACTCCCGGGCCGAACCACGGGAGTCTCCCATTGTGCGAGGAGCATTTCGTGAGTCATATTCCTGCCGAGCAGTGCGCCAGGTTTGCGCACCCCCTGAAAATCCTTTTCCTGAGCTTTTTATTTTTTTCCACGAGCGCGCTGTGCCACGCCGAAGATCTGCTGGAAGACTCCCAGGTCTGGGGCTCGATAACCGCAACTGGCACGCTCAAACCGGCCGGTGAAAAATGGCGTTACTGGCTTGAGGGCGTAGGCCGATTCGGCAACGACATGTCGACCCTTTCCCAGGGTTTTGTACGTCCCGCCTTGGGCTATGCGCTCAATGAGCACGCCAGCGTATGGGTGGGTTACGCCCATATCTTCACTGATACACCCTTTACAAAAAACAGTTTTGATGAGGACCGAAGCTGGCAACAGTTTCTCTGGACCCGACCTTTGGGGTCCGGCACGTTCACCACCCGGGCGCGCCTCGAGCAACGCTTCGCTGACAGCGGATCGGATACGGCCTCACGCTACCGGCATCTGTTCAAGCTGGCTCGGCCTGTGAAGACCTTTCCGAACGTGAGCGCCATCGTATCCGATGAGATCTTCATCAATCTGGATGATGTGGACTGGGGCCCGCAGGCGGGCCTTGACCAGAACCGGGCCTTCATCGGCATGGGCTATGCGCTCAGCAAGGTGGTGAAGACGGAGGTTGGCTACTTGAACCAGTACATCGACCGCCCCACCAACCCGAACCGAATGAGTCACGCGTTGGCGATCAACCTGCTGTTTACCTTCCCGTGAGCGCTTGACTAGCGAAGGCGCCGCGCATTTCCGGCGGTGTTGCGCGGCGCTAACTGGTATCTATCCTGCTGCGTATCAGGCGCATTGGACACGTCTCATTGTCAGCGCCAGTCATCGAGCACAAAAAGCCCTGGGCGGGAATAGCCGGGGTCATCAGGGCGATGCATGGCAACACCGTGGAGCGCTGGCTGGAAACCACGAGCAATCATCGCGGCATGCGCCTCGCGCCGTGCTGTGTTGACACCTGCCATAAGCGTTGTAGTGCCCACGTATGAGGCGTAGAAAAAGCAAGCGTCCAACAGGCGGCGGAAGTTTTGTGTTGCATGCTCATCGCAACGCACGGCGCCAAATTTGATCAAGCAGGTGTTCTCACCGGCTTCGCTATCCGGCCCGTGATGGCAGACGGCAAAACCAGCGAGGCCTTCCTCATCTTCCACCAGCACAGTGTCACCAAGCCCGAGCAAGGTCACTGCTGCGATCTCTGCCGACAGATCGAGACCCGGATACAGGGATTGCATGATTGCACGCGCAGCGACCAGCGTCGCTGATCTTGCCTCCATCCCCAACGCTCCGAAGCACTGGAATGCCGCAGAGGCCTTTGGCGGGACTTGAGCCACACTGATTACCGTCAGGAAGCGCGGCAGGAAGCCGAACTTCTGGTAGAGCGACACATGCTTGGCGCTCTCTGCAAAGGTGAAGAGGCCCGCACACCGGGTCCCCCAGGTTTCAAACTGCGCAGTTGTTGCCGTGAGAAGGGCCTTGGCTATACCCCGGTCCTGAATCTCCGGGGCAACGGTCAAGGGACCGAAAAAGCCCACGCTGCCCCAGCGGGTGATGAAATTCGATCCCACGAGCTTGCCATCCAGGGTAGCACCGAGGGCAACCACGTGAGGCGAGCGCCAGCGGCCATGCACATAGTTCCGGTCTGCAAAGAAGCGCTCCGGATCAGGCGCGCCCAGCCAGGTTCCAAAGGCCGTGCGAAAAATGCGACTGGCTGCGTCCAGTTGCTCCTCGGCAAGAGGTGCAATCAGGGGTGCGTCAGTGCAAGACGAAAGACCCTCTGTGATCATCGAGTTTCATCCTCAGTGCGTTGCGGGCCGCAGACGGGAAAGCAGGGCTTGCAAACCAAGGCTTGCCAGCACACAGGTGCAGGCGGTCGATCCGAGCACCCCACCCCAGCCTACCATGGTGCTTTGCAGGCGCAGCAACACCACACCGAACACTGCCGCGGTGAGCCCAAGAGCCAGTGGACTCTGGATGCGGGTTGGCTGGGTCATGCCTACGAAGCTGCCTCCATACCAGGCAGCAGTCAGCGGCCCCGCTAATGCGATATCCAGCCCAAACAGAACCATTCCGAGCATCGCCGTGGGCCCCGCGCTTGCCGCCACGGCGGACCATCCCCCGCGCATCACGAACCCGCGGGTCGCTATTGCAGACACTGCGGCCAGTGGCACTGCCAGCTCATGTCCGAGGTCGACGACCTGCATCGGCAGGACAGGCGGGCGGTTGCCGAGAATCATCTCGTTGAACAACACCATTGTGGTCGCGGAGATAAAGCCGGTAAGTCCCATCTTGCCGCCAATGCCGGACCACACGTCCGTCAGCGTTGACCAGAGAACGCCTGCCATCAGCCCGGCCAACAGCACCCAGACAGCACCATGGAGGATGACCGCCGCGCTTGTGCCAGCAAAGACGCCGACATAGAACGGTGCAGCCCACGCGGAGGCCCGCTGCAGCCCGAGTAACGGCAGCGCCGCGCAAAGGGAGCCCGCGAGCGCCCCTGCCAGCGCAGGATGCAGTCCGCCGTAAGTCATCAGCACATGACCGAGCGCAGCGCCCGCCACGGCAGGCAGCGTCGCTGAGAGGGTCACTGGTCTGATCTTCATCGGCTCGTTCCACAGCGTGAGCATGCCGAGCAAGGCAAAGCCGAGCACCAGCACGTCCACGGTGATCAGCCAGCCATCGAAGAAGTAGGCATCCGCGAAGAACGCTGAAATCACCAGTGCAAAAAAAAGCCTGATGGCGCTGCTCAAAACCAGGGCGCGTGACTCGTCGGGGGAGGCAGTCGACATTGCTGGGACGTCACTCAAACGGGGGACCAGGCCGGGATTAATCTAATTGGTGACAGTAACCCTATTTCCGGAAATCAGGTAACTGTCACCTATTTTGTGCGCGGTGCACCGGGGCGCATACTGGAGCCCATGAATCTGGGTCTGCTTTTTCTGGGCTCTGAGCCTCTATCGCTGCTGCGAACCCTCGCGCCCCGCGCGGAGCGGTCGGGCTTTCAAGGCCTTTACATGGTGGAGGCCTATCGCAGTGCCTGGGCCCCTCTCGGCCTGCTGGCGAGCGTGACCGAACGGGTGCGATTGGGGCCCTATGTGCTCAACGTACACGCGCATAGCCCATGGATTACCGGCTTGTCAGCCCTCGATTTCAACGAACTTTGTGGCGGCCGACTGGAGCTCGGCATCGGTGCCGGTAACCGCCACTTGAACGCTCATTGCCTGGGCATCGAACAAAGCCGCACCCTCACCCGGCTGACCGAGACGGTGAAGATTCTGCAGGGCATGTCGCGCTGCGAACCAGGGCAAAGCTTTTCCTTCGAGGGGCGTGTGGAGCGTATGGACTGGCGCGCCCTGCATCAGCCATCGCCATTCCCGGTGTTTGCGGCAGCGGTGTTCCCGGAAATGTTGACGGCCATGGCTCGTGTGGCAGATGGCATCGCAGGAGGTGCGACCCTTTCGCCTGAATTTCTGCGTGATCGCTTGCGCCCTGCCGCAGCCGAAAGTAGGGTCGCCGCCGGCCGTGACCCCGCGACCCTGCGCTGGAAATCCGTGCTATTTGCGGCAGTGAGTGATGATGAAGACACCGCACGCGCGGCAGCGCGCCAGGCCTTGGCGGGCCTCTTTCATCCCATGCCGCACCCCTACTATTCCTGGACCCTGCGCCAGCAAGGGTTTGGCCCGGTGGTGGATGCACTGGAGCGGCTGATGCCGGCTGGCGCAACGGCCGAGGCGCTCCGCCAGATTCCGGACGAACTCCTCGCACGCACCCAACTGGTGGGTACGCCTGCGCAGTGTGCTGCGCGTCTACGGGACTACGAAGGCCTCGTAGAGGAAATCCTGCTGGTGAACGTAATGCCCTCTGCAGCGACCGACAGCACGATCCCGTGGAGTGATCTGCTCACGCTGCCGGCAACCCAGCCGATGAGGCCTGCGTGAAGCCCGGGCCAGTGTTCAGGCCAACTCCCAGCTGAATCTGCGCCGGGAGCTCCCAGTCCAGCACTTACTCCATTTGGTGACAGTTACCCTAATTCCGGGAATCAGGTAACTGTCACCAATTTCCCGTTACCAATTTCCCGTGCTCGGTTGCCGCTGAAATCCCCGTGGTGAGCGCCCTGTCCAGGATTTGAATGCTCGGGAGAAGGCGCTGGCATCGCTGAACCCCAGTTGGCGCGCAATGTCATCCTGTCCGAGTCCGCCAAAACGCATCAGTTCGCGCGCCCGCTCCAGGCGCACTTCCGTTTGCAATACCGAAAAACTCGTTCCCTCGGCATCCAGCCTGCGTTGCAGAGTTCGCTTGCTCAAATGCAGTGCCTCCAGGAGCGCCTCCAACGAGGGTATGGGTGTGGCGGCTCGCAGACGCCCGCGCACGACATCGGCATAGGACAGCGGCTCGCGCAGCAGTTGGCTCAGGCGCCGGCACTGGTTGGCGTAAAACCGGTAGGACATGCCATTGGCCTGGGGCGGCGCACGCTCCCATATCCCGGGTGGAAAATGAATTTCATTGGCGGTGTCCCCGAAGCTCACCTCACACCCGAACCAGCGGGTGTATACCGCTGCGTTACGGGGTGCTGCATGGCGAAACCGTACCTTCAGGGGTGCCAGTGTGGCTCCGCAATTCTGGCGAAAGAGCGCAAGCGTGGCTGCGCTGTCCCGTTCGACAAAAAATGCCGCCAGATCGCCCACTTCAGGCGTCGGATGGAAAGCCACAAATTCGCTGCCCTTGGTGCGCCACACGGATAATCCGATGGCACCCCAGGCGAGATCCGGAAAGGTCGGCACCATGCGAAAAAGCTCGCGCATCGAGGGCGCGCATGAGGCTGCCAAGCCCAGCACGCCAAAGAGGGCCAAGGTATATCGCTGGCCAACCAGGAGCCCGGCTTCCGGCAGCTGAAGCGCCTTCAGCGCTTCACGAATGAAGCACATTTCCTGATCAACACGAATGCGATAGCTCGGCTCCTCCAGTGCGAAGCGCGGGATATCGGAGGCCTCCAGCAGCGGAGCCAGTGGTTTGTTGCGGCTCTCCAGAACTTCGATGACTGGCGCGAGACCATAGGCCAAGCGGTGCGGGCGAAGCATGTCGCTGCCGAACAGATAGCGTGCTGCAGTCCGTGTGCTGCGGCGCGGTAGATGGGGTGTGGTGTGGGTGGGGGGTAAAGCCATCAAGCATTGGTGTGGCACGAGATGTCAAGATTCTTGCACATTCCATCATGGGCGCACGAGCGATCAATGTGGACACTCAATGCCACAAAAAAGGCGCTGGCCCATCTCGGGGGCGCAGGGGAGGTCTCCAGTGAAATTCATGTTTTTCTTCTATCCCGCCATTCCCGCCACCATGCAGGAGCGAGAGGAGCTGCGGCCGATTGCTGCGCGCACTGACTTCTTCCAGAAAATGCTCGACGAAATCGTCGAGCTGTCGCAGATGGCTGAGGATCTCGGCTTTGAGGCGGTGTGCTATCCGGAGCATCATCTGCACACCGAAGGTGGCGAGATGGGCAGCCTGCCGCTGCTGACGCAGCATGTGATCAATCATACCAAGCGCATCAAGGCCGGCCCCATCGGCTACGTGCTTGCCGGCTGGGATCCGCTGCGTCTTGCGCTCGAGATCGCCTGGCTGGATCAAATCTGCAAAGGACGCACCATCGCCGGGTTCGCCCGCGGTTACCAGACGCGCTGGCTGAACCAGATGGCGCAAAAACTCCATGTGGCTGCCTCCGACATGCACAGCAAGGATGGCGCGCCAGACACTGATGCGATCAACCGTGAAGCTTTCCAGGAAATCTTCGAGATCCTGAAGCTTGCGTGGGGTGATGAATCCTTCCGCTACAAGGGCAAGCACTACCAGTACCCCTTCCCTTACGATACGGGCACACCGTGGCCTGCACAGGACTGGACGCGCCGCTACGGCGCCCCGGGCGAGATCGACGACAACGGCTACATCCAGGCCATCAATGTCGTGCCCAAGCCCTTCCAGCGACCGCACCCGCAGTTGTTCCAGGCGTTCTCCCAGAGTGAGGCCACCATCCGCTGGGCCGCACGCGAAGGCTTGGTGCCCACCATGCTGACGGCGGATCCGCCGGTGTTGCGCAAGTTTGCCGAGGCGCACGTGGATGAGGCGCGCAAGGTCGGGCGGGATCTCAAGCTGGGGGAGAACATCGGTGTGTTCCGCGGCGTCTATGTGGCGGACAACAAGCAGCAGGCGCGTGATCTGGCCATGCGTGGCTTGATGGGCACGGGGTGGCCAGGTTGGGCGCATGCTTTTGGTTTCACGGATGCATTCCGCCTGCCGGAAGATGACATCAAATATCCGGGGCAGCTGCTACCTGTCTCAGAGGTACGCATGGAGCGCTTCGAACAGGCGCATTTCACCTTGGTCGGCAGCCCGGATGATGTGCGGCGTGAGATGGATCTGCTGGTGGAAACCTGCAACCCGGAATACTTCATCTGGCAAGGCGACCAGGGTTACCTGTCCCTCGATGAGTGCAAGCGGGTGCTGGAGCGCTTCGGCAAGGAAGTGATGCCGCACTATCTCTGAGACACGAAAAAATCGCACGTATGCGCGCAGTGGTCAGGCCAGGGACAGGCCCAGCCGCTCTGGTCCACCGCCCCGTCAGATCTTCCTCAGCCGTTGCCGCGACTGAACACGGCATCGAGTTGCAGCACGCGCCCGTTACGCGGATCACTGAAGGCATGCCGCAGCTCCCACAACGTGAAACCCGCGTCCTCCAGCAGATCGATGAAATACCGCCAGGTCTTCTGTTCCGCATAAAGCGGGGCCAGTGAAAGTTCGATCTCCACGGCGTGCACGAGGCGTAGGGCGTCGCACGCTCCCGCCAGCACCTGGGCCTCGTAGCCCTGGGTGTCGATCTTCAGGTAGGGTTTTCCAGAAGGCCGAATGTGGCTGTCCAACAGGGAATCGAGCGTGATGATGGGCGTGACCTGAGTGCCCTGGTAAACGGATTCCGGCGCTGCTTCGGCGTGAAGATCCAGCATGGGCAACAGGGAAGAGCTCACCGAGTTGGCCGCGATATTGAGGTTGCCACTGCCGAGGGTGGCGCCCACGGCGCAGCGCGGGTGCACCTCCCAGAGTGCATCCCCCTCGGCGCGCGCAGAAAGTTCGGCGTGGGCATCGGACAAGGGCTCAAAGGAAATGATCCTTCCCCGGTAACCCAGCTCCCTCAGTCTTTTCCCGTACTGTCCTGTATTGGCCCCGACATCCAGAACCAGATCACAGCCGAAGCGCAACGCCGGATGCACGCGCGTGCGGGCAGCTTCCGGGTGGGCGGGAAGGGTTGGGGATCGCGCTGGCGCGCGCATTTTCCAGTAGTGGCGTTTGAGCGATAACAGCAATCTGGAGATCAATCGAACAGTTCCTGAAGCAGATTCATTGCCCGCGCCGCGAAGGCTTCGCCGTTGAACTCCGCGGCCTGCGGTGTGGCAAGCCACGCCTCTCCGGCCTGCTGCATGGCCTGCCACTGCTGCACCGGACATTCCCGCAGGAAATGGAGCAGATCAGCCCAGTCTCTGAACCCACGTGCATCGACAAAGGCGTTTGCCGGAATGACGCGCGTGACATCACGTTCCCCAAGGTATACCGGGACGGTGCCTGCGAGGAAGGGATCGATGATCTTTTCGCTGATGTAATCGCGATGGCCCCGGTAGTTCTCGACAGCAATGGCAAATCTGTAGCCGCCCAGCAGGGCAATCTTCTTCGCCCAACCGGCAAGATCTTCCGCGTGCATTGGTGCCTCCGTTGCACATCGATAGGCTCGATGTGGATACACCGCACACCATGACAGCTGCTGCCCCTGCCAACCACGGCCATAAACATCCAACGTACCGGCCGGGAAGGACTCTGCCGTGCGGGCCAGTTGCTGTCGCCAGCCATAAAGATTTCCGCGCACAGGGTTGAGCACCGCGCCGAGTCGCGCGCAGAGAAACCGGGGAAAGGATTCCGTGTTCCCGCGCTTCTCCCAGAAGCCTTTCAGATAGTTGGTGTTGACCATCACGGCAATTCTGCGTGCCTGGAACGGGGTATCCGAGAGGGCCGGCGTCAGGCGGACAGGTATGCGGTAATGACGATAACGCGCCTCGCTGCCTGCGGCCTGCTCGTAGGTGAGCACCCGGTCGAAGTGACGATGCAACGACCGGTTCCACGAATGCGGCCTGATGAGCGGTGACTCCAGAATCTGCAGCACCGCGCGGCCCCGGCCGCGCCGGACAGCTGCCAGCTGCGCAAGGAGCGCACGCGGTTCTTCGATATCGACGGCCCACACGCAGTCTGCGCCCTCCGGTGCTAAGACATCGGCGGTGCCGATTTCATAGCCCGCAGGGGCAGCTCTGGCCATCCACTCTGCGAAGCCAGGGAGCCCGAACAGACGGTTGCGATTGTGTATTCGGGGCCAGGGGGAAATCACTGCGATGCGTTTCATGCGCCTTCAACCCTCCCTGTCACCAGCACCCCGAATACCACCGTGGTCCTTATACTGGCAGACCTCAACCGAGGAGCCAAGCCATGACTGACACCACCGAATACACCCCGCCTCGCGTCTGGACCTGGGATACCGAATCCGGAGGCGCCTTCGCCAAGATCAACCGACCCGTCGCCGGTCCCACACACGAGAAAGCACTGCCCGTGGGCCGGCATCCCTTGCAACTGTACTCCCTAGGCACGCCGAACGGGGTCAAGGTCACGGTGATGCTGGAAGAGCTGCTGGCGCTGGGGCACAAGGGTGCCGAGTATGATGCATGGCTCGTCAACATCCTCGAAGGCGACCAGTTCGGAACGGGCTTTGTCGAGGTCAATCCG
>JAURMM010000213.1 GCA_030830685.1 Gammaproteobacteria bacterium | reverse complement strand
TCCATCCTCAAGGAAGCGGCAGCCGGCGAACTGAAGGGCGTGCTCGCAGTGAACGAACTGCCGCTGGTGTCCATCGACTTCAACCACGACCCGCATTCCTCGATCTTCGAGGCCTCGGAAACCAAGGTCATCGATGGCACCTTGGTCAAGGTGATGTCCTGGTATGACAACGAGTGGGGCTTCTCCAATCGCATGCTGGATACTGCCCGTGCCCTCATGAACGCCAAGGGGTGACGCATGCTGAGCATGGAAGCGCTGGCGCTGGCCGGCAAACGCGTGCTCATCCGTGAGGACTTCAACGTCCCGCTGAAAGCAGGCCGCATCACGGATGACACCCGTCTGCGGGCAGGTCTTCCTACCTTGCGTCAGGCCCTCGCGGCGGGCGCACGCGTGATGGTGATGTCGCATCTGGGACGCCCCAAGGAGGGTCAGGTTGACCCGCAAGCCTCGCTAGCGCCGGTAGCGGAAGCCCTGTCCGCCATGCTCGGTCAGCCCGTGCCTCTGGTGACCGACTGGATCGACGGCGTGACCTGTGGCGAAGGGCAGTGCGTGCTGCTCGAGAACGTGCGCTTTCTGGTGGGTGAGGAAAAGGACGACGAGACGCTCGCGCGCAAGATGGGCGCGCTGTGCGACATCTACGTGAACGATGCCTTTGCCACGGCGCACCGTGCGCAAGCTTCCACCCACGGAGTGGCGCGTTTTGCGCCCGTCGCTTGTGCGGGGCCGCTCATGAAGGCAGAGATTGACGCCCTCAAGCAGGCGCTGCACGCGCCCGCGCGGCCACTGGTGGCAGTGGTTGGTGGTTCCAAGGTCTCCACCAAGCTTGAAGTGCTGGAATCCCTGCTCGGCAAGGTCGACCAGCTCATCGTGGGGGGCGGCATCGCAAACACTTTCATGAAGGCCGTCGGCCTGCCAATCGGCAAGTCCCTCTGCGAGGATGACATGGTCGGCACGGCCCGCCGCATCATCGAGCTCGCCAAAGCGCGCGGTGCGGAAGTGCCGATTCCGAGCGATGTGGTCTGTGGCAAGGAATTCAGTGAGTCTGCCGCCGCCACCGTGAAAGCAGCCAACGCTGTGGCCGAAGACGACCTCATCATGGACGTCGGCCCGGAAACCGCGGCGCGCTTCGCCGGTTTGCTGAAGTCCGCCGGGACGGTTGTCTGGAACGGCCCGCTGGGGGTTTTCGAATTCGACCAGTTCGGTCACGGCACGCAGGCCCTGGCGACGGCCATTGCAGAGTCACCCGCGTTCTCCATCGCTGGCGGGGGAGATACCCTCGCCGCGATTTCCAAATACGGCATCAGCACCCGTGTCTCCTACATCTCGACGGCGGGTGGCGCCTTCCTGGAGTACCTGGAGGGCAAGACGCTGCCTGCGGTAGCCATACTGGAAGCACGCGCAGGCTGAGCCCCTGACTGAAGAAACCGGGCTCGATACCGATACATCCAGCAGAAACATCAAGGTCATCCAGAGAAGGACACCATATATGTCAGCACAGGAACTTGCCGCGACCGCCGCGGCCATGGTTGCCAAGGGCAGGGGCGTGCTCGCCATCGACGAGAGCTTGGGCACCATCAAGAAGCGCTTCGATACCATCGGTGTCGAGAACACCGAAGAAAACCGGCGCGCCTATCGCGAGCTGCTCATTGCCAATCCGGGCGACGAGAAATATGTCAGCGGCATGATTCTGTTCGATGAGACCATCCGACAGTCCACAGCCAAGGGCGAGGCTTTCGCCAAGGTGCTCATCAGCAAGGGCGTCATGCCCGGCATCAAGGTGGATGCTGGCGCCAAGGACCTTGCGGGCCACCCCGGTGAGCAGGTGACGGAAGGCCTCGACGGCCTGCGTGAACGCCTCGCCAAGTACCGCGAGCTCGGCGCCCGCTTTGCGAAATGGCGTGCGGTGATCACCATCGGACCCGGCATTCCGAGCACGGGCTGCATCGAAGCCAATGCACACGCGCTCGCGCGCTACGCGGGTCTGTGCCAGGAAGCCGGCATCGTGCCCATGGTGGAACCCGAAGTCCTGATGGACGCGGACAACACCATCGATCGCTGCTTTGAAGTCACCGAATACACGCTGCGTACGGTCTTCAATGAACTGGTGCGCCAGCGCGTAACGCTGGAGCACACCATCCTCAAGACCAACATGGTGGTGAGCGGCAAGCGCTGCCCGGTGCAGGCCGGCATGGACGAAATCGCGGCCAAGACCGTGACCTGTCTGCGCCGCGCCGTGCCGGCCGCCATCCCGGGGATCGTCTTCCTCTCGGGCGGCCAGAGCGGGCTGGATGCCACCCGCAATCTCAACGCCATGAATGCAGCCTACGACTTGCCCTGGCCGCTGTCGTTTTCCTACGGCCGCGCCCTGCAGGCCGATGCACTCAAGGCTTGGGGCGGCAAGCCGGAAAATGTGGCGCGGGCGCAGAAGGTTCTGCTGCATCGCGAACGCTGCAATGGCCTGGCCGCAATGGGCCAGTACAGCGACGCCATCGAGGCGGAACTCACCGCCTGATCGCCGTGTGAAACGTCGCCGGCACCACGCCGGCGACGATCATTCCATGTCCACCTGAAGCAGATCCTTCAGGCTCATCCCGGACAGCGCTGCATGGCGCGCTGTCTCCAGTTGCTGGACGAGTCTGTCCACCGCTTCCAGCGCCTCTATCCGGGCGTGACGAACCGGCAACATTCCACCCCAGGCCCGCACCGTGTCGATGAGTTCATTCAGGCTAATCGTCGACGTTTCGCGCGCCAGCACCAGGCGCGGGGGCTCCTCGCCGGTTTCCGCCAGGTAATTCTCTGCCACCAGCAGGCTGACCGTGCGTTCCACCGGTGAGCTCGCAAGTTCCAAAGCCTCGCACAGGCCTGTAGTGGTCCAGGCCTCTGAGTGCACGTGATGCTGAGTGGCGATCAGCGCCATGATGCTGAGCGCCAGGCGCTCGCGCTCACGCAAGCCGGGATCCAGTGCTTCGGGATGTTCGGTCAGATGTCGAGGATGCTGCAGGTAGAAAGCGAGCTGCACGCCGATGAGCAGAATGAGCCAGCTCAGGTAAACCCAGATCAGCAGCAGAATGAGGATCGCAAAGCCGGAGTAGATGGCCGCGTACTGCGTGGACGAGGCGATGAATGTCGCGAATGCCGAGCCTGTGGCCTGCCAGGCCAAGCCGGCGATGAGGCCACCCGCCGCCGCAGCGCGCCAGTCGACACGGGTGTTCGGCACGAAAAGATAGAGGAAGGTGAACGCGCCGGAAATCATGAGCAGGGGCAACAAACGCGAGGACTCCACCAGCAGCGAGCCGAAGGGTTCATGCTGCAGCAGCCATTGCACGAGTTGATGGTTGCTCAAGCTGGCAGTGATCGCGAGTGCACCGAATACCAGCTCCGGGCCGACGAGCACTACGCTCAGGTAGTTGGTGAAGCGTTGCCCGAACGCACGCGTGCGGGAGATGTTCCAGGCCCGGTTGAACGCTGATTCAACCTTGTGCAGCAGGCCAAGCACGGTGTAGACCAGCATGGCGAGCCCCAGTCCGCCGAGCACACTGACATCCATACGCGAGACGAAGCCGAGGATCTGGCTTCCGAGTTCAGTGCCCTGCGGACCCAGTGGCGCCAGCATCCTGTACAGCGCGGGCTCGAGCTGGTGATGCACTCCGAAACCCTTGAGCACGGAGAAACTCAGCGCCAGCAAGGGCACCATCGACAGCAGTGTCGTGTAGACCAGGCTCATCGCGCGCAGGTTGATCTCCCCTGCGGCAACATCGCGCGCCATCACAAGCAACAGCCGCAGGGAGTGCAGCAGAAAACGCCGGACTCCCGTCAGGTCCTGGAGATCCGGTTTCCAGATGCGGGCCGCGAGGGCCTCCATCAGGCGGTTGGCAGGAATGTCACGCAAGATTCACCTCCCTGTCTCCGTTGGCGACTCTGCCTGGTCGCGGTGACGGTCTAAGACCCGGTTCTCCCGAGCGGCGCGAGATTCGCCGCCTCTTCCTCCGAGAGTATGCGCCATGCGCCCTTGCCGAGTGTCCCCAGTTCGAGAGAGCCAACCGCCACCCGTACCAGCCGCAACACCGGGTGGCCGCAAGCAGTGCACATTCGGCGCAGCTGGCGGTTGCGGCCTTCTTCCAGCTCGAAGGATAGCCACGCATTGCGCTCACCCGCGCGCAGCAGTGTCACACTGCGCGCACTGAGCAGCTCACCGTCGCTCAGGATTCCCGCACGCAGGCGCTCCAGGGTGCTCTCTTCCGGAATGCCTTCCACCTGCACGTGATACACACGGGGAACATGACTGGAAGGATCCATGAGGGCTGCCGCCCAGACCGTATCATTGCTGAACAGCAGCAGACCTTCGCTGGCCTGATCGAGCCGACCCACCGGCCCGAGCCACGGCAGCTGGCTGTCGCGAAAGCATTCATACACCGTGTCGCGTCCGCGCTCATCATGGGCTGAGGTGACCAGCCCCCGCGGCTTGTTGAGCATCACGTAGGTTGGTGTATTCGGCACTATCGCTTCACCGTCCACCGAGATGAGGCTGTCACTGCGGGTCGGTGCCTCGGGATCACGCACGATGCGGCCGTCGAGACGCACACGACCGGCCAGGATGAGCGCCGTGGCGGCCGAGCGCGAACACACGCCCTGCTTGGACATCGCGCGCGCGAGACCGATGCGACGCTCCTCCGATGGGTTGCGACGCAGTTTGCGAATCACCTCACACTCCCGCGCCGTGCACGCTAGCCGCCGAGCAGCTGGCTCCCGATGCGGAAGCCGCCGATGTAAGTGCCGATTGACGCGCCAAGCCCGCTCAGCACGAAGACCAGCAGCGTGCGCGCCACGCGATTCCTCCACCAGCCCCGCCAGTTGGCGGTTTCGATTCTGAGCCGGCTGAAATCTCCCACGGTGGGCCGACGGACGAACGCCTCGCTGAGCGCCGTGAACATGCCGATGCCGATCGCGGGATGCAGTGTCGTGAACGGTGCACCGACGAAAGCCGTGACGAGCGTCAGGGGGTGCGCACCTGCGAGCAAGGCACCGCATGCGGACAGACCGCCGGTGAGCAAGATCCACTCGCTCACCATGCGCCAGCCAATCTCCGGATTGCGCGCAAAGCCGATGGCGATACCCCCCACGATGAAAATCGCGAGCACCCAGGGCAGTGCGCGCCACAGAGCCGAGGGAGGTGGCAGCTCCTCGAGATGCGTGATGGCACGCTGCGGCTCTTCAGTGGGTTCGGCCAGGGCATTACCGAGGCCTTCGAGATGTCCTGCTCCAATCACGGCGAGAATCCGTGTATAGCCTGCCTCCGCGAGCTGCAGCAGACGTGCGGCCATGAACTCGTCGCGTTCGCGGATCAGTGGGCCATAGATTTCATCGGCCTGTTGCGCGAACTCGGCGAAAGTAGCTTCCAGCAAATCCCGATCCTTGAGGCGTTCGATTTCTTCCTCGGCAATGTCTTCGGTGGCGAGCGCGCTGGCGAGCAGGCCGCTGAAGAGATAGGTGCGCCGCCACCAGGGAACCCGCCGATAGATACGGCGCATGGTGATGCCGATATCGCGATCGATGGTCATCAGCGGCAAGGTGCGTTTGCGGGCGCCCTCGATGGCAGCCCGCATCTCCGCGCCCGGCTCTATGCCGAACTGTGCGGCGAGACGCTGCTGGAATGCCCCGAGCGCAAGCGTGGCGGCGATCAGCGAAGCCTTGCCTTCACGAATGATCTGTACGAGGTCCATGCGTGCCACGGCGTCCGGGTCGGTGAGAGCCCGGGCACGGTTGCTGCACAACTCCACGGCGATACAGTCGTAATCACCGCGCGCAATCTCGTGCGCGACTGCATCGCGGCTGGCCCGCGACACATGTGCGGTGCCCAGCAGGCAGATAGAGGCCTCGCCGACGCGGATTTCACGAAACGGTGGCGTGGCGAGTGCTGGCTCGTCGATGGGTGATGACTGCTCGGGTTCTGACATGGGGAGGCGGGATCTCGCGAAAGAAGGGAACAACCCGGTTCAGGCCGGGTTCAACGCAAAGGACACAGGGTAGGCATCGTACGCATTCGGGTGATCTTTGCCAGCAGGCGGAAAGTGCGAGGGGTGTGATGTCCGGAAGATTCTCCAGAATCCTGTTCGTGTTCGGTCTCTGTGGCGCCTTGTCCGGCGCGGTGCGGGCCTGGGATTCCCATGGGCACCATGGGCAGGGCTATGCGAGCGGCTACGGGGGGTATGGCAGCAGCTATCGCCCGGTCTTTCCAACCCGTTCCTTTTTTGCCGAGCCACGGCGACCTGTCGAGCGGGGCCACGCCTACCGCGAAGGCTACCGGGACGGATACGGCGACGGTTATCGTGATCGCGATATCCAGAGCCGGCATCCGTGGCTACAGGGTCATCGTTTCAACGGTTACTACTACAGTGGCCGCGGGACCGTTCGCGGTAATTCCTATGGTTGGAACTCAGGCAGCCGTGCGCGCGAAGGCTACCGCGCCCGTTCCGGCCACGGTTGGGACAGGCACTGAGGACAGGCGCGGTTGCGCAGCGGGCAAGTGCTGCGAGTCAGCGCTGACACTGCGGGCAGAAGTAACTCATACGCTGGCCGATCACGCGCTGGCGGATGGATCCGGTGTCGCAACGCAGGCAGCTCGCACCTGCCCGGTCATACACGCGAAGTTCGTTACGGAAATAGCCGGGCTTGCCGTCGTCGCGCGTGAAATCGCGGAGCGTGGTGCCACCAAAGGAGATTGCCTGGTCCAGCACTTCCTGCACCGCCTCCACCAGGGCAGCGTAGCGAGCCTCCGCGACGCGACGTGCGGGCCGCGCGGGATGAATGCCCGCGCGATGCAGCGATTCGCTGGCG
>JAURMM010000212.1 GCA_030830685.1 Gammaproteobacteria bacterium | reverse complement strand
TCCGAGCAGTCCGCCAAGTGGGGCATCAAGCGTCTGACCAATGATGATCTGCGACAGAAGTTTGTCGATGCGATCGTGGAGCAGGCGCGAGTGCTCGGTGTGAGTCTGCCGGACCCCGAGCTGCGCTGGAATGCAGAGCGAGGGCATCATGATTTTGGTGCCATCGACTGGCAGGAGTTCTGGAATGTGGTGAACGGTCACGGTCCCCTCAACAAGGAACGCCTTGCCGCCCGCGTGCAAGCGTGGGAGGACGGCACCTGGGTGCGCGAGGCTGCGCTTGCCCATGCCCGAAAACAGGCCACCCGCGCGGCAGCTGCCTGAGGAATGACCATGAGTACACGCAACGAATGGCCTTTGTGGGAAGTCTTCATTCGCAGCCGGGCCGGGCTGGATCACAAGCACTGTGGCAGCGTGCATGCCCCTGATGGTGCACTGGCCTTGCAGGCGGCCCGTGATGTCTACACGCGGCGCCAGGAGGGTGTTTCGATCTGGGTGGTGCGCGCCGATCAGATCATCGCTTCCGACCCCGGCCAGAAAGCCGAGCTGTTCGATCCCATGGAAGACAAGGTCTATCGCCATCCGACCTTCTATGAGTTGCCGGATGACGTGAACCATCTCTGATGCCATGAATACCCCTGCCGAAACTGATCAACCCGCGGCCGCAAAAGTCCTGGACCCGCATCACGTGGCGTGGGTGCTGCGCGTGGCGGACGGCTCGCTGGTGCTGTCCCAACGCATGACCGAATGGTGCGGGCACGGCCCGGTGCTGGAGGAAGACATCGCCTTCTCCAATATCGCGCTCGACCTGCTTGGCCAGGCACGTTTGCTCTACAGCCACGCGGGCGCACTCGAAGGGCGCGGCAGGGATGAGGATGCGTTTGCCTACTGGCGCGATGAGGCCGAGTTCCGCAATCCGACGCTGGTGGAGCTGCCGAACGGGGATTTCGGCCAGAGCGTGCTGCGCGCCTGGGCCTATGTGAGCTGGCAGTGTCTGGTATGGGCCAGGCTCGAAGAGTCGCAAGACCCGGCGCTTGCAGCCATCGGAGCCAAGAGCATCAAGGAAAGCCGCTATCACCAGGAACACCTGGGAGCCTGGGTCGTGCGACTGGGGGATGGCACCGAGGAGTCGCATCGACGCATGCAGGCTGCGCTCGACTATCTCTGGCCCTATACCAGCGAGCTCTTCCATCTCGATGCGGTGGACTCCGCTGCGATGCATGCGGGGATTGCGCCCGGACTCGATACCCTGAGTGAGACCTGGGCCGGCTACACCTCTGCACTACTTCAGACCGCGACGCTGAAGACACCGGCGCCGACTCCCTTCATGGCTACCGGCCGGCAAGGTCGGCATTCAGAGGCCATGGGTTATCTGCTGAACGAGTTGCAGTCGTTGGCACGCGCGCATCCCGGAGCACACTGGTGAGCGCACAGGCGTCATTGCCCCGGGATTTCTTCGCCGCCTTCGGGACCACCGAGCCAGCACCCGAGTGGTGGGATGGCAGTGAAGAACATCTCTGGGTCATTTTGCGCGGGATTCCTGATCCTGAAATCCCGGCCATTTCACTGGTGGATCTCGGTATCGTGCGCGAAGTCCACTGCGAGAGTGGAGCGCGGGCAGCCACTGTGGTGATCACACCGACCTATGCCGGATGCCCGGCGACGGAAGCGATACGCCAGCAGATTCAACGCGTGCTCGAGGCGGCAGGTGTGACATCGCCGGCGATTGAATTGCGTATCTCACCGCCGTGGACTACGGACTGGATCACGGCGACAGGCCGCGAGGCACTCCAACAATTCGGCATCACGCCGCCCTGCACCATCGCCGGCAATCTGCCGCGGGCACTGCAGTTCCGCCCCGCCTGTCCGCGCTGCGGAAGCCACCAGACCGAGCAGATCTCGGCCTTTGGCGCCACACCCTGCAAGGCACTGCACCGCTGTCAGCAATGTCGCGAACCTTTCGACTACTTCAAGCCTCTCTGAAATCCCATGTCATTGCCTTCCTTCCATACGCTGCAGATTTCGCAGGTGACCCGCGAGGCGGACGATGCAGTGAGCCTGACACTCGCTGTGCCGCCAACCCTCAAGCCCTTGTTCGATTTCCATGCGGGGCAGTACCTCACCCTGCGCCGGCCCGGCGACAGCACGGATCAACGCCGCAGCTACTCGCTGTGCGCGGCGCCCAGCGAAGGCGTGCTGCGTATAGGCGTGAGGGAAATCAAAGGCGGTGCGCTCTCACCGTGGTTGAACCGTGAGGCGCGGGTGGGCACCGAAGTCGAGGTCATGCCGCCGGATGGCCAGTTCGGACTGCTGCCAGCCACGAACACCGGGCGCCATCTTTTGCTCGTTGCGGTGGGCAGTGGCATCACACCGCTTCTTTCCATCGCGCGGCAAACGCTTGCCGAGAATGCGCGCAATCGCGTGACCCTGCTGTATGGCAACCGGAATCTGGCCAGCATGATGTTCCGGGAAGACCTGGATGACCTGAAGAACAGCCATCTCGGGCGGTTTGCATTCCATTGCACCTTCTCGCGCGAACCGCAGGAGATTCCGCTGCACCATGGCCGCCTCGACGGCGCGAGGCTGCGTGAGTTTTTCGAGCACCTCATTCCACCTGATACCGTGGATGATGTCTTCCTGTGTGGGCCGAATGCGATGCTGGACGAATGTCTGCAAGTCCTGCGTGAAGTCGGAATCGCGGAACACCAGCTGCATGTGGAGCGCTTTGGCGCGCCGACCATGGACAGCGGGCCGGCGCCTGCGATACCTACCCCGGAAGGCGCACGCGTGGTCGTCATCCTCGATGGTGTACAGCGGGAACTGGCGCTCGCAGATCCTGCGCTGTCCATTCTGGATGCGGCGCGCGATGCCGGTCTTGATCTGCCTTTTTCCTGCCGGACGGGCGTGTGTGCCACCTGCCGCGCGCGGGTGCTGGAGGGCGAGGTCAGGATGTCGCGCAACTTCGCGCTGCTGGAGAGCGATCTGAAAGCCGGCATCGTGCTCACCTGCCAGGCACATCCGGTCACGGATCGGGTCGTCATCTCCTTCGACGCACGCTGACCACAATGCCCCGCGGCCGCGCTGCCCGCTACAGCGAGCAACAGGACAGCATTCTGGAACATGCGGCCAGCCTTTTCGCGGCGCGTGGATTCCAGGGCACCTCCATGCTCGATCTCGCTCGCGCTGCCGGTGTTTCCAAGGCACTGCTCTACCACTACTACGAAGACAAGTACCAACTGCTGGTTGCGATCGCCGAGGGCCATATTGATCGCCTCACCGCGCTTACGGCCGAAGCGGAAAGTGCCACGACGGAAGTCCACGCGCAGCAATCAGGCATGCGTCTGGAGCGGCTTATCCAGCGATTTGTAGAGGAATATGCCAGTGCGCGAGCCCACCATCAGGTCCTTGTGCAGGACATCAAGTATCTGGATGCCCGCGATCAGTCGCGTATCCGCGACAAGGAGCGTGTAGTTGTGGCTGCTGTCGCTCGTGCAATCACAGAGGACTGGCCCGGACTCTCCGGCAGCAAGCTGGACAAGCCGTTGAGCATGCTGCTGTTCGGCATGATCAATTGGCTCTTCACCTGGTTCAGGGAAGAAGGAACACTGGATTATCCGGCGCTTGCCAAGATGGTCGTAGCCCTCATTTCGGGCGGCTTGCGCGACATGGAGCGCAGCCACGTCCTGCCCGAAGCGCTATCGCCAGTTGCCAAACGATAGCCACCCGGGGCCATTCACGCGCCGGACTCCCTGAGAAGCACCGATGCCAGCTGGTTGATGTAGCGCCAGAAGAAACTTTCCGGAGCCGCATCGATAATCACTGAGCCTCGCCAGATACGCCCGTCCAGTGCGTGATCAGTCATTTCGGCCCTGAGGATGGCTTTGTAGACTGAGTGCTCAGGCACATAGCGACGGCCATGGAGACGGCTCAGCACATGCCCGCCGGTCTGGGCTGCCAACATGCCGTCTGGGAGTTCTTGAGCCGCATCTTCAGCGATTGACTCCAACGTCAGCGAAACCACCGCGGCAGGGTCACCTTCAAGCATGAATTGAGCGCGTGCACCGGCTTCGATTCGAGATACCAGATTCTCATCGAGATAGGTTTCAACCTCCCATTCCGATTCATCGACGACAACCATCAGAAGCTCTTTCTCGGCCACCCATTGCCCCGGAAAGAGGTCTGGATCAGTTTGAAATATCCGACCATCCTGGTTCGCCTTCAGCACATACCTTGAGATTTCCCTCTCGGCATCGGCTAGTTCTGCATAAGCCTTTTGTCGCTCTTCGAGGAGCGTTTGTGTTTCACCTCTCCTGCGGCTATCCAACGGTGCCATGGCAGCCTCGTGAGCCACGTTGCGCGCACGCGCATTGACTCTCTCAACGTGGGCGCCAACTACAGGCGCCTCCAATATGATGAGTTGGCGCCCGGCATGGGCCGGCGCGCCGGTTGTGATTGAAAAAGCCTTGATATGGGCGTCTCCCGGCGCATAAAGACGCTGTATCGCCACTGGCCGCAGCGTTCCGGTAACAATGACCTTGCTAGCCCAGGGCATAAACACACCCCACGCTGCGAGCGAGAGCGCTGCCACCCAGAACAAGGCATGTCGACGACCCTTGGGGTCCCGCCACCACAGGGGAGTGCTCTGCTTGAGATTGATCACTTCTCTGCTGAAAGGCGCCAGTATGAACCACCAGATTTCGACCAGAAAAAGAAATACTCCCAGTGCCTTGAAGAAAAAGTGATACACAAGAAGCGCAATTCCGGTGAAAACGATCAGGCGAAAAACCCAGGTCGCGACTGCGAATACCGCCAAACCTCTTTCTCTGACTTTGCCTAGATTTTCCGGCTTGGGACCAGCGGCACCAAACAGGGCACGGCGCAGATACCAGAGCGCCAAGGCCGCGCTCCGCTGGTGAAGATTGGGGAGATCGAGGAGGTCGGAGAGTATGAAGTAACCATCGAAGCGGAGGAATGGACTGGCGTTGACGAGAAGAGTGCTGATCCAACTGCTTCCCGCCAGAAGAAGCGCCGCATTCCTGGGGCCTCCGTCCGGCAAGAGGCCCCAGGCGAGAAGCGCCCAAGAGGCGATGGTCAGCTCTGTCAGGATGCCGGCAGTTGCAACTCTCAATCTGCCTTTTCTGTCTGGGATCCGCCAGACATCACTGGTGTCGGTGTACGCCACTGGCCACATCACGATGAACACAACACCCATGGTGGGGATTCTGCAACCCTGATCTTTGGCGGCAAAGGCATGTCCCAGTTCATGCATGAACTTAACAAGGATGAGGGCTATCCCCCAGGATATGAACCCCTGAAAGGTAAGTGTATCGATGGCCGCAGTGTGGAACGCCTCCCATTGCTTCAGGAGCAGAAAGATTCCGGCCGCCAGAGCGCCTGCCGTCAGTAGACGGAATTGACGCGACCAGAATATTCGTGCAACTGGAAGATGTCTTGCCAACCAGGCATCGGGCTTGGCGAGTGGGATTCTGAAGAAAAGGTAGGTGTGCAGAAGAGTTCTGAAAAGCCCCGTCCCGCGCTTGCTGGCGATGGCAAGACGTTCTGCTTCCAGCATTGTGGAGGTCTTCTCGAGCAGTTGGTTTTCGCCAAGCATCCTGGCAACAGCCACTACGTCCTCAGCAGTCATCTGCAGAGTAGTGTTGCGGCGGATGTCGGCGGCTATCTTCTCCGGATCGGCCAAAGTCCAGCGGCAAAGAATCTCGAAGCCCGGCCAATCGATACGGAAAAACTGATGACGGGCAGGGTCATGCAAAGTCCAGAAGGGCTGGCCATCAAGGAGGGTTCCCCCTTCGATCAAATCAAGATCTTGCCTCAGTTCTGGCCAAGCCATGGTCACCAATCGAGATACGCGCGGAGGTGCGCAAGCGGGCGCCTCAGCAGCCAGTAAATAAGGGGGACACTCCGGCTCCTGATACGTACTGTCCCCTTGGTACCAAGCCGATGAGGAATACTGGATTCTGCCGGGATGGCCCGGACTCGATATGCATACGTGAGATCTGCCCTCTCCTGGGCCTCATGGGAATAGAAACGCAAGTGCGCCTTCACAGGGTGCATGGGCGTGGCAACCGGATAGAACGTAAGGACACTCGACTCCGGCAGCGGAATGGCGTCACCAATAGAAATCCAGGCTTCTATCTCCAAATCATCCGGTTTCGCCAGACGCAGAATCTTTTCTCCGATCACGACGGGCTTTCCAATCCAGTCTGCGGGGTCGTCGATGAGTACAATCCCATCCGCATGCGCATGGACTATGGATCGCTGAACCTCCCTTTCGAGAAACGCTACCTCGATATCAAGTTGTTCCAACTTGCCGCTCAGGGGAGACAGCATTGCTTTGGCGGCGGCATCCTGAAGTGCTCGTTGTGCGGCCTGTCGGTATTCTGCTCTGGCAGTAGTCAGCTCCTGACGGGATATCTCCAGACGACTCAACAATGCGGCTTGGTCATACTGAAAGAGGGCCTCGCCTTGCCGGATTTTCTGATTGGGCTGCACAAAAATCTCGCCCAGCACACCATCGAGTGGAGCGCGAACGATTTCAGCCCGAGCCGGCACCAGTTCTCCAGGAGCCAGAAGTGTCAGTGGTACTGGAATGAGTGTCGCGGCGCAAAGCGCGGTCAGCGCAACTTTTTTACGTAATCGGGAACCATTCTTCGCGGGCCCTGCCAATCCTTTGCCCCACCACTTCCTCCTGGTACGCCACGAGAGGGCCTCAGCGGCAGAAGCCCAGAGAGCGACCCAATCTGACACCGCACGGATCTCGACCTCAGTGAATTTCCGGTCTCGCAAAAGCAGCAGGACTTCTGCGCTTCCGCTTCTCTTAAAAGGCACCCAGAGGACGTTTTCTGGCAACATTTCCAGCCACTGGGCAGCAGTAGCCGGCGAAACCATGTCCGGGACGCAGTTGCACGGTATCTCAGCCAGCAAGGAGAGCTGGTTGGCTAGAGTGTCCAGAAACTGCACAAGAGGGGCGTTGCGATCGATTTCGACCACGCCAGACAGATTTTCTACGCCACCTTCCCGGGTCCACAGCGTAGCCTGCCGATAGTCAAACACCTGACGTGAATCATTCAGCAGGAGAAATTGCAGCTGAGCGATAGTTTCGCAGGTGGTTGCTCTGCGTGCCAACGCGACAACTCCACCTTCAAGCGTCACCGGGGAGGGCCTTCCTCATCCATAATCAGAACCCCACTCATTCCGGCCAGAAGATCAGGGTGCGCGCCCATGATGAGCGCCGAGATCTTCGCTGTCTGGCTCACGGGATCAATGCGAGGGCCGATTCTTGAGACCTTGGCGGGATAGGACCTCCCGGTTTCATCGATGGCGACACGTAAACTTCGGCCACTCTTCAACCACACCAGCCACTCTGAGGGTACGATGAATTGCAGCTCAAGATCATTGTCATCCAGAATGTCCAGCAAGGGCTCGCCCACGCGAACAAACTGTTCTTCCCGTACTCGCTGCTCCGCTACCCGCCCCGCATAAGGAGCATTGATACGGCACTTGCTGAGTAGTGTCTGGATCGCCGCTTGCTGGGCCTCAGCACGCTCAACCGCGGCGCTGGCCAGCTCCAACTCAAGTTCGCCGATTGCATTGAGTTTGTACAACTTTTCTTTGGCGTTTTGACTCTTTACTGCTGTCCGAACCTCAACTTCAGCCTTTCGCAGTTCTGCGAGCTGAGTACTGCAATCAAAGCGCACAAGAGGCTGTCCCGCAGAAAATCTGTCCCCTTCTGCCACAGCAAGACTGGATATGCGGCCGTCCATGCCAGCCCCTATGATTGTGTGCCGCAACGGAACAAGTTGGGCCCTGACTTCCATCCGTGGCTTGGGACCAGGATTCACCGGTCCTGCACCATCTGCAGCCTGTATGGCGCTGGGGGTGCTGGCCAATAGTAGCAACCACGGAACGACCAGGTACTTTCGGCAAGAAGGTTGCCGGATCATCGGAGGTGTAATGCCCTGTTTTGCGCCGCACGGGCAAGTGCGATGTTCATACTGTGGCGTCCGGGCGCAAGATCCGAAGCCCCCAGGTCTGGCCGCCTGCTTTGGATAAAATGCAGACGAAACTGGGTGGTGGCCTCGTTACCGGCGAGATCTCGCGCTATTACCTTGATTACAAGCATTTCGCTCCAATCATCCGGGGCACGAACCCAGACACTGCTGTTGTTTTCAAGGCCAATCCACTCCGGTAGCGGTCTTCCATCTGCCAACTCCAACGAAAGTATGATCAATGCGGCGGGATCTCGGTGAACAAACGCGTCCGTCGGAATCTGGAACGTCATATCGCCTTCAATCTCAACAGACTGGTCAGGAACACCATTAAGGGATTCCAGATTGGCCTTGTCGGTACCAAAGCCCCACATCCACGGCAAACGGGGTTTCGAAGGCAGAATCTCGCGACGCTCGGAGTTCTGGGACAGAACGCCGTCTCTGTCACGATTAGTTCCTGGGTCCAGCATGAGATCTGCCAACCCTTCGGTTTGTTCGCGCTCATCTTCCCGCTCGAACCGGGGTGGCACGTTGTAATCTTCAAGGACTGGTGATAACCATGGGTCCTCGGGATCCTCCGGCGCCGCATCGTTCAGGTCCCGCTCGCTCAGCGTCACCTCAATGTCCGTCGTGTTCCCGTCACTGTCCGTCACACGCACCGTCAGAACGTGCTCGTTCGCCAGCGACTCATAGTCG
>JAURMM010000211.1 GCA_030830685.1 Gammaproteobacteria bacterium | reverse complement strand
CTCGATGAGCTCGACCAGGACGCTACCTACGATCACGGCATCACTGAAACCGGCGAGGATCGCTGCCGCCTCTGCCGTGCGGACACCAAAGCCAACGCCGACCGGGAGAGTGGTCTGGCCCTTGAGCATGCTGACAAATCGCTGCACCTCGTCAGCGTCGGAGGTCTTCTGTCCGGTGACACCCTTCACCGACACGTAGTAGACGAAACCCGAGGCTCGCGCGCAGATTGCGCGGACGCGCTCCTCGCCGGAGGTCGGCGCCAGCAGATAAATCTGCTCCAGGCCGTGTCGGGCGAAGGCTTCATGACAGTCATGGGATTCTTCTGGCGGCAGGTCGACCGTGAGCACACCATCCACACCCGCCTCGACTGCGCGGGCGGCAAAACGCTCGTAGCCCATGCACTCGATGGGGTTCAGGTAGCCCATGAGCACCACTGGCGTGGTGGCATCGGTCTCACGGAAGCGGCGGACCAGATCAAGGACGCGCGTGAGCGTCATGCCTCCCTCAAGCGCGCGCTCGCTCGCGCGCTGGATGGTCGGCCCGTCGGCCATGGGATCGGAGAAGGGAACACCGAGTTCGATGAGGTCAGCGCCGCCACGGACCAACGCCTGCATGCTCGACAAGGTGCTCTCGGCATCGGGGTCGCCCGCCGTGATGAAAGTGATGAGCCCTGCGCGCCGCGCGGCTGAGAGTTCTGCGAAACGCTGGGGGATGCGATTGTGGCTCAACGAGATGCTCCGTGGTGGTTCACAAGGGCTGCGCAATCCTAGAGGGTCATGCCATCGAGCTTGGCCACCGTGGGGATGTCCTTGTCGCCCCGACCGGACAGGTTGATGACGAGGATCTGGTCACGGCTGAGCGTAGGCGCCAGCCTCTCGGCCCACGCCAGCGCGTGGCTGGATTCCAGCGCCGGAATGATCCCCTCCGTCCGGGAGAGGCCCCTGAAAGCAGCCAGCGCCTCCGTGTCCGTGACCGCCACGTATTCCGCGCGGCCAAGGTCTTTCAACCAGGAATGTTCAGGGCCGACACCGGGATAATCGAGGCCGGCGGAAACCGAGTGCGTTTCGATGATCTGGCCATTCTCATCCTGCATGAGGTAGGTCCGATTGCCGTGGAGCACCCCAGGACGGCCCGCGCTCAGAGGCGCTGAGTGGCGGCCGGTCTCCACGCCATCACCGCCCGCTTCCACGCCGATGAGCCGGACCGATTCATCCTCGAGGAAGGGATGAAAGATCCCCATGGCATTCGAACCACCCCCGACGCAGGCCAGCACTGCGTCTGGCAGTCGGCCCAGCTGCTCGAGGCACTGGGCGCGGGTTTCGCGACCGATTACGGCCTGGAAATCACGCACGATCATCGGATAGGGATGCGGGCCTGCCACGGTACCGATGATGTAGAAGGTGTCGTCGACATTGCTCACCCAGTCCCGCATCGCCTCATTGAGCGCGTCCTTGAGTGTCTTCGAACCACTGGTGACTGGCATCACTTCGGCGCCCATCAGTTTCATGCGGAACACGTTGGGTGATTGGCGCTGGATGTCATTAGCCCCCATGTATACCCGGCAGGTGAGCCCGAAACGCGCAGAGACCGTGGCCGTCGCCACACCATGTTGTCCGGCGCCCGTCTCGGCGATGATGCGGCGCTTGCCCATGCGACGCGCGAGCAGCGCCTGGCCGAGAGCGCTGTTGATCTTGTGCGCGCCGGTGTGGTTGAGGTCCTCGCGCTTCAGATAGATGCGCGCCCCACCCAGGGCCTCCGACCAGCGTCGCGCGTAATAGAGCGGTGACGGCCGACCCACATAATGCTTCAGATCGCCTTCGAGTTCGGCGAGGAACTCCGGATCCACGGAGTATTTGCGGTACGCGGCTTCCAGCTCCGTGAGCGGCCCCATCAGGGTCTCGGACACGAATTTGCCACCATAAGGTCCGAAATGCCCTCGCGCATCGGGCTGCATGTCGAACTGGGACAAGGTGCGCTGCAGATCAGGCTTGGCGTTCAAAGTTACGTACCTCGGCAATGAACTCGCGCATCTTCGCGATGTTCTTGATTCCTTTGGATGATTCTACTCCGCCACTCACATCCACGGCATAGGGCGCGAGTTGGCGGAGAGCGGCGCCCACATTGCCCGCATCGAGGCCGCCGGCCAGCACCAGTGGATAGTCCCTGGGCCCCGTGAGCAGCGACCAGTCGAAGGAGACTCCCGTACCCCCGGGGAGTTCAGGGTGCCAAGCATCTATCAGCAGGGCGCGCGCGCCTGAATACTGCAGTGCAATGCGTGCGAAATCCACCCCGGGCCGGGCCTGGATCGCCTTGATCCAGGCCCGCGGACTCGCAGCGCACTCCGCGGGCGTCTCCTTGCCGTGAAACTGGACGAGATCGACCCCTGATTCGGTCACCTGTGCATGCACGTCAGATGCACTTGCATCGACGAACAAACCCACCGTGGTAATGAACGGAGGCAGGCGCTCGATGATGCGCCTCGCGTCCCCCGGGCTGAGGAAGCGAGGGCTTGGTGGATAGAACACGAAGCCCAGCGCGTCGGCGCCCAGTTCGACGGCCGCGAACGCATCCTCCTCCCGGGTGATGCCGCAAATCTTGATCCGGACTCGACGCATGGCAACTGCTGGTTGATGAGGTGGTGGCGCGTGGCACCAAGGCTCGCGATTATCTACCCGGGCCCCGGGTGGGTACAGCGACCATGCAGGTCACGGATGGGAGAAGTCCGAATCCGGCGGTGGAATCCCGAAGTGTGCCGGATAGTCCACGCGGGTCAGATAAAGTCCCTCAGGAGGCGCCGTGACACCAGCCTGTGTGCGATCCCGCGCCGCGAGCAGTTCGCCCATCCATTCAACGGGGCGCTCACCGCGTCCGATCGCGAGCAGGGCACCGGTGAAATTGCGCACCATGTGCTGCAGGAAGGCATTCGCGCGTACCACGAGCACCACCTGGCTGCCTTCGCGGCTTATGTTGATCTGATGCACGGTGCGCACGGGATGATGGGCTTGGCAGCCAGCGGCGCGGAAGCTTGAAAAATCGTGTTCGCCTACGAGCGCCTGCGCAGCCAGATGCATGCGCGGAGCGTCCAATGGCCTGAGCTCCCAGGTGGCATGGTGCGCCCAGAGTGCCAATCGGGTGGGCTGGTTGAAGATGAGATACCTGTAGGCGCGTGCAGTCGCAGAAAAACGCGCATTGAAGTCTGGGGCGACTTCCACCGCCCAGCGGACGGCCACTTCCCGGGGCAAGTTGGCATTGGTCCCGAGAACCCAGGACCGCAGGGTGCGCACCGCCTCGGTTTCGAAGTGGACGACCTGGCCCAGCGCATGGACGCCCGCGTCGGTGCGCCCTGCGCACCAGGTGACCACGGAATGGTTGGCCACCCGCGAGAGCGCATCCTCCAGGCTGGCCTGCACAGTGCGTGCGTGGCTCTGGCGCTGCCAGCCGCTGAACGCTGCACCGTCATATTCGAGGCCCAAGGCAATCTTCATCGGTCAGGCATGCCACCGCGTTCAGCGGCCCGGCGAGGAGTCAGGCGATCTGCGCCAGCAGGCGACGTGCTTCTTCCAGCTGGGTGGCATTGCCCGCCTGCAGCACTTCTTCAAGAATCTGGCGGGCACCTTCGGCATCGCCAAGCTCGATGTAGGCGCGGGCGAGGTTGAGCTTGGTGTCTGTCTGGTGCAGGGGACTGCTCTCTTCTTCTTCACCCTGCAGGGCGAGCTCTTCTCGATTGCGAGCCTCAGCGGACTTGCGCAGCGCATCGGGGTCCAGCGCCATGGTGTCCACCATCCGCGAAGCGCCGTCACCGTCCAGCGTGAAATCGAGTTCGAGGTCGCCGGCCTCCTCCTCGGGCTCCAGAGACAGGCTCAGCACGCTGTCACCCTCTTCATCCACATCCAGACTTGCGATAGACGCTTCCATGGACCGGGTGATGTCGGCGAGCGATTCTGCGACGGTGGTCTCAGGCGCAGGCAGGGTGGTCTCGGGATACCCTCCGGGCGGCGGGAATTCCGTGGTGTCCTCCAAGGAAAGATCGAGCTCCTCGGCGAGATCCGCAAGCGACCCCTGCACCGTCTCCCCGCTGGCCTCATCCAGTGAGAGCTCGATTTCGGGAACCACGGACCCGGATGCGTCAAACCGGGTTGCCTCGAAGCGGGTCGCCCCCAACCCCGCAGCCTCCGCCTTTGCGCCGACTCTTTCCTCACCCGGGACCGACGCTTGTGTCTCGCCCAGCGCCAAATCGAAATCGAGGGTAAGGTCTCGGGCGTCAGGCTCAGCGGAGGTCACCTGTGGCCGCGAGCCAGGGCTCACGGTATCGCTCAGATCGAACTCTTCGCCATCTGCAGTGCCCCGCAGACCCTTGGGTTGGGCGGCCGCTTGCGGCTCGTCAAAGTTCAGATCGATGAAAGTGGTATCAGCGGAATCGGGGGCTTCGACGCTGCTGATATCGACCACTGCTGAGGCCGGTGTAGTGGAACCTGCCCCGTGGCCACCACCGACATCGAGGTCGAGCGGCGGTGCCGGAGGCTCCACGCTGGTCGGCAGGAAGACGTGGGTGTCCCCGAGGCGCGCGAGATCGGCTTCGCTGGGTGTCCCGGTATCTGCGGTCGGCGGCGAAGCCTCGGGCGCTGGCGCACTGATGTCCAGGAAAGTGGTAGACGGCCGCTGTTCGGTATCCGCACGTTCACGCCCAGAGGCAGGCGCAAAGAGTTCCCGTTCGGGCGACATTTCGTGCCACATGGCGACGGCGCCCTGCCAGAGTTCGCCAGCACCGCCGACCGCAGTGTGCAGCTCGCGCGCGGCTTGCTCATAGGCCTGCAACCGGTTAGCCGCGTACAGCACTTCGAGCAACCGGAGCTTGTAGGGGTGGTGCTGCGGGTGGGACTTGATTGCCTCACGGACCCGCGCCTCGGCCTGCTCGAAACGCTCGTAAGCCAAGAAGACGTTGACTTCATCGAGCTCATCTTCGGGTGGAGGTGGCGCCACACCCGCAGGGGCCTGCTCCAGCCCGCCGGTCCGCGCGAGGGCTTCGGCTTCCGCCTCGCTGATCTCCTCCACCGCGAGTTCCGGCACCGGCTCGGGTGCCCAGGCGCTCTGCGGCAGGGGTGCTGCCGCAGCGTCCTCGGCAAGCGCGTGGTGGGAGGAGTCCTCTCCAGGTGAGGGAAGGACCACGCTGCGCCGGCCCGAAGCCGCACGCTGTATCAGCAGGGCCAACAGGATGATCAGCAGGACAAGAATGCCGACCACGGTGGCGGCGCCACCCGGCAAGGCATCCCGCAAAGCCTCGGGTACGAGACCGTCCAGCAGTCCAGGAGACTCGGCAGCCGGCGGCGGTGCAGCCTGCGCACGCTCGGCCTTCGCCTGAAGGGCAGCCAACTCCTCGTCCTTGACTTTCAGCTGACGCTGGAGGAGGTCGATAATCTGTTCGGCCTCGGTGAGCCGCGCTTCCAGCTCCGCGTTTTCGCGGGCGCTGACGTCGGCGCTTTCCAAGGCAAGTGCCGGGTCTGCGGTGCCCTCGGCGTCATTTCCGGGCGCCTCGCTCGCGTCTTTAGTCTCTGGTGCAGAAAGCTCGAGGCGCGCCTCGCGCTCGAGGGCCTCTTCCAGCGCGTCTGGTTTGCTGCTGGTGTCTTCGGTTTCTGTAGCAGCGATTTCCTCGGGTTCGGCGTCAACTGCCGCATCGGCAGCCGCCTCGTCGATGATGGCCTCGAGGTCGGCTACTTCTGCATCTGGTTCGGGCGCGGGGGCTTTGGCTTCTGCAGCCCTCTCCGTCTCCGCGGGCGCAGCCTCGGGTGCGGCAGGCGGCGAGGCCTCGGCTGCAGCCGGAGGTGTCGGGGTAGTCGGCGCGGCCGCGGGCACCTTGGCAGGGGCTGCCAGTGCCTGGCGCAAGGCCCGCCAAGCTTCCGTCTGGCGTTCGAATTCAGCCATGGCAGCCGGCGGGTCGAGGGCCTCAATCTCGGAACGCTCGGGTATGCGGAGCACCACACCGCGCCGCAGCCGATTGACGTTGCCGTCCAGGAAGGCGTCCGGATTGGCCCTGACCAGGGCCATCATCATCTGGTGCACGCTGACCGACCGGCCTGGGCGGTATTGCAGCGCCAGCTCCCAAGCCGTTCCACCCGGGGGCACGGTGACCCCACCCAGGGTAGCTGCTACCTGCGGTGCGGCTGGGGGCGAAATCGAAGGCGTCGGCGCGGCCACCGACTCCTGGGCGGGTCCAGGTTCAGGGCCGACGGGGGGTGTAGCCGTGGCCACCAGCGCGGGGCCTGCGGCCGTCACCGGAACCGCAATCGGGGCCGGCCCTGCCCGCGCATACTCAGGTGGATCGAGTAGCACGGTGTACTCGCGCACGATGCGCCCGTTGGCCCAGTCGAGTTCGATGAGGAAGTTGAGATAGGGCTCGCGGACGGGGTCAAGGCTGCGAATTCGCAGATACTCGGCCCCGGGCTCATCCGTCACCACCTCGAAACGGAGCATCAGCAGCACGGATTCGCGTGGGATCCCGGCCCGCGCAAACTGGGCAGCGTCGGCGAGATCTGCCTTCAGCGTATCGAAGTCCTTCACCGTGGAGCCCGTGAAGGCGATGCGCGCCTCGAAGGGTTCGTTCAGTGAGGAACGGGTGTCCAGAGGCCCCAGCCCCAAGGCCATGACCACGGGACTCAGCAAAGCCGTCAGGACCAGAACAACGGCTCTCATCCGTCGCATGCTGCGCTTCCTATCATCAGGCGTGGCTTGAGGGAGGCTGAGCCCCCGATGTCGCGCTGTACGCGCGGGCGCACGCGGCCACTCGAAGGCAACGCCAACCGGCCACGCGCTTGCGAACCAGCTTCAACTTTAACTTACAAATAGTCGCGTACCAACACTTCTGCAATCTGCACACTGTTCAGTGCAGCACCTTTGCGTACGTTATCGGCCACGACCCAGAGGTTGAGCCCGCGAGGATGGGAGATGTCTTCCCGGATGCGCCCCACGAATACGGCATCGGCATGGGCGGCATCGGTGACAGCCGTGGGGTAGCCTCCATCCTGACGGGTGTCGAGGACGGTCACGCCAGGGGCCTTCTCCAGCAAGTTGCGGGCTGCCTCGGCCGTGATCTTGTCCCGGGTCTCGATGTGCACGGCCTCTGAGTGGCCGAAAAATACCGGGACCCGGACCGTGGTCGGATTTACCTGAATGCTGTCATCACCCATGATTTTCCGAGTCTCCCACACCATCTTCATCTCTTCCTTGGTGTATCCGTTGTCCTGGAAGACGTCGATGTGGGGCAGACAGTTGAAGGCAATCTGCTTGGGATAGACCTTGGCCTCGATCGGCTTGGCGTTCAACAGCGCAGCGGTCTGCGTCGCCAGTTCCTCGATGGCCTCCTTGCCGGTGCCGGAAACTGCCTGGTAGGTGCACACATTGATGCGTGTGATGCCCACCGCGTCGTGGATGGGTTTCAGCGCCACCAGCATCTGGATGGTGGAGCAATTGGGATTGGCGATGATGCCCCGGTTGCGATACTGGGCGATCGCCGCCGGATTGACCTCCGGCACGACCAGCGGAATGTTGTCGTCGTAACGGAACTGGGAGGTGTTGTCGATCACCACGCACCCCGCCTCGGCGGCCTTGGGCGCGAAAACCTTCGACACGGAAGCGCCGGGCGAGAAAAGGCCGATCTGCACGTCGCTGAAGTCGAAGGTGTTCAGATCTTTCACCTGCAAGTGGGTGCCCGCGAAGGGGATGCGGGTGCCAGCCGAACGTTCGCTGGCAACGGCGAAGACCTTGTCGACCGGGAACCTGCGTTGCTCGAGGATGGAGAGCATGGTCTCACCGACCGCACCGGTCGCGCCCACCACCGCCACGTTGAATTTTCTGCTCATGTCGGGAATTTCCTGCAAATCAGCCGCCGAGCGCGGCCACGACCTTGTTGCCCATGTCCTGTGTACCGATCAGCTGCGTGCCGGGCGCGTGGATGTCCGCCGTCCTGAAACCGTCGGCGAGCACGCTGTACACGGCCTGCTCGACGCGCTCGGCGTGCGCCGTCTCACCCAACGAATAGCGCAGCATCATGGCCAACGACAGGATGGTGGCCAGCGGATTGGCCACGTCACGCCCCGCGATATCCGGCGCCGACCCGTGGATGGGTTCGAACATGCCCTTGTTGTCGGCATTCAATGATGCAGAGGGCAACATGCCGATCGAACCCGTCAGCATGGAGGCCAGATCCGACAGGATGTCACCGAAAATATTGCCGGTGACCATCACATCGAATTGCTTCGGTGCCCTCACCAGCTGCATCGCTGCATTGTCCACGTACATGTGGGTGAGGGTCACATCCGGGTATTCGCGCGCGACGTCAGTCACGATCTCGCGCCAGAATTCAGTGGCTTCCAGGACGTTCGCCTTGTCCACGGAGCACACTTTGCGCCCACGCAGCAGGGCGGCGCGGAAGGCCGAGTGCGCAATGCGCCGAATCTCCCGTTCGGTGTAGATCATGGTGTTGTAACCGAAGCGCTCACCCGCAGCGTTGGTCTCTATGCCCCTGGGTTTGCCGAAATAGATGTCCCCAGTGAGCTCGCGCACGATCATCAGATCGAGTCCCTCGACGACTTCCGGTCTGAGCGTGGAGGCGGCGGCCAGCGCGGGGTAAAGGACGGCTGGGCGCAGGTTGCAGAACAGATCGAGACCCGAACGCAGCCGCAACAATCCGCGCTCCGGACGACGGTCGCGTTCAATGACGTCCCATTTGGGTCCACCAACAGCACCGAGCAGGATGGCGTCCGAGGCACGCGCCAGGTCCATGGTGGCTTCGGGCAAGGGATCACCGCTGGCGTCCACCGCGCAACCACCCATGAGTGCGTTCTCCACCTCGGCATTCAGGCCGAAGCGCGTGCGCAGTGCGTCGAGGACACCGGTGGCGGCGCCGACGATTTCCGGCCCGATTCCGTCACCTGACAGCAGGAGAATCTTGTGCGACATCTGGATGCTTCCGACCCTTGGGGAAAAAGGCCGCAAAGGATAACGCACTCGTGCGGCACTGCGATACCGATGCCGCCCTGCGCGCCCATTCCCTATACTGTGTGCCGCTATTCCACCCGGCCGCCCCGTATGAATCCCGGTCTTTCCCGACTCCAGCCTTATCCCTTCGAACGCCTCGCGGAGCTGCGCAAGGATCTGCCACAAACGCACGCACTGGCCCCGATCAACCTGTCGATCGGGGAGCCCCAGCACCCCACGCCCGCACTGGTGCGTGAGGCGCTCATCGCCGCCCTGGAGGGCACAGCCAAGTACCCGGCGACCAAGGGCGAACCGATACTCAGGCAGATCATCTCCGACTGGTTGTCGCGACGATTCGGGCTTCCCTACGCGGCGGTGGATCCAGAACGGATGATTCTGCCTGTGAACGGCACGCGCGAGGCCTTGTTCGCCATCGCACAGGCTCTGGTGCCCCGCAGCTCCGCACGCGATGCAGTCCTCATGCCGAATCCGTTCTATCAGATCTATGAGGGTGCGGCATTGCTCGCCGGCGCAGAGCCTGTGTTCATGCCCTGCCCGGCTGACCAAGGCTTCCTGCCGGACCTGGAGGCCCTGCCCGCAGCACTGCTTGATCGCTGCAGCCTGATGTATGTCTGCACGCCCTCCAATCCGGCGGGCTCGGTGATGTCCCGCGAGCGACTGGTGGCGCTGCTAGAGCTGGCCGACCGGCATGATTTCGTGGTGGTCTCCGATGAATGCTATTCCGAGCTCTATTTCGATGAGTCGGCGCCGCCGCCGGGCCTGCTGGAAGCAGCGTGGCACAGTGGCCGCGAGGACTTCCGGCGGTGCCTCGTGATGCACAGTCTCTCCAAGCGTTCCAACTCGCCGGGACTGCGCTCAGGCTTCGTGGCCGGTGACCCACGTCTCATCGCGAGCTTTCTGAAATATCGCACCTACCATGGCTCCGCCATGCCTCTGCACGTGCAGGCGGCCAGCGTCGCAGCCTGGCGTGATGAAGCGCATGTGGTCGAGAATCGCGCGCTCTATCGTGCCAAGTTCAGCGCGATGGCGGAGATCCTCCACGACTGCCTGCCACTCACGCTGCCGAAGGGCGGGTTTTATCTGTGGCCGGAATTTCCGGTGGATGATCTGGAGATGTGTCGCCTGCTCATCCGGGAGGCCAACGTCACCACCCTGCCCGGTCAGTTCCTTGCCCGTACCGTGGATGGACACAATCCCGGACGCAACCGTCTGCGCATCGCGTTGGTCGCCGAACAGCCGAGTTGCGTGGAGGCAGCCCATCGCATTCGCAATGTCATGCAGAAACTTTGAAGAGGAGCTCCCATGCTGGATCTTGAAAACATCATCAATGACGCCTTCGAACGCCGTGCGGATCTCACACCGGCGAGTGCTGCGGACCGGGAGCGCGCCGCAGTGGAGGAAACCCTCTCACGCCTGGAGACGGGCACCTTGCGGGTGGCAGAAAAACGCGGCGACACCTGGCATGTCAACGAGTGGGCCAAGAAAGCCGTGCTACTGTCCTTCAGGCTACACGACAACCAGGTCATGGAAGCCGGCAACACGCGTTATTTCGACAAGGTTCCGCTCAAGTTCGCGGGCATGTCCGAGGTCGATTTCCGGCGCATCGGCGCCCGGGTGGTACCGCCGGCCACTGTCAGGCGCGGCTGCTTCATCGGCAGTGGTGTGGTGCTCATGCCAAGCTACGTCAACATCGGCGCCTTCGTGGACAATGGGACCATGGTGGATACCTGGGCAACCGTCGGTTCCTGCGCCCAGATCGGCAAGAACGTGCATCTCTCCGGTGGCGTCGGGATTGGTGGCGTGCTGGAGCCCTTGCAGGCTTCTCCTACTGTCATCGAAGACAACTGCTTCATCGGCGCTCGCTCCGAAATCGTGGAGGGCGTGATAGTGGGCGAAGGCTCGGTGATCTCCATGGGCGTGTACATCGGACAGAGCACGAAGATTTACGACCGCACCACAGGCGAAGTGAGTTACGGCCATGTGCCGCCAGGTTCGGTGGTCGTGTCCGGTAATCTTCCGGCCGCGGATGGCAGCCACAGCCTGTACTGCGCGGTGATCGTGAAGCGGGTGGACGCCCGAACCCGGGAGAAGGTAGGCATCAACGAGTTGCTGCGGAATATCTGAATCGTTCGCCAGCGCGCCGCCCGCAGACCCTTGCGGGCGGCCACCCCGCCTCGGTAGAGGCTGAATCGAAGAAAGGCGCTGTTACTTCAGGCCAGGGCCGCGCGGACCACTTCTGCGAGCTCTTGCACTACCTCATGCACGAGGCCCGCGTCCCGGCCCTCGGCCATCACCCTGACCACGGGTTCGGTGCCCGAAGGTCTCAGCAACACCCTGCCAGCGTCACCCAGACGCGCCTCTGCCGCGCGCACACCGCGCATTACGCCGTCGTGGGCCATGATGTCTTCGCGTCGCGAAAGGCGCACGTTGACCAGCACCTGAGGCAGCTTGGTCATGCCGCGCTTGAGTTCGGCGAGCGTGCGCCCGGAATGAATCATGGCTTCAAGCACCTGTAGCGCCGAGATGATGCCATCGCCGGTGGTGGTGAGATCGAGGCAGATGATGTGGCCGGAGGACTCTCCACCCAAGGTCCAACCGCGGGCGGTCAGGATTTCCATGATGTAGCGGTCACCGACCTTCGCCCGGACAAGTTCCAGTCCCACCTCGCGCAGCGCAAGTTCCAAACCAAGATTGCTCATGTGGGTACCGACCACCGCACCTTGCAGACGATCGAGCTGCTGACGATGCCTCGCGACCACATAGGTGATCTCGTCGCCATCGACGATCTCGCCCAGCGCATCAACCATGATGAGCCGATCGCCATCCCCATCGAGTGCTATCCCCACATCCGCACCCGTCGCAAGCACGGCCTGGCGAAGCGCCTCCGGTGCGGTCGCGCCAAAACCCGCATTGATGTTGAACCCGTCCGGCCGGTTGCCGATGACGCTCACTTCTGCGCCCAGTTCTTCGAGCACAGCAGGCGCGATGTGGTAGGTCGCCCCATGCGCGCAATCCACCACTACCTTCAGACCCTGCAGGGTGGAGCTGATGCCAAGTGTGCTCTTGCAGAACTCGATGTAACGCCCGGCGGCATCCGTCACCCGATGCGCCTTGCCCAGTTCGCGTGAGGTGACCGTCCGGAAAGGCGCTTCAAGTTCCGCCTCGATCAGGGCCTCGACCTCGTCCGGCAGCTTGTGCCCGCTGGAGGAGAAGAACTTGATGCCGTTATCCTCGAAGTTGTTGTGCGAAGCGCTGATGACGATGCCCGCATTCGCGTGAAAGGTGCGGGTGAGGTACGCAATGCCGGGGGTCGGCATGGGCCCGAGGAGATGGATGTCCACGCCGGCTGCAGAGAGCCCGGCCTCCAGCGCAGACTCGAACATGTAGCCGGAGACCCGAGTGTCCTTGCCGATGAGCACTTTGGGGCGCGTTGTGCAGCCCTGCGAGAGCACCCGCCCGGCAGCACCGCCGAGCTTCATGACAAAGTCAGGTGTGATGGGGGCTTCCCCTACCCTGCCTCGAATGCCGTCCGTACCAAAAAATCTTCGGATGGCTGACGCCATGCAATTCCCCTTGCGGCAAGAGCCGCCCCCGCGACCCTCGCGACTGGCAGCTCAGCCCTGGCTGGGCGCCGGACCGCCGATAGGTCCTTCCTGTCCGCCCGCCTCATCAGTAGCCGTCGGTGGCGAGGATGCGCCCGGTGTGCTGCCCCGACCCTCGTCATCCCACCCTTGAGGCGCGCGCGGCAAGCGGCCTTCCATGATGTCGTCGATCTGGTCGCTGTCCAAGGTTTCGTACTTGACCAGAGCATCGGCCATGTTGTGGAGCTTTTCGAGGTTGGTCAGCAGGATCGAACGGGCCCGCGCATAGTTGCGGTCCACGATGCTGCGCACTTCCTCGTCAATCACGCTCGCCGTGCTGTCGGACACCGACTTGTGCTGGGTCACGGAGTGGCCAAGGAAAACCTCGCCCTCGTCGTCGCTGTAGGTCATGGGGCCGAGGCGCTCGGAAAGGCCCCAGCGCGTGACCATGTTGCGCGCGATGTCGGTCACCCGTTCGATGTCATTGGAGGCACCGGTGGTGACCATGTCCTTGCCAAACACGATTTCCTCCGCGAGGCGCCCACCGAAGAGGCTTGCGATCTGGCTCTCCAGCCGCTCCTTGCTGTAGCTGAGCCGGTCTTCTTCCGGCAGGAACATCGTGACACCCAGCGCGCGGCCGCGCGGGATGATGGTCACCTTGTAGACCGGATCATGCGAGGGGACAGTGCGCCCGACGATCGCATGGCCGGCCTCATGATAGGCCGTGAGTTTCTTCTCGGACTCGCTCATCACCATGGAGCGCCGTTCGGTGCCCATCATGATCTTGTCCTTGGCGCGCTCGAACTCTTCCATGCCGACCAGACGCTTGTTGCTGCGAGCAGCAAACAGGGCGGCTTCGTTGACGAGGTTGGCGAGATCGGCCCCCGAAAAGCCCGGGGTACCGCGCGCGAGGATGCCTGGCTTCACGTCGTCCGCAATCGGCACCTTGCGCATGTGGACTCTGAGGATCTGCTCTCGACCACGCACATCCGGCAGCGGCACGACAACCTGACGATCGAAACGACCGGGACGCAGCAGCGCGGGGTCGAGGACATCGGGTCGATTGGTTGCCGCAATCACGATGATGCCTTCGTTGCCCTCGAATCCATCCATCTCCACCAGCAGCTGGTTGAGGGTCTGTTCGCGCTCGTCGTGGCCACCGCCGAGGCCTGCGCCACGGTGGCGGCCGACGGCGTCGATTTCGTCGATGAAGATGATGCAGGGCGCGTGCTTCTTAGCCTGCTCGAACATGTCGCGGACACGCGAGGCACCCACGCCGACGAACATTTCCACGAAGTCCGAGCCGGAGATGGTGAAGAACGGAACCTTGGCCTCGCCCGCAATCGCCTTGGCGAGCAAGGTCTTGCCGGTGCCAGGCGGGCCCACCATCAGCACCCCACGCGGAATCTTGCCACCAAGCTTCTGGAATTTGCCCGGGTCGCGCAGGAAATCAACGAGCTCCTTCACTTCTTCCTTGGCTTCCTCCACGCCCGCCACGTCATTGAACGTGATCCGCACCTGGTCTTCACTCAACATGCGAGCACGGCTCTTGCCGAAAGAGAGCGCCCCGCGTCCACCGCCGCCGCCCTGCATCTGGCGCATGAGATAGACCCACACCCCAATCAGGAGCAGGAAGGGGAACCAGGAAATGAAGATCTGCATCAGCAGACCCTGACGCGCCGGCGGTTGGGCCTCGATGCGCACCTTGTTGTCGAGCAGCAGGCCAATCAGTGCACCGTTGTCCGTTTCCGGGCTGTAGGTGAACAGGCGCGAGCCGTCCTGCAATTCCATCTCGATGGCAGGCCCGTCCAGTGTCACCCGGGCGACCTGGCCGCTTTTAACCGAGGAAATGAAATCCGAGTAGTCCAGCGGCCGCGTCACACCATGACGGGGCGCGAAATTCTGGAACACCAGCATGAGCACCAGTGCGATGACGGCCCACAGTGCGAGATTTCTTGCCATTGTGTTACCTAATCCTCTCGTTGCGGTATGGCAACGGTTCAGGGATGACGTTCGTGCTTCCCAGCGTGGCCCACTATAGCCGAAATCCGGTCGCCACCAGGTAGAACTCCCGTGACTGGCTGCGGGAGGCGGCTGGTTTGCGCCTGGCAATGGCCGCGAAGTGCTGCCTCGCCTCACGCACGAAGACCTCGGTGTCGTTGTGCTGGAAGAGCTTGATCACCATAGTCCCCCCATCCCGCAGAAAGTTCTGCGCCAGATGCAGGACCTGCTCGGCCAGCAGCACGGAACGCGCCTCGTCCACCGCGCGTATTCCTGTCAGATTGGGGGCCATGTCCGAAATCACAAGGTCTACGGCCCGGTCACCGAGGGCCGCGCGGATTTCCTCTTCCACTTGCGCCTCAGTGGCATCGCCACGGATGAAAGTCACGCCAGGCAGAGGCTCCATGGGCAGGATATCGACCGCGACCACCAACCCCTGAGGCCCGACCATGGGCGCGACCACTTGACTCCACCCTCCCGGAGTGGCTCCCAGGTCGAGTACTACCTGGCCTTGCTTCAGCAGGCGGTCGCGGGCGAGCAGCTCTTCGAGCTTGAAGGCGGCGCGCGACCGCAATCCCGCCTGCTCGCGCCGCTTCACGAAAGGATCAGTGGACTGGGTCCGGTACCAGCGATTACTGGAGCTGCGGCGAGACATGCGTGTTCCGGGCGGGTCCGGCGCAGGATGCGCTCAGACGTACTCGACCGAGAGGACTTCGTACTCGGCAACCCCGTTGGGAACCTGGATGGTGACTTCGTCACCCGCCTGCTTGCTGATCAGCCCGCGCGCGACCGGGGAGTTGATGGATACGAGGCCCGCTTTGATGTCGGCCTCATCCTCGCCCACGATGCGATAGGTGACTTCTTCTTCCGTGTTCAGGTTGAGCAGCTTCACCGTGGCACCGAACACGACGCGCCCGTTGGCATTGACCTTGGTCACGTCGATGATTTCGGCGTTCGCAAGCTTGCCTTCGATTTCAGCGATGCGTCCCTCGGCGAAGCTCTGCTGCTCGCGGGCAGCGTGGTATTCGGCGTTCTCCTTGAGATCGCCAAGCGCACGCGCCTCTGCGATGGCATTGGTGATGCGCGGGCGTTCCACGGTCTTCAGCCTGTGGAGTTCCTCGCGCAAGCGTTGCGCACCTACCACCGTCATGGGTGATTTGCTCATGGTTCCAATTCCTTGTGCAACTGCTGGAGCCTGCGTACCTGCTCCTCCCTTGGCGCAGCCAAGGCCATCACTGCCGCGGTGGCGCCTGCCATGGTCGTAGTGTAGGCAATCTTGTGTTGCAGGGCACTGCGGCGAATTGCAAAGGAGTCGGCAATTGCGAGCTCACCCTCGGTCGTGTTGATGATGAAGTCGACCCCGCCGTTCTTGATGAGATCAACGATATGCGGCTGTCCCTCGAGAACCTTGTTGACCGCTTGGCAGGCAATCCCGGCATCCTGCAGGGCGCGGGCCGTGCCACGTGTGGCAATGATGTTGAAGCCGGCGTCAGCCAGTTCGCGCGCCAGCCGCGTGGACTGGGCCTTGTCGCGCTCGCGCACGCTGATGAAGGCGGTGCCCCCCACCGGCAAGGTCATGCCTGCGCCCTGCTGGGATTTTGCAAAGGCTTCGCCGAAGGTTGCGCCGATACCCATCACTTCGCCGGTGGATTTCATCTCCGGTCCGAGCAGGGGATCCACGCCAGGGAACTTCACAAAGGGGAACACAGCTTCCTTCACCGAAAAATAGTCGGGAACCCGCGCAACGGGGCTGCCCTGGGCGTCCAGCGATTCACCAATCATGCACAGGGCGGCAATGCGCGCGAGCGGCAGCCCGATCGCCTTGGACACGAACGGCACGGTCCGGGAGGCTCGCGGATTGACCTCGAGCACATAGATCTGGTCCCCCTGGATGGCGAACTGGGTATTCATGAGCCCAACCACACCAAGCCCCTTGGCCATGACCGCCACCTGCCGGCTCAGTTCGGCCTGGATTCCAGCTGAAAGGGTGTGCGGCGGCAGCGCGCAGGCGGAGTCCCCGGAATGGATGCCGGCCTGTTCGATGTGTTCCATCACCCCGCCGATGAGCACCCGCTGGCCATCACACAGGGCATCGACATCCACCTCAATCGCGTGATCGAGGAAGTGGTCGAGCAGGACTGGTGAGTCGTTGGACACCGCCACCGCCTGACGCATGTACTGGGCGAGCTGGGATTCGTTGTACACGATTTCCATCGCACGCCCCCCGAGCACATAGGAGGGCCTCACTACCAGTGGGTAGCCAATCTCTGCTGCAGCGGAGAGCGCCGCCTCTGCTGAGCGCGCCGTGCGATTGGGTGGCTGGCGCAGGCCCACCTCGGACAGGAACTTCTGGAAACGCTCGCGATCTTCGGCGAGATCGATGGAATCGGGTGAGGTGCCAACGATGGGTACCCCAGCCTCGGCAAGGGCGCGCGAAAGCTTGAGCGGTGTCTGACCACCGAACTGCACGATGACACCGAAAGGTTTCTCAATGGCGCAGATCTCGAGTACGTCCTCCAGGGTCAGGGGCTCGAAATAGAGGCGATCGGAGGTGTCGTAATCGGTGGAAACCGTTTCCGGGTTGCAGTTGATCATGATCGATTCGAGCCCCGCCGCGCGAATCGCAAGCGATGCCTGCACGCAGCAATAATCGAACTCGATGCCCTGTCCGATGCGGTTGGGCCCGCCGCCGAGCACGATGACCTTCTTGCGATCCGATGGCCGCGCCTCGCACTCTTCTTCGTACGTGGAGTACATGTACGCCGTGGTCGCATCAAATTCCGCGGCACAGGAATCCACGCGCTTGTAGACCGGACGGATGCCAAGCGCATGACGGTGGGTGCGGAAAGCGGATTCCGGCACGCCCAGCAGTTTGGCTAGGCGCGCGTCCGAAAAGCCCTTGCGCTTGAG
>JAURMM010000210.1 GCA_030830685.1 Gammaproteobacteria bacterium | reverse complement strand
CATCCGCGAGCGCGCCGAGGTCGAGAACCTCGCTGATGCCATGCCTGGAAGCCGCCTGTTCGAGCCCCTCGACGGTCGACCGATCGCCCACCACCAGGCCTGGCGCGGCGTCCTGCACGAAGTACTCGACCTCGGCGGCCGTGTAGCCGGGGTTCAACGGGTGAAAGACCAATCCCGCCCGCAAGCAGGCCAGGTAGAGATAGATGAACTCGGGGGACTTTTCGCACTGGACGGTCACGCGATCGCCGGCCTGCAAGCCCTGCTGCACCAGGCAATGTGCCAGCTGGGCAGAGCGCAGGTCGAGATCACCATAGGTGTCCCGGCGGTCATGTTCAGTACGCAGGAATTCCGCGTCCGCGGAGGGAAAGTTCTCCGCGTACGCAAGATAAAGATTGTGCTGGGCCATCGGTTGGCGATCTGCCCGCCTACAGTGAGCGGGAGATCAGCTCCTTCATGATTTCGTTGCTACCGCCATAAATCATGCCGACACGTGCATCCGCGAAGTAATGCGCGATGGGATAATCCATGATGTAGCCATAACCGCCGTGCAGCTGCAGGCAGCGATGTGCGATATCGAAGGCTTTCTCCGTGCACCAGTATTTGGCCATGGAGGCATCCTCGTTGCTGAGCTCACCGGCGATCAGCTGCTCGATGCACTTGTCTACGTACACCCGCGCGATACGGGTCTCGGTCTTGCACTCGACCACCGTGAACTTGGCAGTTTGGAAATCCACGAGCTTGCGGCCGAAGGCTTCCCGCTGCTTGATGTAGTCGGTAGTGGCCGCCACGCAGGCTTCCATGCTCGCAACCGCCGAGATGGCGATGATCAGGCGTTCACGCCCCAGTTGATTCATCAACTGGTAGAAGCCCTGCCCTTCCTGCCCTCCAAGCAGGTTCTCCGCCGGGATTCGGCAGTCGGTGAAGAAGAGTTCACAGGTGTCCTGACCTTTCTGGCCGATTTTCTTCAGCGGCTTGCCGCGCCGGAACCCCTCCAGATCCCGGGTCTCCACGCACAGCAGGGAAATGCCCTTGGCCCGCTCGGCGGGATTGGTCTTGCACACCAGGACTATCATGTCGGCGTTGTAGCCGTTGGTGATGAAGGTCTTGGAACCATTCACCACGAAGTGATCGCCGTCACGCACCGCGCGGGTCTTCACCGCCTGAAGATCCGAGCCGGTCCCGGGTTCGGTCATGGCAATGGAAGTGATGATTTCGCCGCGTGCCATGGCCGGCAGGTATTTCTGCTTCTGCGCTTCGGTGCCGTATACGATCAGATAGTGCGCGACGATGCTCTGGATACCGGAGCCGAAGCTCGTGATACCAGCCCGCATGAGCTCTTCGTAGACCACGGCATCGAAGCCGAAGTCGCAGCCGCCGCCGCCATACTCGGCAGAGATATCCGGGCACAGCAAGCCCACTTCCCCGGCTTTCAGCCAGGCGGACTTGTCGCAGTATCCCTGCTCTATCCAGCGCTCACGATGCGGCACGAACTCCGTCTCGATGAAGCGACGAACGGTCGCGCGATAAAGCTCATGATCGGGAGATTCCCACCCATTGACTCGGGTCTTCATGTCCATCTGCTACCTCACACTCGTATGCTGACTGTGTATGAACCGGCTCGTCTCAGGCGGAATACAACCCGAACAACGAGACGCTCGCGACATTGCGGAAAGGATGCCCACCCAGATTGTGGGTGAGCCCGAGACTGGGATTACCGAGCTGGCGATCGCCGGCGCGTCCCAGCAACTGCAGGTACATTTCGTAGGCCATGCGCAGGCCACTCGCCCCGATGGGATGACCGAAACACTTGAGCCCACCATCGACCTGACAGGGCACCTGTCCATCCCTGTCGAACACCCCGTCCATGACATCCTTGATGGCGCCACCTTCAGGAGAAATGCCGAGATCCTCCATCACCACCAGTTCAGTGACAGAGAAGCAGTCGTGGACTTCCATCATGTTGATTTCCCGCCGCGGATCGGTCACGCCAGCCTCGGCGTAAGCACGCCGGGCGGCGACCCGCGTGGTATGCAGGTAACTGCCATCCCAACCGGTATTCGACATCTCAAAGCCATTGCTGGGCGCAAGCTGCATGGCCTTGACGGTGACCAGGTCCTTCAGCCCCATCTCGCGCGCCTTCTCCACGCTGGTGACGATGGCGCAGGCCGCGCCGTCGCTCACGCCACAGCAGTCCATCAGCCCAAGCGGGTAGGCCACCATGCCGGCGTTCAGGGCTTCCTCTTCGGTGATGGTTCGCCGCAGATGGGCCTTGGGATTCAAGGCCCCGTTGGCGTGGCTCTTCACCGAGATATGCGCCATGGCGCGCTTCAGGTCCTGCATGTCCAGGCGGTGCTTGGCGGCATACGCGCTCGCCAGCTGCGCAAAGGCCCCGGGGGCGGTGGCGTTGGGCAGCCAGAGATCATCAAAGGTGCCCTTGGTGCGCTCGGGCAACCCGGCGTAACCGGTGTCTTTCAGTTTTTCCACACCTACCGCAAGGGCGATGTCGCACGCGCCCGCCGCAACCGCGTAGACGGCGCCGCGCAGCGCCTCCGTGCCCGTGGCACACATGTTTTCCACCCGGGTGACCGGAATATTGTTCAAGCGCAGCGAAAGGCTGAGCGGAAGGGCTGACTTGCCTGCGCTCTGTTCCTGGTAGAACAACCCGAGCCAAGCCATCTCGATTTCATCGCGGGTGATGCCAGCATCCGCCAGCGCTTCCTTGAAAGCCTCGAGGATCAGTTCCTCGGGCCCACAGTCCCACCGTTCGCCGAAACGGCTGCAGCCCATGCCGATGATGGCGACCTTGTCCCTGATCCCTTTGGCCATGACGGAGTACCTCGTTGCTGTTTCAGACGCCGGAGCCGGCGAGCGGCGCGGGTTTCCAGAAATATCTTCTGAAGTGACGTTTCGGGTCAAAGTCCTTGATCCGGAAAACCATCCGCACTGTGCTGTCAACCTTGACCTCACCCGGCGCAAAATCCGTGAACTCCAGCATGCAGTTGGCGCCATCGGGGAACTCGACATTGCCATAGATACAGGGCGGCAACGGGGTGTAAGCCAGCCAGTCTTCGGTGTAGGACTTCACGCGCCCTTGAAGAGCGGACAGGCTTTCATCCTGCTGGCAGTCCATTTCGCCGCATTTCACGCACACCTGGGAACGTGGGTACTGCAAGGTGTTGCAGCGCGAACAGCGCCCCCCCACCATGCCCGTGATGTCCTTGCGTCGACGATAGAAAGCGGATTGGGACGTGCGGTTGTCACGCTCTGCACGCAGGCCGAAGTCCACCTCCAGCCGATTGCGGAGTGACAGGAACTGGGTATACGCGGAACAGGCCCGGCGTTGGGCAAGGTACCGTGCCGGGCCGTGGGTGGCCTGCATCCCGGTGAGACGGGCGGTGGTCTCCAGGACGACCGCGTCCACTCCCTGGCCGAAACCGATGACGAGAATCTTCTCGCCGGCCACCGCCGTTTCGAGCGCATGGGCGAGCACCAGCAGTGGCTGGGCAACGCCGCAGTCTCCGCAATTGGCCAGCAGGGGATCGACGAACAGGTCCGGGTTGGCGCGAATGGCTTTGGCAACGCCTTTGGCCGTGGCACTGGACGCGGGGAAAACCACGCGATGAATCTCGCTGATATCCAATCCGGCCTCCTCCAGCGCGGCGGCCACTGCCCGTGGCACGAGCTTGTTGTAGCCTTCCTCGCGGATCCAGCGCTCCTCCAGCACGTAGTCGTAATCCGTATCGGCGGCGCGATATTGATCGACCATATCGTCGTGCCAGGAGGCAGCACCCCGAATCAAGGCAATGGGCTCTCCCTCGCCCACGAGGAGCGCAGCGGCACCGTGCCCGTAATTCATTTCCTGGACACTGGCTGGCCGGGCATCGCGGCAATCTGCTGCCAGCAGGAGTGTGCTGCGCTGCCCCGGGTTCAGGCCCAGACGCACGAGCGCGCTGGTGGCGGCCCGCCGACTGCCCCCCAGATCCTCGGTCGTCGTTCGCTCGGGGCACAGCAGGGCGTCGGCGACCACGCCACTGTTGCTGCGGTCGGCAAAGGGCAAGGTGGTCGAGGCCAGCTGAATCTGGTCGGGACGTTGTGCCACCTCGCGCAGACAGTCACGTGCGGCCTCCACTGCCAAGGTGATGCTGTCTTCATCCCAGTTGGCAAAGGCACGCTCGCCCTTGGCGAGGCCCTTGAGGGAAGGCGCCGCCCATACCATGGCCTCGGCGATGGCTTTGCGGGGGATGCGCAGGGTCGGCACGTAGGCGCCGAAAGAGAGGATTCCGTAGGCCATGATGTTCCGTGTCTTGCTGTTGCCGGCGCGGCATGAGTATGGGCTGTGGCCCGCATCCTACACCAGCGCGCCAAAAAAACTCTGGAGACGGGGGCGCACTCCAAACGATAATCCGCACCCTGTCACAGCATCAGGCGGTTTGACCCATGGCCCAGTACGTTTTCACCATGCACAAGGTGGGCAAGATAGTGCCCCCCAAACGCCAGATTCTGAAGGATATCTCACTGTCCTTTTTCCCGGGTGCGAAAATCGGCGTGCTCGGCCTGAACGGCTCCGGCAAGTCGACCCTGTTGCGCATCATGGCCGGCATCGACCGCGACATCGTGGGTGAGGCCACACCCCAGAAGAACCTGAAAATCGGCTACCTGCCCCAGGAGCCACAGCTCAATCCAGACAAGGACGTGCGTGGCAACGTGGAAGAGGCGGTGGCGGAAGACAAGGCGCTGGTCGACCGCTTCAACGAGATCAGCATGAAATTCGCCGAGCCCATGAGCGATGACGCCATGAATGCCCTGCTCGAAGAGCAGGCCGGCCTCCAGGACCGCATTGACAGCGCCGGCCTGTGGGAGCTCGAGCGAAAGCTCGAAATCGCTGCCGATGCGCTGCGCCTGCCGCCCTGGGACATGGACGTGACCAAACTCTCGGGAGGGGAGCGCCGGCGTGTTGCCTTGTGTCGCCTGCTGCTCTCGAACCCCGAGATGTTGCTGCTGGATGAGCCCACCAACCATCTGGACGCGGAATCCGTCGCCTGGCTGGAGAAATTCCTCGAGGAATTCCCGGGCACGGTGGTGGCCGTCACCCACGACCGGTACTTCCTCGACAACGTGTGCGGCTGGATACTCGAGCTCGACCGCGGACATGGCATCCCCTGGGAAGGCAATTACACCTCCTGGCTGGAGCAGAAGGAGAAGCGTCTCGAACAGGAAGAAAAGCAGCAGTCCGCCCATCGCCGGAACATGGAAGCGGAGCTCGAATGGGTGCGACAGAATCCCAAGGGGCGCCAGGCCAAGAGCAAGGCGCGTATGGCCCGCTTTGAGGAACTGTCTTCCCAGGAATTCCAGAAGCGCAATGAGACGAACGAGCTCTACATTCCGCCGGGGCCGCGCTTGGGCGATCTCGTGATCGAGTGCGACGGTGTCGGCAAGGGTTTCGGCGAGCGATTGCTGATCGACAACCTCTCCTTCGCCGTGCCACCCGGCGCGATCGTTGGCATCATTGGCCCCAACGGCGCGGGCAAATCCACGCTGTTCCGCATGCTGTCCGGCCAGGAGCAGCCGGACCAAGGCAACATCCGCATCGGTGATACCGTCAAGTTCGCCTATGTGGATCAGTTGCGGGATGCTCTGGATGGCAGCAAAACTGTCTGGGAGGAAATTTCAGACGGACTGGACATGATCCAGATCGGCAACTTCCAGACGCCCTCCCGCGGCTATGTCGGGCGCTTCAATTTTGGCGGAACCGACCAGCAGAAGCGCATCTCCGAGCTCTCCGGCGGCGAGCGCAACCGCGTGCACCTCGCAAAACTGCTGAAGACCGGCGGCAACGTGCTGATGCTCGATGAACCCACCAATGATCTGGACGTGGAAACCCTGCGCGCACTGGAGGAGGCACTGCTGGCCTTCCCAGGCTGCGTGCTGGTCATTTCCCACGACCGCTGGTTCCTTGATCGCATTGCCACCCATATGGTGGCCTTCGAAGGGGACAGCCATGTCGAGTGGTTCGCAGGCAACTACCAGGACTACGAGGCCGATCGCGTGCGGCGACTGGGCGCGGATGCGACGCGCCCCTCACGCCTGCGCTACAAGCCCGTGACGCGCTGACCCGCGTCCTGCCCACGAGGTCTCACCAGCATGCTTTCGCCACAGGCCTGGCTGACCTTGGGCAGCCTGCTGTTCATCCTTGGAATGCTGATGTTCACCCGCAAGTCGGCAGATCTTGTGATGATGTCGGCGCTCGGTTTCCTGCTGCTTGGTGGCGTACTCACGCCGTCTGAAGCGCTCAGCGGATTCTCGAATGAGGGCATGGCCACAGTCGGCGTGCTGTACGTGGTGGTCGCAGGTTTGCGGGAAACGGGCGTCATGACCTGGCTCTCACAACGCCTGTTCGGTGCCCCCCGCAGTGTCGGAAGCGCGCAGCTGCGCCTCATGGGCCCTGCGGCAATGCTTTCGGGTTTCATGAACAACACACCGCTGGTCGCGGCCCTGCTGCCGGCGGTAGTCGATTGGGCAAGAAAACACCGCATCCCGGTTTCAAAACTCCTGATGCCACTCAGTTTCGCGACTATCCTGGGTGGCCTGTGCACACTCATCGGCACCAGTACGAATGTAATCGTGGCAGGCCTCGTGAAGGACGCCATCAAGGCAGGCGCCGAGGTGCAGCGCCTGGAGTTCTTTACCCTTGCCTGGATTGGTGTGCCGTGCGCGCTTGCCGGACTCGCCTACATGGTGATTGCAAGCCGTTGGCTGCTGCCGGTCCGGGATCAATCCTTCCGCCAACCGGAGGATCCTCGGGCCTACACGGTGGAGATGATGGTCGAGGCAGGGGGCGGTGTGGCTGGCCGCACCATCGAAGAGGCCGGACTGCGGCAACTCAACCAGATGTATCTGGCCGAAGTCGAGCGCGCCGGCGAAATCATCCCCGCCGTGGGACCACGCCTGCGTCTGCATGCCGGAGATCGGCTGATTTTCGTCGGCGTGGTCGACTCAATCGTCGAATTGCAAAAGATCCGCGGCCTGATGCCGGCCACCAATCAGGTCTTCAAGCTGGACGGCCCACGGGGGGGGCGCGGCCTCATCGAAGCCGTGGTCTCCGATCGCTGCCCGCTGCTCGGAAAGACCATCCGCGGTGGTAACTTCCGCACCCAGTACAACGCGGTGGTCATCGCGGTTTCGCGCAGCGGAACGCGCCTGCACCAGAAGATTGGTGACATCGTCCTGCAGGCGGGGGATACCCTGCTCCTGGAAGCACGGCCGGCATTCGTGCAGCAGCAGCGCAATGCGCCTGACTTCTACCTCGTCAGCAGTCTTGCGGACTCTTCGCCACCGCGCCACGACAAGGCCCTGACGGCGCTCGCCATCCTGCTCGGGATGGTCGTGCTCGCCACCCTGTTCGAGAACCTGCCTGCCCTGTCCAGCCTCGGCTTCGGCATGTTCCAGGCCAGCATTCTCGCCGCCGGTCTGATGATCGCCACTCACTGCTGCTCCACCAACTCTGCGCGCCGGGCCGTGGATTGGAGCGTGCTCATCGTGATCGGCGCAACACTCGGCATCGGCAAGGCCATGGACAGCACGGGACTCGCGGAATCTTTTGCCCATGGCCTGATCAGTCTCACGGGCGACAGCCCCCTTGCGCAGCTCGCGTTTATTTACCTTGGCACAATGTTGCTGACCGAGCTGCTGTCCAACAACACCTCGGCAGTGTTGATGTTCCCCATCGGACTCGCCACGGCAGGTGAACTGGGCGTGGACAGCATGCCCTTCGTCGTCAGCCTGACCATCGCCGCCTCCTGCGGTTTTGCCACACCCATCGGCTATCAGACCAATCTGATGGTCTACGGACCGGGCGGTTATCGTTTCGGTGATTTCGTGCGCTTTGGGGTGCCACTGAATCTGCTCGTGGCGGCCGTGACGCTGACCTTGGTGCCTGTGGTGTTTCCCTTTTGAACTGACAGCTGCCGCTGGCTCACCTACACTCGCGGCACCATCCAAGGCCCGGGGACAGCCGCATGAACTCGCCGCTCAGCAAAGACAAAATCATCGATCAGCACGTACTGACCTTCGACCCGGCCGACAAGGCCAATGGCAGCCTCTATGTGGGTGAACCGCTGGACGGATCGTCCGGTCTGCATCTGCAAACCGAACTGGCCGCCCTGCGTGCCGCCGGCCTGTGGTCGGCAGAAGCGGAGAAACAGGTCCCTGATGCACACCGCGCGGCCTACAAGGAACAGCTTCAACTGGTGGAGTCGGTTGCCTATCGCTCGGACGGTGGCGGCTTCATCATCGCCCGCTTCGATCACCCCAAGTTTCCCTCGGATGCGGCGCGCTGGGCAGCGTGGCAACAGCACTTCGATTCACGCTTCACGCGCTGCTGAAACGTCTTCGTGGCGGCGAGCCTGTGCAAGCACCCCCTGCTCGTGGCGAGTCTGCTCGGCGCATTCGTGCTGCCGGCCCATGCCTATGAGCTGTTCAACGAGGCCGGCTGGACGGCCGATGCATCGCTGAACACACGTCTCGGTCTGAGGCAAGGTTTCGGCATCAACTTCGGTGCGGGAGCGCTGTACGACTTCGGGACCTTCGATCGCACCACGGGCGAAACCGAACGAACGGATCTGCAGCTGGCCCTGCGCCCCGGCATACGCACCGACTACCGGCAGGACGACTTTCACGCCTACGGCGGGATCATCGCGGCGGCGGCCACCAATACTCTCGATGGCGAACTTTCCGGCCAGTTCTCCCGCGCCGGAGATCAGGCCATCGACTTCGATTCAGCCTATGTGGGCGTCGAGTACGGGGTGCTCGATCTGTCCTATGGTCCCCAGCCTTTCACCGTGGGCGACGGCTTCATCCTGGGCGACGGCACTTTCAACCAGGGGCATGACAACGGACAGTACTGGATTGGCGCTTTCGAAGCCTGGCGCAACACCGGCATCCTGAAAATCAACACTTCGCCGCTGCGGGCCGATGTGTTCTGGCTCAAGGCTGATGCGGATCTCAGTCGCAGCAGCCTTGTCGGCTTCAATCTGGAAAACAGCGACAAGGAAGCCTGGGGCCGCCTGGGCCTCATGGCGTTTGAAATCCTGGATGACAAATATCTCGGCTGGGAGGGCATGCGGGTCTGGGGCCTGCGCGGCGCAGATCTGCACCTGCCGGGGTGGACGGGGCTGCGGTTCTATGCTGAGTACGTGCACCAGGGCGGCCAGTCCGATCGCAGTGGCGTGGATAACGATGCCGACGCCTGGTACGTGGAACCCGCCTATCAGTTCCAGGAATGGCCGGGTCGGCCGCGCTTTCACTATCGCTATGCGCGCTACTCCGGCGACCAGGCGAACACACCAGAGAACGAAGAATACCGTGGACTCTTCTTCACCCTCGGCAAGCGCGACTGGGACACCTGGTACCAGGGCGAGGTGAACGGCGAGTTCTTCATGTTCAACCAGAACCAGATCACCCACATGTTCAAGGTCAAGGCCTATCCGGATCCCCGTTATTCGGTGATGGCCATGTACTACCACCACCAGCTGGATGAGCCGCGCTATTTCGGGGTAGTCACCCCTCGCACCGCCTGGTCCGATGAAGTCAACGTGGAGCTCGAGTTCCACCCGGACGACCGCCTCTACGGCCTTGTGGGGGTGGCCTGGGCTACGCCGCATCGCGCGGCACGGACCGTGTTCGGTGACGATTCCCAGCTGGTGCTGGAGTTGTTCGTCTCCTATACGTTTCGCTGAACGCACGGGCCGGCAGCGCCGCCGATTGCCACCCTGTCGCGCGGGCTCTGCCGTGTTACCCTTGCCGCGCCATGGTTGGGTCACTCCCGGAGTCCGATCCACAGTCATACCCTTTGCAATGCAGGAGGAAGCGCCTCATGAAGGCCGTCGTCGCCAACAAGCTCAACGAATACTCGGTCACCAGCGTCGATCTCGATCCGCCGAAGATGGGAGAGGTGCTGATCAAGATGAAGGCGACCGGTGTGTGCCATTCCGATCTCTCCGTGATCAACGGGACCATTCCGAGCCCCTTCCCGGTGGTACTCGGACATGAAGGCGCCGGCATCGTCGAACAGGTAGGCGAAGGCGTGAGCAATGTGAAGCCGGGCGACCATGTGGTGATCTCCTTCATCCCTCACTGCGGAGACTGCTTCTACTGCCTGCACCAGGAGCCTTACCTCTGCTCCGGCGCCAAACAGGATGGCAATCTCTTTGATGGCACGACCCGGGTCTCCAAGGACGGTCAGCGCATTTTCGTGATGTCCTTCGTCGGCATCATGGCGGAGTACGCCGTCGTGCCAGCCGCCTGTGTCATTGCCATCGACAAATCCTTCGACTTCAAGGCTGCTGCGCTCGTCGGCTGCGGGGTCACGACCGGTGTGGGCGCGGCGATCAAGACGGCCGACATCCGCCCAGGCTCCACGGTCGCCGTCTTCGGCTGCGGGGGCGTGGGTCTGAACGTGATCCAGGGCGCCCGCATCGCCGGTGCCGCCCGCATCATCGCCTGTGATCTGTCACTCGAGAAAATGCAGATTGCCAAGGAATTCGGCGCCACCGACATCATCGACCCCGGCGCTGACATGGTGAAGCAGGTCATCGGCATGACCAACGGGATTGGTGTCGATTACGCCTTTGATGTGGTTGGCCACAGCAAGGTGATCGAGTCCTGCATCAAGGCCACCCGCAAGAACGGCACCGCCGTACTGGTGGGCGTGGGGCGGCTCGATGATCGATTCTCGGTGAATGCCGCCATCCTGCCCTTCACCGCCAAGACCATCAAAGGTTGCATGTACGGAAGCGCCAACTTCAAGGTTGATTTCCCGATGTACCTGGACTTCTACCGCTCGGGCAAGCTCGACCTGGATCGACTCATCACCAAGGTTTACACCCTGGATGAAGCGCCCCAAGCCTTCGAAGACATGGAAAAGGGCAAGAACGCCCGCGGGGTGATCGTCCATCCCTGATCCGCTTGAGAGGCCGGGCAGGCACCTGTCCGGCCTTTGCAACGCGCATCTCAGCGCCGATCAGACGTGTGCTTTCGCGGTGTGTCCTCTCACGACCCGGGCGCCTTGCAACCAGGCACCCAACCCCAGCAGCGCCACGCCAATCACCACATAGCTCGGTGCGTAGCCGAAACGGTCGAGCGCCAGGCCCAGCCCCCAGGCGCCGATTGCCTGTCCCGCAAACAGCACGAAAGCCATCATGGACACCGCCGTGCCGCGTGCCTCGGGAATCAGTTCGGTCGCCAGCGTCTGCAGGGTGTTGTGCATGAGGTAGATGGCAAGTCCGAGCAGAATCAGCATCGGTATTGCTGCCTGCCAGTCCTGCAGCAGAACCAGAGCTGTGAAAGTGAGGGTCATCAGCATTCCCCCCAAGGCAATCATGCGTCGTGGCCCGAGACACCTGATCAGCCAGCGTACGCTCAAGGTGTACAGGAGGCTCCCGAGGCCCACACACATGAGCATCAAGCCTGCCCCCGTGAGGTTGAGGCCGTGGACTTCGTGGAGCAGCGCACCGAGGAACGCCGTGCCCCCGAACAGGAACATGCCCTCCAGGAACACGGCGAGCATCACCTCGCGACCGTTACGGGTCGCGAATACGGCACGATAGCGTTTGAAAGCATTCCCCGAAGCACCTGACTGATGCGATGGGAGAACCGTGCGGCGCGTGCCTGTCCAGACAATCAGGGTCACCACGGCGGTCAAGGCCCCATACGCCCAGAAGAGGCTGCGCCATCCCCACTGGTCAGCCCACATCCCCCCGATCCCGGCACCGACAATCTGGCCGAGCACCACGCCGCTGACATAACGCGCCAGCGCACTCTGCCGCTCCTGCAGCGGGACATGATCGCCGATAAAGGCAAGCGAAAGCGGCACGGTGGCCGATCCGAAGACACCGGTCAGGAAGCGCCACAGAAGCAGGCTGTGGAGGCTCTGCGCAAAGCCGCACAGGACGATGCAGAGTGCGGAAAGCCCCATCGCGACCAGAATGACCTTGAGTTTGCCGACCCGGTCGCCGAGAGGACCGTACAGCAGTACGCACAAGCCGTAGGGCAGTGAGTAGGCGGCGATGATGAGACTCGCGCGCCCGATACTGACGGAGAACTCCTCTGCGAGAACCGGCAGCAGCGGGTCGATCATGCGCATCACGACGACGGCGGCAAAGCCGGCCACGCTCAGCATGAAGACCAGGGATTTCACTGCGGGATTGTAGCCGGTTTCACACCGGGTCCGTCGCTCGCAACGACGGATCCCGGTGGGCAGGCAACCAACGCTGCCCGCCCGTGCACGTCTTCATCAGTGCGCGTGAATGGCCTCGATGAGTTCGCGCCAGCGCGTGAAGTTGCCCTCCCCGCCCATGGTCATGTAGAGCGAGACCCGATCGAGCAGTCCCGTGTAGCGTTGCCGAATGAGGCTGCCGATTTCACCGGGTTTGCCGATGACTGCCACGGCTTCGAGCAGCGAGTCAGGCACTGCAGCCTGCATCTCGTCCATACGCCCCTGCCGCATCAGATTACCCAATTCCTTGCCCAGGGCATGCAGCCCGAGGTATTCGAGCACGGCGCCGTAACTCGGTGTGGAGGCGTAGAAGGACACTTGTTTGCGCACTTCGGCTGCCATCTGATCCATCTCGGCCTGTGTCTCGCCCGTGATCACGAAGACCGGTGAGTAGAGCACCAGATCATCCACGCGCCGGTTCCCGAGCCGTGCGCCCTCGTCGAGGGCGGGCCGCACCACATCGCGCAGATAGCCTGCGGTATGCATCGGGTGAACGTGAAAACCGTCGGCCACTTCACCGGCTGCCCGGCACATGCGTGGGTTCACCCCGGCGAGGTAGACGGGAATCCTCGGATGCTCGAGCGGCCCGGGATTGAAGAAGGGATTGATCAGCTTGAACTGATAGAAGGGCCCGCTGTAATCGGGCTTGCTGTCGTTCTGGAAAGTCTCCCAGATGGCCCGCACGCAGCGGATATAGTCGGTCACCCTGGCCGCAGGATGCTCGAAGGGCGCAGAGAAGCGACGTTCGACATGCGCGCGGACCTGGGTTCCGAGACCAAGATGAAAGCGTCCTGCCGAATAGCGTTGCATATCCCACGCGGTCTGTGCCATGGAAAACGGCGTACGCGCGAACGCTACGGCAATATTGGTTCCGAGTTCCAGGCGCTCGGTGTGGGCAGCCGCATAAGCCAGCGGGAAGAACGCATCGTTGGCCGCCTCGAAGGTCCACACCCCATCGAAACCCAGTTTTTCCAGCGCAACTGCACGAGTGGCCATCTCGGCCGGCATCGCTGCGGGCAACAGGCAATCAATCTTCATCGGTGTCCAGTCTCCAGCCCGTCACCGGGCATTGTGCTCAAAAATCTTCGGCGGCCAGCGCCATCACGGGATCCGCGCCCACTTCCACCCGGGCGCGATGGACGGCAGTCTCGGGCAGCGCGTGGCGAAAGAAATAGTGCGCTGTGATGCGCTTGTTGGCATGAAAGGCACTCTCACCACCCTCCGCCAGCTTGCGCTCAGCCACCACCAGCATGCGCAACCAGACATGGCCCAAGGCCACCAGTGCGAGGAGATAAAGGTAGGGAGTCGAGGCAGCACCGGCCTGCTCTGGCCGGGTCAGGGCACTGCGCATGAGCCAACCGGTGGCGCCCTGCAGATCTGCGAGGGCACAGCCCAGGGTCTCCGCAGCCTCGGCCGTGGCCGGTGTCTTGCGGGCATTCTCCACCGCGGTGGTCACCTCGCGCAGGAACAGCCGCAGGGCGCGCCCACCATGGGCAGCGAGCTTGCGGCCGACCAGATCCAGTGCCTGCACACCATTGGTCCCCTCGTACACCATGGCAATGCGTGCGTCCCGCACGAACTGCTCCATGCCCCAGTCACGGACATAACCGTGCCCGCCGAAACACTGTTGGGCATTGGTCGCGTTGAAATAGCCTTGATCCGTGAAGTAGGCCTTGATGACGGGCGTGAGCAGCCCGATGAGATCCTCGGCGTCCTGACGCGCCTCCGGTGCAGGCGCCAGATGGGCCAGATCCACTTGCAGTGCGCCCCACAAGGCCAGCGCCCGCGCACCCTCGTTGAAAGCCCGGGCAGTCATGAGCATACGGCGTACATCCGGATGCACGATGATCGGATCGGCAGGACCTTGGAGGTTTTTCACCCCGCCGAGCGCGCGGCCCTGCAACCGGTCCCGCGCATAGTTGGCGGCGTTCTGGGTTGCGACCTCGGAAATGGCGAGCCCCTGAAGACCCACTCCCAGCCGCGCCGCATTCATCATGATGAACATCGCGCGCAGACCCTTGTCGCGTTCACCCACAAGAAAACCCGTGGCACCTTCGTAGTTCATCACGCAGGTGGCATTGCCATGAATGCCCATCTTCTCTTCCAGCGCCCCACAGGTGACGGCATTGCGCGGGCCGAGGCTGCCGTCGGGGTTCACCAGAAACTTGGGGACGATGAACAGCGAGATGCCCTTGACCGATTCCGGTGAGCCGGGGATCCGGGCCAGCACCAGGTGGATGATGTTCTCGCTGAGGTCGTGCTCACCCGCGGAAATGAAGATCTTGGTGCCCGTGAGTCGATAACTGCCATCGGGCGCCGGTTCAGCGCGGGTGCGCAGCAGGCCGAGGTCGGTCCCGCAATGGGCTTCAGTCAGGTTCATGGTGCCGGTCCAGCGACCTGCGACCATGGGCGGCAGATACAGGGCTTTCTGCTCATCGGAACCCACAGCGGTAATCGCCGCAATGGCCCCGAGGGTCAGCCCCGGGTACATGGAGAACGCCATGTTGGCCGAAATCAGATATTCCTCGAACGCCGTCGAAATGACGTGCGGCAAGCCCTGCCCGCCGTAGGCCGGATCACCGGAAAGTCCTCCCCACCCTGCCTCGATGAACTGGTGATAGGCACGCTTGAAGCCCGGTGGGGTAGTCACTGCGTGATTGGCGTCGCGCGTACAACCGCTCCGGTCTCCTGTCTGGTTCAGTGGTTGAAGGACCTCCTCGGTGAAGCGTGCCCCCTCCTCCAGAATGGAGTTCATCAGTTCGGGTGTGAGTTCGCCGAATCCGGGTAGTGCGGCGTACTGGCCGATGTCCAGCACTTCCTCGAGCACGAAGCGCGTATCGCGCACCGGCGCCTTGTAACTCGGCATGGTCTGTCTCCGGAATTTGATGAAAACGGATTGGTGATTATGCGCGGCGGACCCCGCCGGATCATCAGGCAGCAGCCAGGGAACCTCGCGAATCAACCGTTCGTACGCGCCGGTGCCCGCGAGCCACCGCTCACCTCCAGGGGCAGTTGCGTGGTGTACTTCACGCGTCGGAGCGCAGGGCTGCAACGGGTCTCCTTGATACCCCGAATTCGATGCAGTTTGTCGGTCATGAAGCGTTCGAAAGCGGCGACGTTGGGCACCACCACCCGCAGTAGATAATCGCTGTCGCCCATCATCAGGTAGGCCTCCATCACTTCCGGCAGACTACGCAGGGCCTTGTCGAGGACACGGAAAAGCTCCGAATCGTGCTTCTCCACCTTCACGTGCACGAAGACCGTCGTTTCAACGCCCGCCGCCGCGCCATCGACCAAGGCCACGGTGCCGGTGATCACGCCTTCCTTGCGCAGACGCATCACCCGTCGCCAGCACGGTGTCTTGGACAGGCCGACCCGTGCCGCCAGCGCTTCAGCCGAAAGGGTACCGTCCCGCTGCAGTTCGTCGAGGATGCGTAGATCCAGTCTGTCGAGCGCAACTTTCATTCCGGGATTCCGTATTCAAAAGAACATATGTTCCAAGAATAATCCGTTCCTGATGAAATGAGGAACATCCGGCCCGCCAACTTGCGGCATCATGGTCCCCTCGGTCGTATGGGTCAGGCCCCACGAGGGTTCACCCACGGGACAGGAGAAGGGGTCACGAGCCTTGCCTCCTGCGCCCGGCGACCGGAAATCCGTTCACCGTGCGCATCATCCCAGGAGGCTCTCATGTCCGCCAATCCGTCCACAGGCCCCAGCCCGTCCATTGGCCAATATCTGATTGCACGCCTGCAGGCACTCGGTATCCGCGATGTGTTCGGGATCCCCGGCGATTTCGTGCTCGGTTTCTACCAGATGCTGGACCAGAGCCCCCTGCGGGTGATAGGCACCTGCAACGAACTGAACGCCGGTTACGCAGCAGACGCCTATGCCCGCCTGAACGGCATGGGTGCGGTGTGCGTGACCTACAACGTAGGCGGGCTCAGCCTCGTCAACGCCGTGGCCGGCGCCTACGCAGAAAAAAGCGCGCTGGTGGTCATCACGGGTTCGCCCGGCATGGCGGAGCGTCGTGGGAATCCGCTACTGCATCATCGCGTGGGATCTTTCTCGACCCAGCGTGACATCTTCGAGAAAGTCACGGTCGCGGCGGTGGTGCTCGATGACCCGGAAACCGCTTTCCGCGAGATCGACCGTTGCCTGGAACTGGCCCGCATTCATCAACGACCGGTGTATATCGAGATCCCTCGCGACATGGCGGAAGTCGTCCCGCCTTATCCACATAAAATCCTCAGCCTGCCGCGGGAAAGTGAACCGGACGCCTTGCGCGAGGCACTCGCGGAGTCGCAGGCCCTGCTGGCCAAGGCGCAGCGCCCGGTGATTCTTGCAGGGCTCGAAGTCCACCGCTGCCGCCTCGGCGACACGGTCATGGCCTTTGCCGAGCGTCACCGCATCCCGCTCTGCTCCACCATCCTCAGCAAATCGGTCATCGACGAGCGCCATCCGCTCTACCTCGGTGTGTATGAAGGCGCGATGAGCCGCGAAGCGGTGCGGCGCTACGTGGAGGACAGCGACTGCCTGATCCTGCTCGGCGTGTTCATGACCGACATGGAACTCGGCATCTACACCGCAGCACTCAATCCGGAAAACTGGATCTTTGCGAGCCTCGAAGATCTGCGGATCCGCCACCATCATTTCCACCAGGTGCAGTTCGTGGATTTCGTGCAAGGCCTTGCCGCCGCCGAGCTGCCTGCCCGCAGCCTGCCAGCCCCCCTGCCCGTGCCGCCGCCGCAAACCGAATGGATCCCCGCGGCCACGAGTCCTGTCACCAACCGACGACTTTTCCAGAAGCTGGACCACATCCTCGATGAACGGATGGTCGTGGTCTGCGATGTCGGCGACGCACTCTTCGCCTCGGTGGATCTGGGGACCCAGGGCGCCACCCAGTTCATCGGTCCGGCGTACTACACCTCCATGGGCTTCGCGGTGCCCGCGGCGCTCGCCGTGCAGGTGCATGACCGCACACTGCGTCCGCTCGTGATCGTGGGTGATGGCGCGTTCCAGATGACGGGACATGAGCTGAGCAGCATTGCGCGGCACGGCTTCAATCCCATCGTGCTGGTCCTGAACAACAAGGGCTACACCACTGAACGCTATCTGGCCGAGGGCCACTTCAACGACATCCATCCCTGGCACTACCACCGCATGCCGGAACTGCTCGGCTCGGGTCTCGGGCTCGAAGTTCACACTGAAGAGGAGCTGGAGCAGGCCCTGATGCGCGCGGTGGCGCACACGGACGCTTTCACCCTGATCAATATCCATCTGGATCCCATGGACATCAGTCCGGCACTGGAGCGCCTCACGCGAGGCCTCCGGGAAAGCATGTAAGGAGGCCGCACGGGCTTGGCACCTTGAGGAGGGCTCCCTAGAATCAGCGGAGGCTCCTAACCTGCGACGACGACCTCGTGTTGATGCACATCTCCGCCCGTTTTTCCGTGACCTTGGAACGTGCTCGTCACGGCGTGGTGTGGTCGACGACCTATACGGGAACCCGCTCGGCGCTGGTCAATGCGGGTCTTGCCACGCCCGGCCAGTTCCCTGCCGGCACCAAAGCGCGCTCGTCCAGCAACGGCGGACACCCGGAAGCGGGTCGCTGGTACCTGTGGCAGGAGCAGCCCGTGGAGGACGTGTGGTCGGTGACCTACTACACCGAATCGCTGTTCGCGGACTTGGACGGGCGGGAACTGCGTCAGCTCCAGCGCCATCTGCTCAATGACCTGCAGATCACCCCCGAAAGTATCGGCGACCTGATCAAGCTCTGGCGCACGCAGGCCGCATCCAAGCCTTCGCAACGCGCGGCCGGCGCAGCCGACGCGACCTGAATCGCGCCCCGCGCTCCCGCTCCAGACCCGGTCGCCTCGGGTGAATACCCGCGTTGCCTTCATCACCGAGCTTACCGTTCCCGGCGGTGGCGGGACCGCGCCCGAGTTGTTGTCTGCGGCCAGTGGTCTGTCCAAATCCCGGATCAAGGAAGCCATGCAGAAAGGCGCCGTCTGGGCAGCCCAGGGCTCGCGCAAAATCCAGCGCCTGCGGCGCGCCACCACACCACTGGCGGCAGGCATACGGCTCAGCCTTTATTACGACAGTCAGGTGCTCGACCGGGAACCGCCGCAAGCGCGCCTGGTGTGCGATGAGAAGCGCTACAGCGTATGGTTCAAACCACCCGGTCTGCTGGTGGAGGGGTCACGCTATGGCGATCACGCCACCCTCATGCGCCAGGTCGAGCAGGGCTTCAGTGCACCCCGCCGGGTGTGGTTGGTACATCGTCTGGACCTGGAAGCGGCAGGACTGATCCTGCTCGCGCACACTCCACAGGCGGCAGCGCGACTGTCTTCGCTGTTCCAGGCACGCACCATCGAGAAGCACTACTGCATTGAAGTTGCCGGGGTGCTCGGCAAGCCCGGCAGTTCGGGACACTGGGATGCTGCGCTCGACGGCAAGGCCTCGCGCACCGACTATCACATCGTGTCCAGCTCTACACAACTGAAGACGAGCTGTGTCGAAATCCGCATGGCGAGTGGACGGTATCATCAGATTCGCCGGCACGCGGCAGCTGCAGGTCATCCGGTGCTGGGAGATCCCGCCTATGGGCAACGCAATGCCCATCCAGCAGGCCTGCGACTGATGGCCACCCGGCTTGCATTCACCGACCCCTGGCGCGGCACGCGGGTCGAGTACAGCTGTGAGCAGACGCTGCAGGCCCTCTGGGGCTGGTCGCCCCGCTCGCCCACCTGATTTGTTGCCGATTTTCCGCGCGGCTCAGCGCCGGGCGAGATAGGCTCGCCAGCCGCCCAGCTGCGTGATCTCCTCTGCGCCTTGCAAGGCGTGCGCCTCGCACAGAAAGCCATGCGGCTGGCTGCCATCTTCCAGTTCAACCCGACCGATTGCGAGCGGTGCGGGGATGCCCGCCATGAAATCGCCAAGCGCTGAGCGCGGCAAGGCCCACTCCTCCACTTCAATCGCGGCGCCGTGCGTGGTGTCCCGCAAGAGTCCTGGCCGTCGAGGTGGCCCGCCAGCCAGCGCATACAGGCGATAGACAGGCGCCGTGCGGCACGCACGCACCAGCCGCCCACCGCGCGCCAGCAATTCCCCATTGAGCGGCAGTCCGGAAAGATGCGCGCCACAGACCACCACCGTTATGTGCGACGCAGCGTCGGGAGTTTCAGCGAGCGCTTGCCGGGACGACGGCAAGGGCTCACCCAGCAAGCGGGCACCGAGGTCCAGCAAACGCTCATCACCAAACGCAGGCGCGAAGAGCGTCACACCCCAGGGCACGCCAGCCGTGCCGATACCGGCGGGCAGGGCCAGGGCTGCGTAATCGAGGAGGTTCATGAAATTGGTGTAGTGGCCAAGTTCGGAGTTGAGGCGCACCGGATCCTGGGCTACAGCCGCGAGCGTGTGGGGGCGGCCAAGGGTAGGTGTCAGCACGCAATCACAATGGATGAAAATCTGATCAGTCTGGTGCTTGAGTGCCTGTAGTCGGTGCTGTGCCTTGAAGAGTTCAACCGCGCGACGATCACGACCGGCGCCGATGATTTGCCGCGTGACCGGGAAGAGGGCCTCGGGCTTGTTTTCGATGAAGCCTTCGATCGCCGCGTACCGCTCACTCACCCAGGGCCCTTCGTAGAGCAGACGCGCAGCTTCCAGGAAAGGGGTGAAATCCATTTCCACTTCCTCACCGCCCAGCGCCTGCAGACGGGCCCGGGCGGCCGCAAACAGACGGGGCGCCTCGGTATCGCCAAAGAATTCGAGCTGCCGCGGCACGCCATAGCGGAAAGAGGCACCTGCAGGCCGCAAAGGCCTGCCACCACGCGACCATGGATCATCCGGATCATGTGCGGCGGCATGCGTGAGCAGCGTCGCGGCATCTGCCGTACTGCTCGCAAAGATGGAGACGCAGTCGAGCGACTGGCAAGCCGGCACGACCCCGCTGAGACTCAAAAGACCGCGCGTCGGCTTGACACCGACGAGTGCATTGAGCGCCGCGGGCACCCGTCCAGACCCTGCGGTGTCGGTGCCGAGTGCAAAGCTCACCAAGCCTTTGGCGCAAGCAACAGCGGATCCGCCGCTGGAGCCACCGGAGACATACTCATGATTGAAAGCATTGCGAGTGGCGCCATAGGGTGAACGACTGCCAACGAGGCCCGTGGCGAACTGGTCCAGATTGGTCTTGCCGATGGGAATCGCGCCCAACGCCAGCAGTCTCTCCACCACGAACGCAGAGCGCGCGGGCACGTAAGCGTACTCAGGGCAGGCTGCGGTAGTTGGCACACCGGCCAGATCGATGTTGTCCTTGATCGCGAAAGGCACGCCGTAAAGCGGCAGCTCAGCGGGATTGGCCCGCGCGAGCGCATCGAGCCAAGGGGCTCGTTCGGTAGCGGTCAGGCGGCGAATCCAGATGTTGTCATCCGCACAGGCCTCAGCCCGCGCATCGATCAGCGCGCACAAGCGATGTGGGTCCAGGGTCCCCGCTGCATAGGCAGCGCGCAGGGCTTTCAGTGAGAGATCCATGAGCCGCTCCTCAGTCTGCCGCCATTACAAGCAAAGTCCGCCCCGGTAGCACCTGGGTGCCGGGTTCAACGCACAGACGCACGACCCGTCCTGATGTTTCGGCCAGCACCGCAATTTCCATCTTCATGGCCTCGAGCACGGCGAGCGTGTCACCCGCCTGCACGCTATCCCCGGGCTGCACCTTGAGTTGCCAGACATTGCCGTGCACGTGGCTCTCCACGGCCACTTCTCCTGCCTCGAGCGTCACCGCTTCCGGTGCGCTCTCAGCCGGAACATCCAGTGGATCCGCCACCTGTGCCAAGCCTGCGGCCTGCCAACGCTCGCGCTCAGCCTCGAAAGCAGCCTGCTGGCGTGCCTTGAACGCGCCGATGGATGCCGCTTCCCGGGTCAGGAAATCGTTGTACCTGGTCAAGTCAAAGGTGCTCTCTTCAATCCGGATCCGGTACCGTCCAAGCGGAAAATCACGTCTTATCTCGGCCAGTTCTTCCGCGCTCACGGGGAAGAAGCGAATCTGGTCGAAAAACCGCAGCAGCCATGGCTGGGTGAATTCCGGCGTGCTGCGGTGACGGTTCCACATCTGCAAGGTCCGGCCGACGAACTGGTAGCCACCCGGCCCCTCCATGCCATAGATACACAGATAGGACCCGCCGATGCCGACGGCATTCTCCGGCGTCCAGGTGCGCGCAGGATTGTATTTGGTGGTCACCAGACGATGACGGGGATCGAGTGGCGTGGCGACAGGTGCGCCGAGATAGACATCGCCCAGCCCAAGCACCAGATAACTGGCAGAAAACACGATGTCCTTCACCTCATCCTCGGAGGACAGGCCATTGATGCGGCGGATGAACTCGATATTGCTCGGACACCAGGGCGCGTCGGGGCGAACCGACTGCGTATATTTCTCGATCGCGAGCCGGGTACTCGGATCATCCCAGGACAGCGGCAAATGCACGATGCGACTCGGCACCACCGTGCTGGCCGTGGCATCGAGATCCGCCTCCACCTCATGCAATGCATGCAACAACGCCTCACGGCTCAGTATGTGTGGGTCGTAATGCACCTGCAGGGAGCGAATCCCGGGCGTAAGGTCGACGATTCCCGGCAAGGCCAGTTTTTGCAGGGTCCGGAGCAGTGCCTGCACCCGGAAACGCAAATTCACATCGAGCACCTGCGGGCCATACTCGACCAACAGGTAGCGATCGCCGGCAGGCCGATACGCGACACCCGTGGGGTGCTCGGCTGCGGCCCGATGGGTGATCACAGGAGAACCCACGACGGGGATGGGAGCAGTGATCGTGCGCGCCGCTCTGAGCCCGAGGATGGCCTCTGTGCGCTCGGCTTCCAGGCGCACCGCCTCGGCGGGGGCAACGGCCACGAAGCGTAGCTTGTCACCGGGGCGCAGCTGTCCGAGCTTCCAACGGTCGGCCGCGATGACCGTCACCGGACAGACAAAACCACCAAGACTGGGACCGTCGGGCCCCAGGATCACCGGCATGTCGCCGGTGAAATCCACGGCGCCAATGGCGTAGGCATTGTCATGAAGATTGGACGGATGAAGGCCCGCTTCACCGCCGTCCTGGCGCGCCCACTGTGGCTTGGGGCCGAGCAGTCGCACGCCCGTGCGACTCGAGTTGTAGTGAACCTCCCAGTCCGTGGCAAAGAAGGTTGCGATGTCCTCAGGCGTGAAGAAATCAGGTGCGCCATGCGGCCCGTAGATCACGCGCAGGGTGAGACGCTCCGCCAGCGGCGTCGCCCATTCCACGGCCGGATCGAAGCTTGGAAGTGCTCCGTGACTCGCCTTGAGCCGCAACACATCACCGGTCCGCAGGGCGCGCCCACCATGACCACCGAAGCGTCCCAGCGTGAACGTGGCAGCGCTGCCGAGATAGGCCGGCACATCAAGTCCACCCCGCAGCGTGAGGTAGGCACGTGTGCCCTCCGCCCGCGCGGTGCCGATGCTGAGCACACTGCCTGCACTGACCTGCACGGGCTCCCACCACGGCACGGCTTTGCCATCGAGGGTGGCCGGCATGTTCGCCCCGGTGAGACACACCGTGGCGTCCCGGTTGAAGCGCAGGCGGGGGCCACCGAGATTCATTTCCAGCCCCGCGGCCTCAGGCGGATTGCCGAGCAGGCGATTCCCCAGGCGGAACGAGTAGTCATCCATGGGACCGGAGGGCGGAATACCCACTGCCCAGTAACCAAGGCGTCCAGGGAAGTCCTGCACGGTAGTCTCGGTGCCGGGCGCAATCACCTCGATGGTGCCCGCGCGATAGTCAAAGGTCTTGAGCGTGCTGGTGGAGTGTATGCCCGCAATGAATGCAGGCAATGTCAGCACCTGCTGCAGATATTCGAGATTGGTCTCGATGCCATCGAGCCGGGTGGCTGAGAGCGCGCTGCGCAGTTTTTCCAGCGCCTCGGCGCGATTGGCGCCCTGTACGATGATCTTGGCGAGCATGGGGTCATACCAGGGTGGCACTTCGACTCCCGCCTCCACCCAGGTGTCGACACGTGCCGCCTCGGGCCACTGCACGCAGCTGAGCTCACCCGGGCAAGGCTGGAAATCTCGCGCGGGATCTTCCGCATAGACCCGAACCTGGACGGCATGACCGTGGAAGGTGGGTTCCAGTGAATGCAATGCGGGGAGTTCGGCGGCCGCGAGCTGCACCATCCAGGCCACGAGATCGATACCCGTCACGCACTCGGTTACACCATGCTCAACCTGCAGGCGGGTATTCACTTCGAGGAAGTAGAACTCGTCGCGTTCGGCGTCATACACGTATTCCACCGTACCTGCGGAGCGGTAACGCACCCGGCGCCCGAGCGCCACCGCATGCGTCGCCAAGGCCTGCCGTGTCGCCTCTGGCAGGCAGGGGGCGGGGGTTTCCTCGACCACTTTCTGATTACGACGCTGCAGCGAACAGTCACGCTCGCCGAGGCTGATCACCTGCCCCTCGCCATCACCGAAGATCTGCACCTCCACATGGCGAGCAGCCGCGACAAAACGTTCGAGATAGAGCCCACCATCAGCGAAGCTCTTGCGTGACAGTCGTTGCACGCTTTCGAATGCCTCACGCAGTTCATCCTCGGTGCTGCACATGCGCATGCCGATACCACCGCCACCGGCAGTGCTCTTCAACATGACCGGGTAGCCGATGTCCGTTGCAGCGGCGACCGCAGCAGCCACGTCCGGCAGCAAATCGGTCCCCGGCAACATGGGCACCCCAGCCTCGCGGGCGATGGCGCGGGCCGTATGCTTGAGACCGAAATCCCGGAGATGCACAGGACGGGGCCCGATGAAAGCAATCCCGGCGGCTTCGCACTGCTCGGCAAAGGCCGCGTTCTCCGAGAGAAAACCGTAGCCGGGGTGGATGGCCTCGGCGCCTGTCTCCTGCGCAACCTTGATCAGTCGTTCGCCCTGAAGATAGGAGTCCTGCGCCGACCCTTCACCAATCAGAACCGCTTCGTCGGCTTCGGTGACGTGGCGTGATGCGCGGTCGGCCTCGGTAAAGACCGCGACTGATTCCACACCCAGTGCGCGCAGAGTCCGCATGATGCGGCAGGCGATGGCGCCGCGATTGGCAATGAGTACTTTCTTGAACATGGCTGCTTACCGCTTGGCAGGTGGCGGGTCGTCCCGCGACTTTGGAGCACCCGGAGGTCGTCCTCCGGTGCGGGCTGGCCGCCCTCGTCGGTGCCGGAATGCCCGGCTTTTTCAGTCCCAGACCAGCATTTTCACTGGCGTCGGGTTGTAGGCATTGCAAGGATTGTTGAGCTGCGGACAGTTCGACACCAGCACGATCACATCCATCTCTGCCCGCAGATCCACGAACTTCCCCGGGCCCGAGATACCATCCTCGAAGCTGAGATGGCCCTCGGGTGTGACCGGCACGTTCATGAAGAAATTGATGTTGGACACGAGGTCGCGCTTGGTGAGGCCCCAGGGCGACTCCGCGCAGGCCAGCAGGAAACTGTCGCGACAGCTGTGCATCGGCAGCGTCGACAGGGCATAGCGCACCTGATTGCTCTCTCCGGCGCAGGCTCCGCCCAAGGTATCGTGCCGACCACAATTGTCGGCGGTGATGGTCAGCATGGGATTACCCTCGCTGGAGATGAGCACGGTCCCTACGGTCAGATACAGGCACCGCTGGGCCACGATCGTCTCGGACACGCTGTAGTGCTCGCTCGTGTCGTTGGCATTGAAGAAAAGCGTGTCGACGGCCTGATTGCCTTCCAGGTCGAAAATGCGCAGCGTCTGGCCTTTCGTCAGGCGCCAGGTCCACGCCGCGCCCGCTGGCACAATCTCATCATGAATAGCCTTGGCCGGATCGAGATGCGGATGGGTGATCGCAGTATTCATCCCGGGCTCTCCTCAATGGCACTGACAGTGATAGCGTGCGGTGAGGGCATAACCGCGCGCATTCTCGGGCCGCGACAGGCGGCAAGGATCCCAGGCAGGGGTTCCCCCGGTATGCAACACCTCGCAGGCCACCGGGCGCGGCGTCCAGGTTGTTGCAGGATCGAGGCGATGAGGACAGGTGTTGAGCACCACGAGCGTGTCCATCTCCGCATGCAGCGTGACCGTGTCGCCGGCCCGCGAGTGCCCAGAGTGGAAACTCAGTGCGCCCTCCGTATCAACGCTGACCTTGCTGAAGAAATTGACGTTCGCCACCAGATCGCGTTTGCCCAGCCCCCATTTCCCCAGTTCGATGAGGAAAAGCTCACGCCCGTTGCGCATGAAGTCGTTACGATGGGTTTGATAGTTGGCCGGACCGTAGCGCCGTTCGAGTTCTGCCCGACGACTGACGCCACACACAGTATCGTGCCAGCCCAGGGTGTCCTCCGTGATGGCGACGAGAATCCGCCCCATGTCCGAGTAGCAGACATGGCCGCGGGTCAGATAGGCCGTGTATTGCGCCTTCAGGGTATCGGCCATGTTGTAGCGTTCGAGCGGATTG
>JAURMM010000209.1 GCA_030830685.1 Gammaproteobacteria bacterium | reverse complement strand
TGACAGTTCGCATGCGCCCGTTTGAGTCACCCGGTCCGGAAAGCGCACCCGCCCGTGGCGTGGGTGTACGCATCCTCATCGTCGAGGATGAGGTGCTGTTCGCCCGGGCCGTTTTGCGCTGTCTGGAGAAGGCCGGCCACACCGTCCGAGCGGTGGCGAGCCTGGCGCTGGCGGAGCAGGCCCTGCGCGAGGAAGAGCCCGATCTGCTGCTGTTGGACATGCGTTTGCCGGATGGCAGTGGCCTGGATTTCCTGCAGCGCCTGCGTGAGGGACTTGCGCCGCGAACGCCGGTGCTAGCGATGAGTGCCTATGGCGAGCTGGAAGACGCTGTGGGCGCCATGAAGCTTGGTGCTGCGGACTACCTCAAGAAGCCCATCGATCTCGATGAGCTCCTCGTCAACGTCGGCAAGGTGCTCGCACATCAAGCCGTGTCCCGGCAGCTCGACTATTCTCGCACGCGCGAGAGCAGCGGCAGTGAGGAGCCCGAGCTGCTGGGGTGTTCCGAGCTCGCCGACCAGCTCCGTGCGCAACTCGCACGCGTCGCGCAACTGGGCGCCGCAGAGCCGGCACCTACCGTGCTGCTGTTGGGCGAAACCGGCACCGGCAAGGATCTTGCCGCCCGCCTCATTCATCGCCAGTCTCCCCGGGCCTCACGCCCTTTCGTGCATGTGGACTGCGCGGCCTTGCCGCGAGAACTGATCGAATCCGAACTCTTCGGCCATGTGAAAGGTGCCTTCACCAATGCGATCGCGGATCGCACCGGACTCATAGAGGCGGCTGAGGATGGCGTGGTGTTTCTTGATGAGATCGGTGAACTGCCCCTTGAGCTGCAGACCCGGCTGCTGGCGGTGCTGGAACGGCGCATGCTCCGTCGCGTCGGCAGCAGCCAGGAACGTCCGATTCGGGCCTGGTTCATGGCGGCCACGAACCGGGAAGTGGAACGCATGGTGGCGGAGGGCAGCCTGCGGGCGGATCTGTATTTCCGACTCAACGTGCTGAGCGTGCCGCTGCCGCCGCTGAGAGCGCGCGGCGAAGATGTGCTGCTGCTGGCCGATCATATGGGGCAGGTGATGGCCCGCCGCTACGGTTATCCCGGTTTCACGCTGGAGTCTTCAGCGCGGGCTGCCCTGCGCGCCTACCACTGGCCCGGCAATGTGCGCGAGCTGAAGCATGTGATGGAGCGTGCCATGCTGCTCGCCAACGGCGCGCCGATGACCCCGGCCCATCTGCTGCTGCCTGCAGCAGCGTCAACTGGCGAGACTGACAGCGGCGCAGCGCATGAGCTTTTAGAGCTCACGCTGGAAGAAGCCGAAAAACTCCTGATTGAGCACGCACTGCGGGCCACGGGCAATAATGTCTCCGAAGCCGCGCGACGCCTCGGGATCACACGCATGACAATGCGCTATCGCATGAAGCAACACGGCCTCAACGGCTGAAAATATCTGGATTCACCGGCGCGCCCTGCGCATTTCTGAGGATGATGTCATGACCGAACAGGAAACCCTCGAACTGGAAGCCGCCACTTTCCGCCGCCTGCGTGACTTTCTGCGCGAGCACACGGAAGTGCAGAACATCGATCTCATGAATCTGGCGGGCTTCTGTCGGAATTGTCTCGCCAAGTGGTATCGCACCGAAGCCGAAACCCGCGGACATGCACTGGATTACGAGGCGGCCCGCGCTCTCATTTATGGGATGCCCTATGCGGAATGGCGCGAAAAATTCCAGGCCGAAGCTTCACCTGAAAAACAGGCGGCTTTTGAGGCCCGCCAGGCGGAGGAAAAAAGCCGCCACGGCGAGTGAAATTCTCCTGTCGCAGGGAGAGTATTCCTCGTGAATCGGGTGAATTCTTGAACTCGGCATGAGAGGCTCCCGGCTATGCTCGGAGCAGTCTTGGCCACACCGCGATTATTCCAGGGAATTAACATCTCACCCGGAGAGGCTTTGAAATTTCATAACTTGCCTGCAGTATCTGAGACCGAGTCTGTCGGGTTTATTATGGTGCGGCGCGTCTTTCGCGGCGCGGGAAAAATGAAAAAAATCCGGGAAAAAATCACAAAAAAATCAGGAAGATTTCACTAGGCGCTGTATGCCCTGCCGTTCATAATCCAGTTGAAGGGAAGCAGAAGCTCTACCCCCCCCCGGGTAATTGATGCCTAAGACCAAAGTATTTCTGGTAGATGACCACGCCATCGTGCGGGCGGGTTATCGGCAGGTGCTCGATGGCCAACCGGACCTTCAGGTAGTGGCCGAAGCCGATAATGGCGAAGCCGCAGTGAAATCATTCGCCAAACTGTCACCGGATGTGACAGTCATGGATCTTGGGATGCCGGGTATCGGCGGGCTGGAAGCCATTAGGCGCATCATCGGCCGGCGTCCGGAGGCTCGAATCCTCGCTCTCAGCATGCATGAGCATGTGGCCTTCGTGGAGCAGGCGTTGGTCGCCGGCGCGCGCGGCTTCGTGAGCAAGGCCAGCGACACGGACGTCATTTTGGAGGCCGTGCGCACCGTGGCCGCGGGTAATGTGTACCTGCATCCGGCGGTGGCCCAACGCCTGGCGCTGCAAAAGACCCGGGGCGACAAGTCTCCCATTGCGGGCCTCTCGGTGCGGGAATTTGAAATCTTTTGCATGATTTCAGAAGGGCTCACGGTCGCGGAAATTGGCAAACGCCTGTCCCTAAGTGCCAAGACCATTGCTAACTACGTCACCCAGATCAAGGCCAAGCTCGGCGTGAGCACTTCGGCCGAAATGGCACGACTCGCCATCCGCAACGGCTTCCTCAAGGCCTGAGCCCCACGGCAGATCGAATCCCGCCCAGCCCGGATCCCATCGCGGGACTTGGGTTCGGACTCTCCATGCCCGCGTTGTCAAGCTGGTTTCAATGACGGGGGCGGCATTGCCCAGTTGCGCCGCATTGTGTTCGGGTCCGAGAATCAGGTCCTTGTAACACCCCGGCTCGCTGCAGGTTTTCCATGCAAGATTCTCTTTACCTGTCGCCACTTCAGCCGGGCGGCGACTACCAGTGCCTGTCCCGCGCCGTGGCGCTCATCGCCTTTGCCGCCTCACTTCCCGCTGTCGTGTTGGCAGAGGGGGCGGGATTCGACGAGGAAATCACCGTGGTGGCGCCCACCCCCGTCGCGCTCGGTCTGGGGCTCGCGGTAGACAGATTGCCCTTTGCCATCCAGTCCGGTGATGCCGATGCCCTGGAACGCGCTCAGAGTATGGATCTGACCGACTATCTCACCCACACCCTTGGCAGCGTGTCTGCCAACATTGCCCAGAACAATCCCCTGCAGCCGGATGTTCAGTTCCGGGGCTATTCGGCGTCGCCTCTACTCGGCCTACCGATGGGGGTGTCCGTCTATCAGAACGGCGTGCGTGTGAACGAACCTTTGGGTGATGCGGTCAACTGGGATTTGCTGCCCGAGTCTGCTGTTCAGAGCATCAGCCTGGTCGGCGGCGCCAACCCCCTTTATGGACTCAATACCCTGGGCGGCGCACTGGCGATCCGCATGAAGGACGGTTTCAGCTACCAAGGGCATGGGGGAGAGGTGTCCGGCGGAAGCTTCGGGCGGGTGACGACGACTTTTGAGAGTGGCGGTAACGATGGCAGCGTGGGCTATTACGCCAATGTCAGTTACTTCGACGAAGAGGGCTGGCGGGATTTGTCACCCTCGGACGCACTTAATCTGTACGGTGCGGTGTCGTGGCGGGCCGAGCGCAGCGTGGCCAACCTGAGCTATCAGTACGCGGAGACCAACCTCACCGGCAATGGTCCGGCGCCCGAGGGACTCATAGCCGTGAACCGCGAGAGCATCTTCACGGCGCCGGATATCACGGACAACCGCCTGCGTGCGGTGACGTTTGACGCCACCCACGAGCTGAGCGATGTGCTCTCCTTGGGCGCCAACGGCTTCTACCGCAACGTGCGTACCAGCTCTTTCAACGGCGATGGGTCGGAATTCGTCGAGTGCGGCCTCACCAACGGCACGTTCCTCATCGAGGAACTGGATGAGGATGCCGTGGAGGCACTCGGGGTTGACGATGACGATATCTGCGATGGCAATGCGCTCAATGCAGCCGATCCGGAGGACTTGGAGAACATCCTCAATGGGCTGGCCGGTGACCCCGAGGCCTTCAATGTGGAAGATGTCTCGGCGGAGCTCTCGGGTACCGGGATCCTCTCCGATGAGGCCATCAGCAACCGCAGCACCCGCGCGCAGGAAACCTTCGGCAGTGATGCACAAATGACTTTCATCCAGCCGCTGTTCTCCCGCGACAACTACCTCGTGGTGGGGGGCAGCTTCTTCAAGGGCGAGGCGGATTTCGATGCCAACGTGGAGCTTGCCAGGCTCGATCCGGTCACACGCAGCACGGCGGGCTTGGGTGTCGGCAGCTTCGTGGATGAGTACGCCACCAGCGTGACGACCTCGACCCGCACCTGGAGTTTCTACTTCATGGACAATCTGGCGCTAACCGATACCTTTACGTTCACCTTTGGCGGGCGTTACAACGACACGGACATCCGCCTGCGTGATCGCTCAGGCGAACGGCGTGAGCTGAACGGGGATCACAATTTCAGCCGCTTCAACCCGACGGTGGGTGCGACCTGGGCCGTGGCAGAAGAAGCGACCTTCTATTCGAGCTATAGCGAGTCCTCACGCGCGCCTACGCCGATTGAGCTCGCCTGTAACGAAGGCGTGTTCGAGGTGGCCCGTCAGATCGCGATTGAGGATGGCGAGGATCCGGACGACATAGAATTTGAATGTCGCCTCCCGAATGCCTTTCTGGCGGATCCGCCGCTCGATCAAGTCGTTGCGAAAGGTGTCGAAGCCGGTGTGCGCGGGGTGCTGGGCAGCATGGCGGAATATCGGATCGGCTACTTTCGCACCACCAACCACGACGACATTATTTTCCAGTCCACGGGGCGCAACACGGGGCTCTTCGACAACGTGGACAAGACCCGTCGGCAGGGTATGGAGCTGGGCCTGGCCGGCGATCTGTACGGGGTGGACTGGTTTACCGCATACAGTTTCATCTCCGCCACTTTCGAAAGCCCCTTCTCGGTGCTGAGCCCCAATCACC
>JAURMM010000029.1 GCA_030830685.1 Gammaproteobacteria bacterium | reverse complement strand
CCTACGCGAATGGTTGAAGTGCCGGCAGCGACATGCCCCACGACCACGGAAGTCGCCGCACTCGCGATGCCGGGCATGTTGTGGTGTTCCGCGAGCCAGTAGCGGCGATAGCCCCAACGCTCGGCGTGCTGCGCAAGATCGCGGGCGTTGCGGAAGGCATCCGCGGGAGTCTGGCCTTCCGCCACCGGCGCCAGATCGAGCAAGGACCAGGGTATCGACTTCATTTTCGGTTCTCTCCTCAGCAATCAGGGCGTGGCAATCAAGGCGTCGTGGCGCGGCCGGAACAGGCCGTGGACTCAGCTGGGCAGTACTGCCACCGGTTCCAGGAACGTGAATTCGGGTTTGCCGAGCGTGCCACTGGAGGCCATCACCGCCTTCACTTCCGGGTCACTCAGAAAGCTCTCGAAGTCTTCACGACTGCGCCACTGGAAGAGCAGCACCACTTCCTCTTCTTCCGCGCAGACCTTGAAGACCTGCGCACTGCAGGACCCGTGCTTGCGACGCATCGCGGCGCCGTCCGTGGAAAACATGCCCATGAATCTGGGCAGGGCCTCGATGCGGGCTCGTCCGAGGATCGAAATCATGCGTCTGCTCCCGTCAGGTTCGGTCTGTCCAGCGCTGCACGCGCAGTCATGGCGCGACGATCATCGCGGCCCGAAGGCCAGAAACACGTTGCCCGGCATCCCCCACAAACCGTAGCCGGATCCAAAATACACCCAGCCCCCTGCGACGGTCACGCCGGCACCCTTGATCGCGCCCCCATGGGCGGGCACTCCGTTCACGGTGGTGTATTCCCGCACGGTGTCGTAGTCCCAGATCACACGCCCGGTGGCGGGATCATAGGCGCGCATGTGGCCATCCATGGAACCCGAGAACAACACACCCGGAATCAGGGTTGCGGCTGCGGGTTGACCCGCGTTGCAGCCTGGCGTGCCCTCGCATGCGGGCTTGGCGGCCGGCGTGTTCCAGACTTCCTTGCCGTCGGCAATACGCACCGCATAAACCCCGCCTGCGGCGCCCTTGGTGAACTTGCTCTCCCACACGTCGGAGATGGGCACGTAGACATTCTCTTCGTCGGCCGTGAAGCCCCACTCGATACCGCCCAGCACACCGCCCGGCGACAGGCGCTGTTGCCAGAGCACACGGCCCTCAGCATCGGGATCGAGGGCATGCAGCACGCCTGATTTCTGGCCCGCGAGCAGTACCCGCTTGCCGTCCGGCAGGGTGCGCAGGATGGCCGAGGCACCGAAGTCGATATCCGGACCACACTCCTCGCGCGTTTTTGCATCGACCGTGGGCGAGACGCACGCCAGTGAAAACGCATCATCCGGTGTCGCCTGCATGTGCCAGCGGATTTTTCCGGTCGCGAGATCCATGGCGACGATGGCGTCGCTGGTTGCAGCTGCGGGCGCCGAATAACTATCGCCTGTCGTGATGTAGAGCACACCGGCCTTGGGATCGATGGTCGGCTGCGACCAGACTGCGGCGCCGGACGGCCCCCACAGTTGGGTGCCTGTGGCACCCGTGCGCGTCTTCTGCGGCGCATCGGGAATCACCCAGGACTTCCAGCGTTCCGCGCCGGTGACGGCATCCAGCGCCACCACGCTGCCGCGAAAGGTGCAGCACTCGTAGCTGGCGGAGGCGCCTGCCAGCTCCTCGAAGGAAGCTACCGGCACGTAGAGCACATCGTCATGGATCGCGAGTGAACCCGTCACCAGGGCATGGGGGTGATCGTCTACCTTCACCTTCCACAGCAGCTCTCCGGTGTTGGCATCGAGGGCATAGACATGCGCACTGCGATCCCCGGTGTAGAGCACGAAACGGCCATCCGGACGCTGCGTGAGGTGGATGGCACCACGCACTGCTGCCGGCGTCTCAAATTTCCAGTGCGCGCACCCGGTCGCGGCATCGAGCGCATAAATGCCGCCCTCGTGCGAGCCGAGGAAAATGCGGCCCCCTGCCACAGCCGGCTGGGTCGAGACTGTGGTCCCGCCCGCAAAACCGAAGGCCCACTTGAGCTCGAGCACAGGCAGGTCTGCCGCAGTTAGCCCGGCGCGTTCGGCCGGCTGGAAATGCGTGGCATCGTCGTCCAGGCCCCAGCCACTCCAATGGGGCTTGCTGAGGGCATCTGCAGGCAGCGGTGGCGATGCTGCGCACTGGCTGAGCTTTTCCTCCACCTTGGTGGTGGGCACCGTACCCCAGGGTCTGGCTGAGACATGGAGTGCGATGGCACGTTTCTCGATCTCCCCGAGTCCGGCGGCGATCGGCATCATCTGCCCGCTCACGAGCGCTGCATAGATTTTCTCGGGCGGCCATGCCGCCATCTCGGTCGGGGTCATCGCGCGCGGAGCAGGCGTTGCGCTGTGACAGCCAGCGCAGTTGCGGGCAAAGAGCTGTTCACCAAGCTTCTGATCCTCATTCGCCTGTGCCACCCCGGTCAGGGCCAGTAGCCCTGCCATTCCCCACGTCAATACAGTGCGTGTCACGTCTCTCCCCTCCCCGTCTTTCTGGCTGACTCTACCGGATCATCCCTGCGCACGTAATCCACACCCGAGGTGCGGTTCTCCCCCGGTCCGGGGACCGTAACGCGTCAAAACGGTTACACTCGCGCGTCAAACGTGCCCAGGATTCGCTGATGCCCGCCACACGTCGCAAACAGGTGATCGCAGCCGTCATCGGCAACGCACTCGAATGGTATGACTTCGTGGTGTTCGGTTTCCTTACCGTCATCATCTCGCGGCTGTTCTTTCCGGAGGACAGCGAATTCCTCGCCCTGCTGAAGACCACCGCGACCTTCGGCGTCGGTTTTTTCATGCGCCCGGTGGGTGGCATCGTGCTCGGCATGTTCGCAGACCGCCATGGCCGCAAGGCTGCCCTGCAGCTCATCATGAGCCTGATGACCATCTCGCTGCTCATCATCACCCTGGCTCCGCCTTATGCCGCAATTGGAATCGGGGCGCCGGTGCTCATCGTGCTGGCGCGCCTCCTGCAGGGCTTCGCCACCGGTGGTGAATTTGCGATTGCGACGTCGTTTCTGGTGGAGGTGGCGCCGCCCGGGCGACGCGGCTTCTATGGCTCGCTGCAGCAGGTGGGCCTCACGCTCGCAGCGCTCGGGGGGGCCGTTGCTGGCGTGCTGGTCACGACCTTGCTCACACCGGAGCAACTCGACAGCTGGGGCTGGCGCATTCCCTTCGCCTTCGGTCTCCTGATCGCGCCGGTTGCCGTCTATATCCGTCGTCACATCGAGGAGCCTGAGGAATTCGTGCAGGCACGGGTGGAGATGACGCGTCCACTGTCACTGACTCAGGTCGTGGTGCAGAATCTGCGGGCAGTGCTCACCACCTTCGGCCTCGTGATCTGCGGCACGATCACCTATTACGTGCTCCTCATCTACATGCCGACCTTTGCCCAGCAACAGCTCGGCATTGCACTGGCCGAGGCTTTCACGATCCAGGCCATTGCCCTCGTCTGCCTGACTGCCGTGATCCCGCTGGTGGCGATACTGTCCGATCGCCATGGCCGTCGGCCCTTCCTGTTGGCCGGTGCAGCGCTGATGTTGGTTGGTTTGCAGCCCTTGTTCACCCACGCACAGAGTGCCCCCGGGTTCGGTTCGCTGTTGTTCATGCAGATCACGCTCTGTACTTTTCTCGGCATCTTCTACGGCCCGCTGTCGACTGCAGTCGCCGAGCAATTCGACACCACGGTGCGCTCGCGCGGGCTCGCACTGGCTTACAACCTTGCGGTCATGATCTTCGGTGGCTTTGCACCTTTTCTTGTGACCTTTCTGATCGACTTCACGGGAGATCCGCTCGCCGCCGCCTATTACGTGATGTTCGGCTGCGGAGTCGGATTCCTCTCGGCACTATTTGTGCGTGAACCAGTAAGGGCATGATGAGCAGCCCGGCAAACCAGGACACTGCACAGCCGCAGCGCTCGCTCTGGCTGCTACTCTCGGCTGCAGCCGGCATCCTCATGCTGAACATGGGAGCGCGGCAGTCGCTGGGACTTTTCGTGGCCCCGCTCGATGCACACCGGCCATTGACACTGGTGGAGATCAGCTTCGCTTTTGCAGTATCGCAATTGATGTGGGGGGCGGCGCAGCCTGTCTTCGGGGCTCTGGTGGAGCGCTGGGGCAGCTTCCGGGTGATTCTGCTGGGCTCGCTCATGGTCGCGAGCGGCACCGCCTTGACGCCCTTCGCCACCCACTCGCTGATGCTGACCCTGAGCCTTGGTTTTCTCGCAGCAGCAGGCGCGGGCGCCGGCAGTTTCTCCATCCTCATCGGCTGGCTTGCCAACTATCTGCCGGAGAACAAGCGCGCACTTTCTGCCGGCATCATCAATGCAGGGGCTTCACTGGGCCAGTTCATCTTTGCCCCGCTGACCCAGTGGCTGATCGATGGCTGGGGCTGGGTGACGGCGCTCGAGGTGCTGGCCCTGACTGCCCTGCTGGTGATCCCGCTTGCAGCCCTCCTGGCCCACCAAACCACCGGTGCTCAGAAGCACGATCAGGGGCCTGCCGTGCCCATTCCGCTGCGAGTGCAGCTGCGGGAGGCTTTCGAGGACCGCAGTTATCTGCTGATCCATCTCGGCTTCTTCACCTGCGGCTTCCATATCGGCTTTCTCACCACCCATCTACCAGGAGAGGTGGCGCTGTGTAGCCTCACACCCAAGGTTTCGGCCAACGCACTGGCGCTGATCGGGCTGTTCAACATGGTGGGCAGCATCGGCGCGGGCTGGCTCTGCCAGCGCTTTCGCATGAAGTCCCTGCTCTGCGTGATCTATGCGAGCCGCACCGTGCTCATCCTGCTTTTCATGGTGGCGCCTCGCACGCCGGAGGTCTTCTACCTTTTCGCGGCGATGCTGGGCCTGACCTGGCTCGCAACTGGCGCCCCCACCGCTGGCCTAGTGGGCAAGCTGTTCGGGCCACGCCACCTGGCCACCCTGTTCGGCCTGGTACTGCTGTCCCACCAGGTGGGAGGCTTTTTTGGCGCCTGGCTGGGCGGCGCCACCATCAGCCGTTTTGGTGACTACTCGTGGAT
>JAURMM010000208.1 GCA_030830685.1 Gammaproteobacteria bacterium | reverse complement strand
TCCTTCGCGGGCAGAAGCCACGAAGTCCATGCCGAGACTGGTGGCTACCGCCATCCCGCCATGGCTGTTGGACGCGAAGGCCATGGCGGTATCGGCAAAGGTGGTCAAGAGACCGCCATGGATGATGGCGAAGCCGTTCAGCATGTCCTGGCGCACCACCATTTCCGCCCGGCAATACCCCGGCCCCACCTCGATGAGGCGGATACCGAGTGCCTGACTGGCGTGGTCATGGCGCCACAGGGCTTCCCGTGCCCGATCTGCGGTGGCCTGACTGGTTTCCTGAGCGATATCGGCGGGCATGCTGAACCTGAAACATAATTGACCGTGCGGTCAATTATGTAGAGTCACGCCATCCGGGTGCAAGCCTCTCAGTCCGGGAACCACCGCAAAGGGGGCTCGTCCAGCGCGGCGAGCTGTTCGCGCAGGGTCAGCACGTGGTCTTGCCACCAGCGCTGGCCATTGAACCAGGGAAAGTGCAAGGGAAAGGCCGGATCGTTCCAGCGTCGGGCGAGCCAGGCCGCGTAGTGCAGCAGTCGCAAGCTCCGCACGGCCTCGATGAGGCCGAGCTCGGCGGGTTCAAAAGCGCAGAAGAGGGTGTAGCCGCGGAGCACGGCGGCGAGTTGCGCCTCGCGCTCTTCGCGCTCCCCGGCCAGCAACATCCACAGATCCTGGATGGCGGGGCCGGTCAGGCAGTCGTCCAGATCGACAAAGTGGGGGCCGGCCGGTGTCCACAGGATATTGCCGGGGTGACAGTCACCATGCAGGCGCAGGTTTGCCACCGGCCCCACCCAATCAAACGTCTGATCAATTCGGTCCAGCAACTGGTCGGCCACGCTGTCGTAGGCGGGTCGCAGATCCTGCGGAATGAAATCCTGCTGCTTGAGCCAGGCCACCGGCTCACGCCCGAAGCGCGCGACCGTGAGACTCGGTCGGGCTTTGAAGCGGCGCGCGCGCCCCACCGCGTGTATGCGCCCGATGAAACGCCCGGTCCACTCGAGGACATCGAGGCGATCGAGCTCCGGGGTGCGTCCTGGCCGATTGGGGAAGAGCGCGAAGCGCAAGGCCTCATCCCGCCGCAGGAAATGCCCCTCTGCATCCGCCAGCGGCGCGACCACGGGCACTTCGGCGTCCTCCAGCTCGGATGCAAACGCGTGCTCTTCGGCAATCGCGGCGTCTTCCCAGCGTCCGGGCCGGTAGAACTTCGCAATCAAGGCATCGCCCGCCTCAAGCCCCACGCGGTAGACGCGGTTCTCATAGCTGTTCAAGGCCAGCAGACGGCCATCAACCACCTGACCCGTGCGCTCCACGGCATCGAGCACCCGGTCTGGTGAGAGGCTCGCGAACGGGGCCTCGAGCGTGGCGACGGGTGCGGCGTCCTCCGCGCCGGAGTGATCGGAATCTGCCACGGGTGCTCAGCGTTTTCGCGCGACCAGCGGCACGAGGCAGTCGGCGATGAGATCAACCAGTGCCCAGATCACCAGCGAGAGGATGAGGCCAGTGCGACCGTGGTCCTGATAAAGAACATTGAGGGCAAGCAACCAGACCACCATTTCCACGGAGAGGATGGGCATGCGCCACGCTGGGTGGGTGCCCACCTCGGCCCGGCAGTGGCTACAGCGCACGCGCCAGAACACTAGCCTCAGCACATTGATGGTTGGGTGGCCGCAGGTCGGGCAGTTGCGGCACAGGGGATTGCTCATCGCGCGGGCTGGCGCAGCAGGGCCAGCGCGAGCACTGCCACCCACATATTGAAGGCAACAGCAGCCAAGCGTTGCAGCAGGCCTTGCCAGTCTTCGTGCACGGACATCAACACCAGGCAGACCAGGCCCCAGGTACAGGCGCCAATGCACCACGCGAGGAGATGTCCCAAGCCTTTGTGGCGAGTCCCGGTGGCGCCCCAGGCGAGCGCGGACAGCATCATCAGCAAGTAGCCGACGGCAGCCCACTGTCGATGGGCGAGTTGTTCCGAGGATTCAGGCGACGGCAGACAGCCTGGGTCGCATTGGTAGACACCGGCTGCGATACGCGCGATGGCGGCGGCAACGAATAACGCACCAGCGATCCAGGCCCAGACATCGCGCCGCAGGGTCCAGCTTGCGGCTCCTGAAAACCAGAGATAGAGGATTCCGGTGAGCACGAACCCGGCGCCCACCATGAAGTCCGCAACGGGACTCTCACGCGCGGCTAGCTCGGAGATGAAGTCCGACTTCAGAGAATAACCATCGACCAGGGTTGCGCCAAAGAAGATGAGGAATATCCACCACACAGGGGCGGCCAGCCCAGCGAGCAGGCCGCCCCGGATCAGCAAGGACGATGGCGTCACGCGCGGTAGAGCCTCAGAAGTTGCCCTTGTGCTGCACACCGTCCACCGGCAGCGTCGCGCCGGACACCCAGCTGGCCTTCTGCGACGCGAGGAAGACGATGGCATTCGCCACTTCCTCGGGGCGTCCCATGCGGCCGAACGGGATGGTGCTCACCACCATGTCGTAGAACGCCTTGTTGCCCTTGTGAATGCCATCCCAGAAGCCATCCGGAAAATCGATGGAGCCGGGTGCCACGCAGTTCACGCGGATGCCCTGCGGTGCCAGTTCCATCGCCATGCTCTTGGAGTAACTGATGAGCGCGGCCTTCACGGCGGCATAAGCCGCGACACCCGGAAGGCTCGCTTCCATGCCGGAAATGGAGCTGATGTTGATGATGGCACCGCCGCCCTGGGCGACGAGCCACGCGGTGACCTGCTTGGTGGCACGCACCGGGGCGAGCATGTCCACCGCGACGCTGGCCGCCCAGCCGGCCTCGTCGTCTGTCACGCCGAAGCCGGAGGGATTGTTGACGAGCACATCCACCCGTCCGAGTGCTGCGTGCGCACCGTCCAGGAAGGCTTTCAATGACCCGGCATCGCCCACATCGCAGCTGGCGGCATGCACCTTGACACCCGTGGCCGCGAGCTCCGCGCGGGTTTTCTCCAGCGCCTCGGCGCCCCGGGCGCAGATGGCAACATTCGCACCCTCTGCCGCGAAGGCGTGCGCAGTGGCTCGGCCTATGCCCTTGCTGGCGCCGGTGATGATGATTCCCTTGCCCTTGAGTCCAAGATCCATCGCACGCTCCCCTCGGATTTATTATGTGATTGAGGGGGCATTCTAGCCGGGTGCGCCCGGGTTTGGGGGGCTCAAGGCAACACGTTGGTGCCGAAGAGATGGCCGATGGCCCAGGTAGCGAGGCCCGCGCCTGCGCCTATCAGCACCATGCGCAGTCCGCTCCACAGCGCATTGCGGCCGGTGAAGAGGCTGAGTACCGCGCCGATGACAAACAGGCTCGACAGCGTAATCCCGCCACTCCACATCACGGGTTCCCGCACGGGTGCGAGCAGCCATGGCAGCAGGGGAAGCAGGGCTCCGAGTGCGAAGGCTGCGAAGGAGGCGATGGCCGCACCCCACGGTGAGCCGAGATCGTCTGGATTCAGCCCAAGCTCCTCGCGCGCCAGGGTGTCCAGTGCGTGGACCGGGTGCTTCACCAGCTCGCGTGCGAACTGGCGTGCTGCCTCCAGTTCAAAGCCGCGTGCCTGATAGATCAGCGCCAGCTCCTCGACTTCCTCATCAGGATAGGCGGCGAGCTCCGCGCGCTCGAGTGCGATCTGGGATTCGAAAACCTCACGCTGCGACCGCATGGACAGATACTCACCCGCGGCCATCGACAGCGCGCCGGCCATGAGGCCGGCGAAGCCTGTTCCCAGCAGGGCGTCATGATCCATGCCGGCGCCCGCCACACCCATCAGGAGGCAGGCGTTGGAGACTAGCCCATCGTTCACGCCAAACACCGCGGCACGCAGATTGCCACCCCGGCCGATGCCTCGATGTCGCGCCCCGACGTCCGAAAGCTGAGTCGGCATGGCGTGAGTCAGCACCCCCCGGGTGCTGAGTGCTGACAAACCTCGGACCTTGAGTGTGGCGAGCACGGGCTTGATCGCCCGCGGCCCGGTGATCCTGATGAGCCGCGCCACGATGCGGGCGCGCAGTGAAGGACGAAAGGCCGGCAGCGCCCGACCGTGGGTCTGCGCCCACAAGGCGGCCTGGGTTTCCGCGGCCTGGGCAAGCGCCGTGAACATGCCGGCAATCAAGGGATCTGCCTCACCTTCGGCGATGATCCGGTAAAGCCAGGCGGACTGACATTCCTCGTGCCAGTTCTCCAATGCATCCGCAGCGGCAGCCTGATGCGGATCTTCCGGATGCTTGTCGGGGTGCATGGAGGTGCTCATGGTGTGCTGTGGTGGTTCGCGTGGGTCACTTCAGGGCGTAACAGTAGAAGCTGTCATTGAAGAGCGGGGCCACCATGCGTACCTCGCGAAAGCCGATTTCGCGCAAGGCCCGCGCGAGATTGTCCGGATCAAAATAAACGAGATGGTCGGGTGGTCGATAGCCGCTCCAGCGTGCACCCATCAGGCGCCGGTTCAGGCCGCCATGGTTGACCGTCTTCAACAGCAGCATGCCGCCAGGATTCAGCAGGGCGTGGCACTGGCGCAGCGCCTGTCTCGGATCATGCAGATGCTCCAGCAGCGAGACCATGGCGACCGCATCAAACTGGCGGCCGCCAAAGGGATAGGCACAGAAATCACCCACCAGCACCTCCACGCCCAACGCGCGGGCATGGTCCGCCAGATGGGACGAGATTTCGATGCCCGTGCACTGATAGCGGTGGCGTGCCGTGGATAGAAACGCGCCCGCCCCGCAGCCGATGTCGAGCACGGCACTGCCTTCGGGTATCCGGCGCGTGAGCTCGCGCAGGAACAACGTGCCTTTGGTCCTGCCGGAAAGCTTGCGCAACCAGTGCCGGACGAACGCCGCCAGGCGCTTCAGGGGGCCGCGATGCTTTTTCTCCTTGCGTTCGATGATGGCCGACTCGGAATAGAAATCCGGACGCGAGGCTGGTGCGGGCCAAGGGTCGATGAAAGCGAACCCGCACTCACTGCAACAGCGGATATCCCAGTCGGCGATCCTGTGCAGGATCTCATGTGCGCCCACGGCACAGAGCGGACATGTGCTTCCGGGAACAGGCTTGGTTTCGGCATTCATGGGCGAACAAAAGATCTCAGAAAGATTGAAAAACGCGTTTTGTGATC
>JAURMM010000002.1 GCA_030830685.1 Gammaproteobacteria bacterium | reverse complement strand
GAATCCTCGTCGTCGCCGATAGGAGTCTCCATGGAGATGGGCTCCTTGGCGATCTTCAGCACCTTGCGGATCTTGTCTTCCGGCATTTCCATGCGCTGCGCCAGTTCTTCCGGCGTCGGCTCGCGGCCCTTCTCCTGCAGAATCTGGCGCGAGATGCGATTGAGCTTGTTGATGGTCTCAATCATGTGCACCGGAATGCGGATGGTGCGCGCCTGGTCCGCAATCGAACGCGTGATGGCCTGGCGAATCCACCAGGTGGCGTAGGTGGAGAACTTGTAACCACGGCGGTATTCGAACTTGTCCACCGCCTTCATCAGGCCGATGTTGCCTTCCTGGATGAGATCCAGGAACAGCAGTCCGCGGTTGGTGTATTTCTTGGCGATGGAGATTACGAGGCGCAGGTTGGCCTCCACCATCTCCTTCTTCGCGCGACGGGCCTTTGCTTCGCCGATGGACATGCGGCGGCTGATGTCCTTGATCTCGCTGATCAGCACCCCACTGCGGCCTTCAATTTCGCGCAGCCCGTTCTGGATTGCCTCGATTTCCGGCGCTTTCTCCTTCAGCGTGGCCGCATAGGGCTTCTTCTGCTTGAGCAGGCTCTTCAGCCAGGTGTCATCCGTTTCCTTGTCGATGAACATCTGCAGGAAATCCTTGCGCGGAATCTTGCACTGCTTGACGCAGATATCCTGGACGTTCCTTTCGTACTGGCGGATTTCTTCCACCACCGTGCGCACCTGCTGGCCGAGATGCTCGGACATGCGCGGAATGAGCTTGAAGACCAGGAACTTCTCCTGCAGCTCCTTGCGTGCTTCCTGGGTCTTGGGGTGGCTGCGACCGTTCTTCTTGGTTGCTGCTTGCACCTTCTTCTGGAGCTTGCGGAATTCTTCGAAGTGGGCCTTCACTTCCTCGGGATCAAGCTGGTTGGCGGCCGGATCTGCCGCATCGTCGTCGCCGTTGTCCTCATCTTCATTGGCAGGCGCGGCCGCTTCCGCCTCGTCCGGCAATTCCACAGGTTCCGCCACTTCCGTCGGTTCGGAATAGTCGATGAAACCCGCGATGAGGTCGGTGATCTTGCCTTCGGTTTCCACCGTACGGTCGTATTCGCCGAGGAAGGTCTCCGCCACGCTCGGGAAATCCGCCAGCGCGGATAGCACCTGATTCAGGCCATCCTCGATACGCTTGGCGATCTTGATTTCACCTTCGCGGGTGAGCAGGTCCACGGTGCCCATCTCGCGCATGTACATGCGCACGGGATCCGTGGTGCGACCAAATTCCGTATCCACCGCCGCAATGGCGGCGGCCGCTTCTTCCGCGGCTTCTTCGTCGATCTCCGGCTCGGCCATCAGGATAGCGTCCGGATCGGGGGCCGTCTCGTGCACGGTGATCCCCATGTCGTTGATCATGTTGATGATGTCTTCGATCTGTTCAGGATCGACGATGTCATCGGGCAGGTGATCGTTGACTTCGTGATAGGTCAGGAAGCCCTGCTCCTTGCCCTTGGCAATCAGGCGCTTGAGCTGCGATTGTTCGTCGTTGGAGTCGATTTCTTCGAGCGGTTCCGTGGCCATGCGCTGTACCTTGATGACTGGCTGGGTGCGGGAGGCGGTTTGCTTCCCGACGGGCGATTTAGAGTAATGACTGGCGCGAGTGTTCCGCGGCTGCGGCACCAATGCAGGAGTATAACCCCGATGGGAGGGGGTGAACCACCCGTTATCGCTCAGCCCGCATCCCGGGGCCGTGTCTGCTTGAGTTGGGCCCGGGTCTGCTCGGCGAGTTCGGCCGGGTTGCCCGCAGCCGCCGTCTCCACCAGCCGCGAGTAGTAATTGCGTTGCGCATGTTTGAGCACCTGTGCCAGCGCACCGGTGAATTCCGTGCCCCAGTGTTCCGGGGACAGCAACATGGCAGGGGCGAGGATCTCCTCGATGAGTGCGCCCTGCGGGGTATCCCTGAACCGTTCGATGAGCGCACCGGAGGTGAGTGTAGGCTCCGCGCGGAGCAGTTCCAGCAGGTCCACCAGCAGCGCGAGACGTGGATCTGCCGTCACATCCAGGGCGGGAAAGTGGCTTGCCTCACGCGCAAGGCCGGGTTCTCGCAGTAGGAAGTAGAGTGCCCGGTTGAGGACCGGGGTCACGTTCTGGCGAGGGCCCAAGGGCCGGGACTGGTGAACCGCACCGGGTGGGGCAGGCGGCGGGCGGCCCCCGGGCACCGTCACGCGTGTTTGCGCCAGTTCGGCGAGGCGTTCCTGCAAGAGCTGCCGGAAAGTCCCCGTGGGCACTTTGCCAATCAAGGGCTTGGCCAGGGCCACCAGGCGGGCGCGGCCCTCCAGCGTGCGCAGGTCGGTTTGCTTGCCGAGTTCCCGGAAGAGCATTTCGGATAAACCTTCAAAGCGTGCCGGGTCCTCGAAGGCCGAACGTCCCTCCTGGCGTACCAGTGAATCCGGGTCCTGCCCTTGTGGCAGGAACAGGAAGGCGGCGCTGCGGCCGTCCTGCAGATAGGGCAGTGCGGTTTCCAGTGCCCGCCAGCTCGCGCGCTGGCCGGCCGCGTCGCCATCGAAACAGAACACGATCTCCGGCACCGCCCTGAACAGGGTTTCCAGGTGCTCTCCGGTGGTAGCGGTCCCGAGCGTCGCCACAGCGTAGTCGATGCCATGCTGCGCCAGCGCCACCACATCCATGTAACCCTCCACGATGAGCACGCGCGAGAGCTTGGTGTTGGCTTTCAGCGCATGGTGTAGTCCGTAGAGTTCCCGCCGTTTCTGGAAGATGGGAGTTTCCGGCGAGTTCAGGTATTTCGGCTCGCCCTGGTCGATCACCCGCCCGCCGAAGGCGATGCAGCGACCCCGGCGATCATGGATGGGAAAGATGATGCGGTCGCGAAAGCGATCGTAGGCACCGCCGCCCTCGCGCTCGATGGTGAGCCCACCCTGCGACAGTAGCTTCTGCCTTTCCGGTGTGGTGCCGAGCGCGGTCAGACAAGTATCCCACCCTTGAGGTGCGTAGCCGATGCCGAAGCGTTTGGCTATTTCTCCCGTCAGGCCGCGGCCCTTGAGGTAATTCACCGCCCGTTCGCGCGTGGGATGCTCGCGCAGCAGCCGGGCATAAAGCGCTTCGGCTTCCGCCATGAGCGCATGGAGCGGCCCGTGATCTTCGCGCTTGGTCTCCGGGCCACCGGCTTCGTATTCGATGTCGAGGCCGAGCTGGCTGGCCAGATCTTCGATCGCTTCGGCAAAGCTCAAACCGTCATGGTTCATAAGAAACCCGATCGCCGAGCCGTGTTGGCCACAACCAAAGCAGTGGTAGAACTGCTTGTCCGGGCTCACCGTGAAGGAGGGCGTTTTTTCGTTATGGAAGGGACACAAACCCTGGAAATCACGCCCCGCCTTTTTCAACTGCACGGTCTTGCCCACCACATCGACGATATCGACGCGGTCCAGCAGTTTGTCGACGAAGGCGCGGGCGATGCGACCAGCCATGGGGCGAGCGAATCCAAATGACGCGGGCAGTGCGTGCGCCCATTGTAGACGCGCGGGAAGGCTCCGCGAGATGTGTGAAGCAGGGCGCCGACGGCGCCCCCGATCAGCCGCCCGAGAGTCGGGCCTTGATGGTGGCGCTGACGGCCGAGAGATCGGCCCGGCCCATGACCAGTGGCCTGAGGGTGTTCATCACCCGGCCCATGTCCTTGATTTGCGTGGCTTCGCACTCGGCTATGGTCTTGCCGATGAGTGCGTCGAGTTCCTCTGCGCTGAGCGGGGCGGGCAGGAATTCTTCGATGATGCGCAGCTCATCCCGCTCCTTGTCAGCGAGATCCTGCCGCTGGGCGGCATCGAACTGGGTGATCGAGTCCCGCCGCTGGTTGGTCAGCTTGGTCAGGATGGCAATGATGGCATCCTCATCGGGCGTGGTGCGGGTATCGACTTCGACCTGCTTTATTGCGGCCAGCATGCCGCGCAGGGTGGTGGACCTGAGCTTGTCCCCGGACTTGAGCGCCTCCTTGACGGCAGCGTTCATGCGGTCCTTGAGATCGGACATGGCGGAGGCTTCCGGGCTGACCGGCGCCACCTCTGCTGGAGGTAGCGCCTGCGGGGACTCAGTAAGGGCGGGTCTTGCGCAGCGAGGACCGGGCGGCCTTCTTCTGCCATCGCTTCACCGCGGCAGCAGCCTTGCGCTTGCGCTCCTGGGTGGGCTTTTCATAGAACTCGCGCTTGTGTACTTCGGCCAGCACACCGGCTTTTTCACACGCGCGCTTGAAGCGGCGCATGGCGATATCAAAGGGTTCGTTTTCGCGGATTTTGACGCTGGGCATGGGCTTGCTTTGGATCCTATGGGTCACTGTGCCTTCAGGGACCGGGGATCCTATGCGGCCAGCCAGCGAATGTCCACCTGAAGGAATGGTACGCTGGGCCCCATGAACATCCTTGGTATCGAGACCTCCTGCGACGAGACCGGCGTGGCGGTCTACTCAGACGCCGGCGGCTTGCTCGCCCATCGCCTGCACAGCCAGATTGCCATGCACCGCCAGCACGGGGGCGTGGTCCCTGAGCTGGCCTCGCGGGACCATGTGCAGCGCCTCGTTCCCCTGATTCGCGAGACGGTGGCCGCCGCGGGCCTCGGCCTGCCCGACCTCAATGCCATCGCCTACACCGCCGGACCCGGGCTCATCGGGGCCTTGCTGGTGGGGGCGACCCTCGCGCGGAGCCTCGCCTGGGCCCGCTCGATTCCGGCCATTCCCATTCATCATATGGAGGCCCATCTGCTCGCGCCCATGCTGGAGCCGGATCCGCCCGAGTTTCCTTTTCTGGCGCTGCTGGTCTCCGGTGGACACACGATGCTGGTGCAGGTTGAGCGACTTGGGGCCTACCGAATCCTGGGCGAGTCACTGGACGATGCGGCGGGGGAGGCCTTTGACAAGACGGCCAAGCTGCTGGGCCTAGACTACCCCGGTGGCCCGGCAGTGGAGCGTCTGGCGGCGGAGGGCGAGGCGGGTCGCTTCACCTTCCCGCGTCCGATGACCGATCGGCCCGGGCTCGACTTCAGTTTCAGCGGGCTCAAGACCTACTGCGCCAATACCGTCCGGAATCATGGATCGGAGCCCGGCGCGCCGGCGGCCATCGCACGGGCCTTCAGTGAGGCGGTGGTCGATACCTTCGTCATCAAGTGTCGCCGTGCGCTAAAGGAAACCGGCCTGAGAACCCTGGTGGTGGCGGGCGGCGTGAGTGCCAACCGGCAGCTGCGTGCGGGGCTCAATGCCTTGGCAAAGACGCAGGGCGCCCGGGTGTACTACCCTCAGCCGGCCTTCTGCACGGATAACGGCGCAATGATCGCCTATGCGGGTTATCTGCGACACCTTGCCGGCGTGCACGCACCGCTCCACTTTGCCGTGCAGCCGCGCTGGTCGTTGGAGGACATCGCGCTTTCCAGCGCGGAATGACTACCCAGCCAGGGCTCACCGGCGCGTCCTGAACCTTGCTCAGGCGCGCTTTGCGCCGATGCGTCCTTCCGTGCCGTTGCGCAGCCGCTGGATGTTCTCGGCATGGCGCCAGAACACCGTGGGCGCCATCACCCCCAGAGCCAGGGCATACGGCCACGGTAGTCCGAGCAGCAACGCATAAATCGGTGCGGCGAGCGTCGCGCACAGTGCAGCGAGTGAGGAATACCGGGACACCGCAGCCACAGCCAGCCAGGTCGCGATGAAAGAGAGCCCAAGGCGCCAGTCATAACCGAACAGCACACCGATGAGCGTGGCTACGCCCTTGCCACCCTTGAACCCGAAGAACACCGGATAGAGATGTCCGATGAAGGCAGCCAGACCGGCGCCGGCCACGAGGGCAGGATCGAGTTTGAGGCCCAGCCCCACCACCACCGGCAGGAAGCCTTTCAATACATCCCCGGCCAGGGTGAGCAGCGCGGGAAACTTGCCATAGGCCCGCAGGACATTGGTGGCGCCAGGATTGCCGGAGCCCACACTGCGCGGATCGCCTTTGCCCATCAGTCTGCAAACCAGAATGGCTGCGGAAATGGATCCGATGAGATAGCTGATGACGAGATAGGCAATGCCCCACATGCGGGTATTGCACTTGATGCCCGGACAGCAATCAAGAGGGCTTATACTTCTGCCCAGCGCGACTCCCGCGCGCCCTCCGGATGGCATGTGATGGATATCGTTTTTCTGCATGGATTGAAGATCGACACCGTGATCGGGATCTGGGACTGGGAGCGGAAGCTCAAGCAGACCTTGGTTGTCGACATCGACATGGGAGCGGATCTCTCCATTCCGGGCCGCAGTGACAACATCGAGGACACCATCGACTACAAGTCGGTGACCAAGCGCATCATGAAGCTCGCGGATGAAAGCGCTTTTCTGCTGGTGGAGCGCCTCGCGGAGACCATTGCAGACATTCTGCTCGGTGAATTCGGACTGCCGTGGGTGCGCATCCGCATCAACAAGCAGGGGGCCGTGCGCCAGGTGCGCGATGTGGGTGTGATGATCGAACGCAGTCGCAAGCCCTGAGCCCGCACCCCCATGCCACAGGTCTATGTCAGCATCGGCAGCAACCAGGCGCCGCTGGAAAACATACGAGCGGGAATTTCGAAGCTGGAAGCACTGGTCGGCCCCGTGCAGTGCTCGCCGGTCTATCGCAGTGTTGCGGTCGGTTTCGAGGGCGACGACTTCTTCAATCTCGTGATTGGTTTCAACACCACGCTTCCGCTGCAAACCTTGGCGGAAGCCTTGCGTGAGATCGAAGCCGCGTGTGGTCGCCATCGCGGAGAAGCGAAATTCGCACCCCGCACGCTCGACATGGACATCCTCACCTGGGGTGATGCCGTACTGGAAGAGGGACGGTTACGCCTGCCACGTGAGGATATTCTCGACTACGCCTTCGTGTTGAAGCCGCTCGCAGACATCGCGCCACACGAACGGCATCCCGTGCTCGGCACGCGCTACGCAGAACTTTGGGCCGCATTCAGCAAGGGCGACGCAGGCATGGTGGACGCACCGGGATTCCTTGAAGCAGAGGCTTCCACGCCATGAAGACTGCGCACATGATCTGGGCCCGGGCGGGGTGGATCCTGTTTGTGGTGCTCTGCGTCGGTTGCGCGTCAATCGTCTCTCCGGGCGAGGAAAAGCGGGGTCGTGCCCTGTTCGAAGCCACGGACACCTACCGCAAGCTCATCCGCTGGGGACAGTACGAGCAGGCAGCCCAGTACTTGCGGGGCAAGGATGAAGAGATAGCCCGGCCTGATCTGGAACGCATGCAGCAGTATCGGGTGGTGGGTTACCACCAGGCCGATCAGATTGCGAGTGCCGAAGGCACGGAAGTTCGCGCCATCGTGATGATCGAGTATTACGAGATCGATTCGGGTGTCACCAAGACGCTTCGGGATGAGCAGTACTGGTGGTACGAAGAGACGGAGAAGCGCTGGTTCCTGGGTACTCCGATGCCGGTCTTCGGTCGACGCTGAGGCTGCTCAATCAAAGATCGAGCGACCGCCGTCCACATTCATTACCTGGCCAGTGATGTAGGGCGCATCCAGCAGGTAACACACCGCACGGGAGATATCCTCGAGACTTCCAAGCCGCGCCAGCGGGGTCTTGGCAAGGATGGCGGTCTGATCCGCGCTGGTGGTTTCCGTGCTCCAGAGAATGGCCCCGGGCGCAATGGCGTTCACGCGGATGTCGGGGGCAAGCTCGCGGGCGAGTGCGCGCGTGAGACCTACCAGCCCCGCCTTGGCCGCACAGTAGATGGCAAAGCGCGGCCGTGGCCGCTCGGCGTACACATCGACGATATTGATGATGTTCCCACCTTGCGCCTTGAGCAGTGGCAGCGCTGCCTGCGCCAGAAAGTAGGGCGCACGCAGATTGACTCCGGTCATCTCGTCCCACTGGGCGACTGTACTCTCCGCGAGCGGCGTGGGATGGAACAGGGCTGCGTTGTTCACCAGAACATCGAGCCGCCCCCATCGCGCGCGCACAGCCTCGATGAGCGTCTGCGGCGCTTCGGGGTCTGCAAGATCTGCGGCCACCTGCAGGGTGGAATCCGCCCGTGTGCCTTCCAGGCTTGCGCACAACGCACGCGCAGCCGCTGCAGATTGACGATAATGCACCACCACCCGCATGCCGCGGGCATGCAGCGTGGAGATGATGTGCGCGCCGAGGCGCTGTCCGGAGCCCGTGACCAGCGCAACAGGCGCTTCAGCGGGGTCGTGCATCTGCGAGGACATGGCGTGGTATCCCTGGGAAAACAGTGAAGATCGAGACGAGATTACCCGATCCGGGTCCTGAGGAAACAGCGGTTTCCACAGCACTGGCAGAGCGCCTCCGCGAGGAGATTCGCGCCGCCGATGACTTTCTGCCTTTTGACCGTTTCATGGAGATTGCGCTCTATGCACCGGGTCTCGGCTACTACGTCGCGGGTGCTCACAAGTTCGGGCGCGAAGGGGACTTCGTGACCGCGCCAGAGCTGTCTCCCTTGTTCGGCGTCTGTCTGGCGCGCCAATGCGCGGCGGTACTGGAGACCGGCGGCGAGGGCGTGATCGAATTCGGTGGAGGTAGTGGGCGCCTCGCGCTCAGCGTGATGCAGACCTTGCGCGCCGCGGGTTTTCGGGACTTTCGCTATGCAATCCTCGAATTGAGCCCGGAGCTGCGTGCGCGTCAGGCGGCACTCATCGAGCGTGAAGCGCCGGAATTGTTTGCGCAGATTGAATGGTGGCAAGGCCCGCCAGCTCGTCCCTGGCACGGCACGTTGCTGGCCAACGAAATTGTCGATGCCATCCCGGTTTCGAGCTTCGAGTTGCAGGAAGGACGCATCCTGGAACGCGGTGTCGGGCTCGATCCCACGGAGAATCTCGTCTGGCGCGCACGTCCGGCCCCAGCGCCGCTGGCAAAGGCGGTGCGTGCCACGCTTCCTCTGCCACCCTCTGAGTACCCGCAAGACTGGTCTTCCGAGATCAATCTGCGCTTGCCTGCCTTCCTGACCGACCTGAATCGCTTCGTCGCGCGCGGCGCGGTGGTGCTGGCCGATTATGGTTACCCGCGAGCTGAGTTCTACCACCCGGACCGTGCACAAGGCACCTTGCAATGCTATTACCGGCACCGGGTCCACGCGGATCCCCTCTGGATGCCGGGCATTCAGGACATCACGGCCGCGGTCGACTTTACGGCAGTGGCCGAGGCGGCGGACGAGGCGGGATGGTCGGTCGCAGGGTTTGCCGAGCAGGCGCAATACCTCATGGACTGCGGCATCACCGATCTGCTGGCCGCAGACATGCGGTCCTTGCCGGAGGAGGCTGAGCGCAGGGCGCGGGCTGTGAAACGCCTGTTGCTACCGCAGGAGATGGGAACCCGTGTGAAGATCATGACTCTCACGCGTGAGCATGCCGGCGCTGTGCCGGGTTATGCCCTGCGTGATGCCCGACATCGCCTGTGATACTTCATCCCGCATATCCGCCACGAGGGAGGCACGATGAATCCTGAGAGACGATGGCTGCTCGCTTTGGTCTGCAGTCTTGCCACCAACCTGATAGCCGGTGCCGCGTGGGCGAATGAAAACCCGCAGCCCTCCGCCAAAGCACCCGTACCGTTGCCGACGCCCGCTGCTGGCCAGCACGTGGCTACCTTTGCCGGTGGTTGCTTTTGGTGCATGGAACAGCCCTTCGATGAGCTATCCGGTGTGCTTGCCACCACCGCCGGTTACATCGGCGGTACTGTCCCCAATCCCACCTATGATCAGGTCACTTATGACAACACGGGGCATGCAGAGGCTGTTCAGGTGCTTTTTGATCCGGCCAGGATCAGTTACGAGCAGCTGCTGGAAGTGTTCTGGCGCAACATCGACCCGACCACACTCGATGCCCAGTTCTGCGACAGGGGATCGCAGTATCGCAGTGAGATTTTCTTCCACGATAAAACCCAGCAGGCAGCGGCGCTGGCGAGCCGCGAGGCCTTGCAACGCGCCAAGCCGTTCGCGGGCGCCATCGTCACCCGAATCACGCAGGCCGGTGTGTTCTATCCGGCCGAGAATTACCACCAGGATTACTATGTGAAGAATCCGGTGCGCTACAAGTACTATCGTTATCGCTGCGGTCGGGATGAACGCCTCAAAGAGTTGTGGGGCGAGGGCACTTGATCATGTGATAATGCAGGCCCGCTGAGCCTGCCCTTCCTGCGGGGGGAGTGAACGGAAAATGCCCGATGTGGAAAAGGAAGTCTGCGATACATCCCAGGGTGTGGTGTTACTGGCCGATATCGTCGGTAGCACGGCGCTATATGAGTCCTTAGGGGACACCCAGGCCCGCGCCTTCCTTTCGGAGGTGATGCAGGCCATGACCAGTATTGTCACCGTACAGGGTGGCAAGGTGTTCGCAGAATTCGGGGACGAGGTCCTGTGTTCGTTCCATGATCCTCGTCTTGCCGCAGTGGCCGCTTGCGCGCTACATGAGAACATCAGTAACGGGTATCTCGTCCCCGGATCCTCTGAGCGTCAGCGCCTGCATATCGGCATGCACCATGGGGATTTGCCGAATGGTGAACCAGACATGCTGGGCGAAGCTGTGAGGCTTGCGCGTTGGGCGGTGAGCCACGCCAAGCCGGATCAGACGCTCGCTACGCTGGATGTCATCGAGCGCCTGCCCCCCATGTTCCGCGCCATCTCACGCTACATCGACGATGAAACCTGGGACGCGGAAGGCGATGCCCGCATCACGCTGTTCGAGATCATCTGGGATATGGATTCCGCAACGGTTGCCGGACTGCCGGATGGCCTCCCCATCAAGGGGCCTTGGTCTTCGGTGCGCCTGGAGTACAACGGCCGGCGCCTGCGTATGGATTCGAATCACCCCGTGTTGTCCGTGGGACGCTATCCCGGCAATGATCTGGTGATTACTCACGAGCTCGTGTCCCGTCAGCATTTCACGCTGCAATTCGGCCGCGGCCGTTGCACGATCACCGATCGCAGCACCAATGGCACCACCGTGGTAGCTTCAGGCGCCAAGCCCGAAGTGTTGACGCACGCCACGGCAGTGCTCGCGCAGCGCGGCGAACTCCAGATCGGCCACAATCCGGACCAGAGTCCCGCGATCTCACTCACCTGGGTTTGCGAATGAAAATTCCGGTCGCGCTTTTCAGCCGGCTTCGGCGTGCGCCATTGCTGCAACCCGTGCGGCGTGCAGGGCGGCCTTGATCCGGGCACCATCCTTGCTTGCCAGAGCCTCCGCGTCCGGCTTCGCGCTGCGACAGGCCGCCAGCGCGAGACGCAGGCGCACAGCCGGCGCGTAGTCTCCCAATACCGGTGCGCGCGCATCCACGGCGCAGGCACACAGCACATCCTCGAAGCGATCTGCGCGCCTGAATCCGTCCAAGCGTTCCAGCAGTGCAACAAGCTCCTCAACCTCCAGAGTGCAGGCTCCGCGCACTGCGATCTGCTCGCGCACCAACGCCAAGGCTGTCTCTGTCAACGTGACTGGCGCGCGCAGCCGATGACAAAGCTCCTCCGCCTGTCGAATCGCCTGTTCCATCCCGGATGCGCAGTCGGATGGGATCAGCGCAAGCAGCACGAAGCACACCTGGAGTCCGAGATCAGCCTTGGCAGCCAGCATCAGACTCCCAAGCAGATGTTCGCCTGCGTCCCCGGTGGGTTGATCGCCCGGGCAGCGCGGTTGTCCGAATTGTCTGTCTATTTCCGGTAGCAGTGGCGCCAACGCACCACAGTCCCGCAGCACCTGCAGGAAGCGCGCCGGATGCGCCTCCATCAGGGCTCTTTCGAGCTCGCGCCACACCCGCTCCGGAGACAACGTAAGCAGCTCACCGCCTCGGGCAAGCTGCTGCATGAGCGTGAGTGTCTCTGGCGCGATGCTGAAGCCAAAGCGCGCTGCGAAACGTGCCACGCGCAACACGCGCAGGGGATCCTCGGCAAACGCCGGGGTGATGTGACGCAGAACCCCGGCGGCCAGATCCTTTTGACCACCATAGGGGTCGATGATCCTGCCGCCATCGTCGCGCGCCATTGCATTGATGGTGACATCGCGGCGGGCGAGATCTTCTTCCAGTGTCACGTGCGGCGAGGTGTCGAACGCGAAGCCCCGGTAGCCTTGCCCCTGCTTGCGCTCGAGGCGCGCAAGCGCATATTCCTCGTGCGTCTCCGGGTGCAGGAAAACGGGAAAATCCCGCCCCACCTGTCTATAGCCGAGTGCGAGCATTTCTTCGGGGCTGCCACCCACGACCACCCAATCCCGATCCGAGACCGGCCGGTCCAGCAGTCGATCCCTCACGGCACCACCTACTTCGTAGATTTTCATCCGCGCGCAGTGGGACAGGGGTGTCTTGCGGAGGGCGGTCGGGTCACGCAGCGTTTCAGCGGTGCGCGCCGCGCCGCTCCGCGCTGTAATCCCGCGCTCGACGGGTCGGCTTGAGCAAGGCAGGGACAACGGCGTCCAACGGCGTGGCCGTGATGCCAAGCGCCGCGAGTCCGTCAGTGCCTTGCACCACCGAATCCCGCGTGAGCGAACGCCAGTTGTCGCGCGAGAAGGGCTTGCCCGGGAGATGTTCGCAGAGTTCGGCCTGCAGCCGCCCGGCCCAGGCGGGCAGCGGGAACACGGGACAGAAATGCCCGCTCATGTGCGCAGTGAACTCCACGATGCGACCAAGCGTCCACACTTCCGGTCCGCCCAGTTCGAACACGCTGCCACTCGGCAACTGGTCATCGCAGAGAATGTGCAGGATGGCTTCTGCCACATCGCCGACGAATACCGGCTGCATGCGCGCCCCGGCCCCTGCCAGGGGTAGGAAAGGGAGGAACTTGACCAGCGGCAGAAAGCGCCCGAAGAGGCCGTCTCCCGCCCCGAAAATCACCGAGGGGCGCACGATCGCCGTGCGCATGCTGCGCGTTTCCAGAACACGCTGTTCGGCCTCTCCCTTGCTGCGCAAGTAGTGGCTGGGGCCTTCAGGGTCGGCATTGAGTGCACTTACCTGCACAAAGCGCGATACCCCGGCGACTTCTGCCGCAGCCAGCGCCGAGACCGTGGTGTCCACGTGTGCACGCCGGAAGCCACGCCCGCTGTCGCCTTTCTCGTTGAGAATGCCGATGAGGTTGACCAAACCCTCGCAGCCCCGCAAGGCCGCGGCCAGCGCGGCGCGGTCATGTACATCCACGGTCTCGCAGCGAGCATCCGGCAGCAACCACAAGGGTCTTGCGTGTTCGAGGCTACGGGTCAGGATGCGGGTCCGGAAACCTGCAGCCTGGAGCCTGCTGGCGAGCGCTTGCCCGAGGAAACCGCTGCCCCCTAGCAGCGCGACGGTGCGCAAGGGTGCGGGTGTTTTCAACATGTGGTGCTCGCAGATCCAAAGCCTGTCATATCGGCCATTCTGGAGCCGAGCGAGCTCACAGTCACGCCGAGCCTGAATTCGTACACCGCCGCATAGAAGAGGGCTCGACGTACATAGCCCTCGGTTTCGAGAAAGGGCAGGGTATCCACCCAGATGTCTTCCGGCGTGCAGGCTGCATTCTTGAGCCAGGCTTTCACGCGGCTTGGGCCGGCGTTGTAGGCGGCTGCCGCCAACGGGAAATACCCGCCAAACTGCCGCAAGACCTGGCGCAGGTATTCGCTGCCGATGGCGATGTTCTTGTCCACCTGTGTGATCTCGGCGTTGGAACGCAGTCGCAGACCGATTGCACGCGCAGTGGCATTGGCCGTGGCGGGCATCACTTGCATCAGACCCAGCGCGCCTACCGGTGAGCGCGCATCGGTCACGAAGGCGCTTTCACCGCGGATGATGGCGTAGATCAGGGCAGGAGGCAGTCCACGGGCGTTTGCGAACTTCGTGACCAGTGATCTGTGCAACAGAGGGAAGCGCAGGTCGAGATCGTCGTAGCTCTGCATCTGTCCGAGCATGAGGATGGCCTGAGCATGCCAGCCCCACTCGTAAATCAGGGCTGCACCCACCTCCTGCTCGCGCAGTGCGCGCCCTTCCAGCTCAAAGGCAATCTCGCTGCGTGCTTCACCCGGGCGATTGAGACGATAGAACTCACGCGCGCGGATCATTCCGCCCGACCCGCCGATCGCGCGGCGCTCTTCCACCGTCGGCCGTATTGCCTTGTGGGTCATGGCATAGGGAACACCGGCGCGATCGCTGGCCATGAAGCCGTAGTAATCGCGCTCCCGTGCGAGCTCGAGAAAAATTTGTCGGGCGGCTGCGTGCTGCCCGGTCTCGCCAAGCGCCCGCGCATGCCAGTACTGCCAGCGCAGGGCATTGGTTGTGGCGCCGCGCGGAGGGCCCGCCGTCCACAGCACCAGATCTTTCCACGCCCGGCCGCGCAGACCCTCGCGCAAACGGAAGCGTTCCACGGCATCGTCAACACCCGCCTCGTTCACCTGGCGCAGGTAATCCAGCCGTTTGGGATGATTCGCGGCCACCGCGGCGACCGCCAGTTCGCGTTGGACCACGCCGGCCTGTGCCGGCGTGAACGCATATCGACCTTGTGCCTGGCGCCAGGCGAGGCTCGCACTCGCCAGACCTTGATGGGCATGGCGCCCGAGGCCATGGGCAATCACATCGCGCAATTGTGGACTGTCCGGCCTGCCGG
>JAURMM010000207.1 GCA_030830685.1 Gammaproteobacteria bacterium | reverse complement strand
TGGGAGATCATCGATGCCCTCAAGCCCGAGCCCGGCGACCTGGTGGTGCAGAAGTCGCGCTACAGCGGCTTTGCCGGGACCACGCTGGAGAACCAGCTCAACGGTCTCGACATCCGCCACCTGCTGTTTACCGGTGTGGCGACCAACGTGTGCGTGGAGAGCACCGCGCGCGAAGCCTATTTCCGCGAGTTCTGGCCCATCCTGATTGAGGATGCGATGGACCATACCGGTCCGGACTTCGTGCGTCAGGCCACGCTCTACAACTTCGAATCGAAGATGGGCTGGGTCACCCGCACCGACGACGTGATGCGCATCCTCAAGGGCTGAGCGGCCGCACCGTACCGCGGGCGCAGCAGCAGGGCTGCCCGGGCTGCTGCGTTATGCTGTGCCTCTGTCTCCCGAGTCGATCCCATGAAACTTCCGGAAAATTCGCTGTTCGGCATCCTGATGCGCAGGGACTGGTGGGTGAGCGCGCTGGGTGCGCTGATCACCTTCATGGTGGTGCAACTGTTCATGCCGTGGGGCTATGCGCTGTTTGCCACCCTGCCTTTCACCATCATCACCGGGATGGTGGCGTGGAAACAGTACCGCGTGCCCAGCGGCGCGCGGCTCGAGCGCAAGCTGGAGGCGATCCGCGCCCTGCCGTGGGAGGAATTCGCGCACAAACTCGAACTCGCGTTCAAGGCCGAGGGCTACACCGTGAAGCCGAGCAAGGGCATCGCCGATTTCGAGCTGGAACAGCTGGGTTACCTGACGCTGGTCAGTGCGCGGCGCTGGAAGGTGGGGCGCACCGGCGCGGAGCCGATCCGCGAGCTGGTCGAGTACGGCCAGAAGCGCCAGGCCCGGCAATGCCGCTACGTCGCGGCGGGCGAGGTGACTGAACAGGCCCGCGCCTACGCCAAAGAGCAGGGCGTGGTGCTGATCGACGGCGTGGACCTGGTGCAGCGGGTGGGCGTCTAGGCGCGCAGCGTCGCGAGAAACTGCCCGAAGTAAACGAGCCCCGCCGGCCACACGCCGAGCTTCGCGGCGGAACCGAGGTGGCCGTGCATGCCGCCGTCGAAGAACATTGAACCCCAGGCTTTCGCAAATTCCTGCGCGCGCGCGAAGCTGACGCGGTCATCGTCGCGCCCCGCGACGACGGCAGAAGGATAGGGCAGTCGTTTCAGGACCATGCCGCCGAAACCCTGCAGCGGGCTGACTGTGCCCGCCGGCATGAAGCGGTCGCGGTCGGTGGGGGCGACGAAAAACACGCCGGCCACTTTCTTCACCGCCTCGGGATTATCAAACGACCACTTCACCACCAGCGAGGTGCCCGCGCTGTGCGGCACGAGAACCACGGGCTTGGTCGCCTTGTTCACGTATTCGGTCAGCCTCGCCGCCCACACGGCATAGACCGGATGATCCCAGTCGGCCTGTTGCACGCGGACGAAATCGGAGAAGGTCTGCTCCCAGTGCGTCTGCCAGTGGTCCGGCCCCGCGCCATTGAGGCCGGGGTGGATCAGCACGGAGTAGTCGTTGAGTGTCTGCATGTCGAAGCTGAGTTATTGCGAACGCGTTAGCGGAGATTGGGATATCGCGGAAAACTGTGGTCTGGACTGAAGCTGTTTGTTCAATCCACCTTCGCTCCCGAAGCCTTGACCACCTTTGCCCACTTCTCGACTTCGGATTTGACATAGGCCGTCATGAACTCCGGGGTGCTCGGGGCGGGCTCTGCGCCAAACGAGGCCAGTTTCTCGACGATATCGGGCATGGCGAGGATCTTGCTGACTTCGCCATTGATTTTCGTGATGATCTCTTTCGGTGTGGCTGCCGGCACCTGCATGCCATACCACTGCGTCACTTCATACCCCGGCAGGCCGGACTCCGCGATCGTGGGCATGTTGGGCAGCAGCTTGGAGCGCTTGGCCGTGGTCAGGCCCAGTGCACGGAGCTTTCCGGTTTTCGTATGCGGCACGGCAATGGTCATCGGGCTGAACAGTATCGATGCCTCGCCGGACAACACCGCAATCAGTGCCGGCGGGCTGCCCTTGTAGGGGATATGCAGGATGTTGATGCCGGCCATGGACTTGAAAAGTTCACCGGCCAGATGCGCCGGGGTGCCGCTGCCGCTGGAAGCGTAGTTCAGGTCGCCGGCCCGGGCCTTGGCGAGCGCGATCACTTCCCTGACGTTTTTGACCGGCAGCGTGGGATGGGCGACCAGCAGGTTCGGCACATACGCGATGATGCTCACCGGCCGCAGATCCTTGAAGGTGTCATAAGGCAGCTTGTACATGCTCGGTGCGATCGTGAACGCGGCGGTATGCACCAGCAGCGTATGTCCGTCGGGCGCGCCCTTGATTGCAGTGGTCACCGCGGCGATGCCGCCCGCGGTGGCGCGGTTTTCAACGACGACCGGCTGCCGCCAGGACTCGTTCATTTTCTGCGCCATCGCCCTGATGATCGAATCGGGTGCGGAGCCCGGCGCAGTGGCAATCGAGATGGTGATGGTTTTGCCGGGGTATGACTGCGCCCGGGCCTCGTCCGCCACTACGAAGAGGGACAGGGCCAGCAGCGCCGCCAGGGTTCCGCAATGGCCGGAGAGGTGTTTCATCGTTGACTCCTGTAGGCAAAGCATCCGAGGGGATTGTTCATTTTGCAGTGAATTCCCTGATCACATCCAGGTCAGGGGCAAATCCGATGCCGGCGGCAGTGCTCAGGGTGATGAAGCCGTCATGCACCCGGATGTCGGCGGGCATCAACAGCTCGCGCAGCGGATTCGGATTGGCATCGAATTCTCCCCAGCCCTTGCCCCCGGCGGCACCCAGAAGATTCAGCGAAGCCATCAAGCCGACGGAACTGCCGAGCCAGTGCGGACAAAACCGGATGCCCGCTGCAATGGCGCGGCGGCCCAGCGGCAGGCATTCGGTGAAGCCGCCCCATTTGCCCATGTCGGGTTGCAGATACTGCAGCACGCCGCTTTCTACGAATCCGTCGAATGACGCGCGTCCCCGGGCGTTCTCGCCCGCGGCCAGCGGCAGGACACTGTCTTTGGCCAGCG
>JAURMM010000206.1 GCA_030830685.1 Gammaproteobacteria bacterium | reverse complement strand
TCGCCGCTCTGAGGAAGTCATCGGCGACTCTGCCTGCCCTTGCCTCCCCCTGCCAACCACGCGCGCCCCCTACTCTCGTCTGAAACGCGCATCCGCGCGCCTTCCCTTTCAAAGTTCACTGATCGTCGCCGCGCGACTCATAGTGCGCGTGCATGCACTGTTGACCCTGGAGGTCTGACATGGCCAATACTTCTGCGCTGCCCGGCACATCCGGCGGCTTCGCACGCGACGCGCGTGCCGGTTTCCTTGTTTTTCTGATCGCGCTGCCACTGTGTCTCGGGATCTCCCTCGCCAGCGGTTTCCCCCCGGTTTCCGGAATCCTCACCGCCATCATCGGCGGCTGCGTGTGCAGTTGGCTGGGTAGTGCCCGGCTGACTATCAAGGGTCCCGCGGCAGGGCTCATCGTGATCGCGGTCGGCGCGGTCACTGAGCTCGGTCAGGGCGACATGGCCGTCGGCTACCACCGGGCCCTGGCGGTAGGCGTGGTCGCTGCGGTCATCCAGATCTTGTTTGCCACCGCCGGCCTCGCCCGCCTCGGCATCACCATGTCCAAGTCAGTAGTGCATGGCATGCTCGCGGCCATCGGCGTCATCATCATCGCCAAACAGTCCCATGTGCTGATGGGGGTGAAACCCGAAGGCAAGGAAATCATCGAGCTGCTGCGTGAGATTCCCGACAGCCTGGTGCATGCCAACCCCGAAGTCCTGCTGGTCGGCCTGGTTTCTCTGGCCATTCTGTTGCTGTGGCCCCGGCTCGGCTTCCGCTGGGCCAAAGCCGTGCCCGCACCGATTGTGGTACTCGGTGTGGCCATCCCGCTCAGCGCGTTCTTTCATATAGGCGCCGCGCACGTGTATTACTTTGGCGGTCACGCCTATGAAATCGGCCCCCAGTACCTGGTTCAGTTGCCGGGAAATCTGCTGCAGAGCGTTGCCTTTCCGGACTTCTCGGTCGTCTTCTCGGCAACTTCGCTGAAATACATCGTGATGTTCGCGCTGGTAGGCTCCATTGAATCGACACTCTCGGTGGTCGCAGTCGATGCCATGGACCAGGCCCGTCGCAGCTCCAACCTCAACAAGGACCTGTTCGCCGCGGGCGTGGGCAACCTGCTGGCATCGCTCATTGGTGGACTGCCGATGATTTCGGAAATCGTGCGTAGCAAAGCGAATGTGGACGCAGGTGCCGACAGTGTGCGCGCCAACTTTGTCCATGGCGCCTGCCTGCTCCTTTTTGTGGCGCTCGCACCGGGCCTGCTCGGCCTGATTCCGCTGGCAGCACTGGCCGCCATGCTCGTGTACACGGGCAGCCGGCTCGCCTCGCCAAAGGAACTGGTTCACGTGCACCACATCGGCATGGACCAGTTGGCACTGTTCCTCACCACCATGATCATGACCTTGCTGACCGATCTGCTGATTGGTGTAGCTGCCGGGCTCATGCTGGAAATCGTGCTGCACATCCTGCGTGGCGCACCGCCGGCATATCTCTTTCGCAGTCGGGTGGAGATGACCGAGTCAGAGGATGCAGCGCGCATCAGGGTCAATGGAGCTGCGGCCTTCCCGAGCCTGCTGCCGGTTCAACGCGCCATCGGCAAGATTCCAGGCGATACCCGGAAGCTGGTGATCGATCTGCGCAATGTCTGTCTGGTGGATCACACTTTCCTGGTCGGAATCGAGGACATCACGCGGGATCGGCAGGCAACGGTCGTTGAGATCGTGGGCCACGAGACGCTGCGCCGGGCATCAACCCACCCGCAGGCCACCCGATGGTCCGACCTTCGGAGGGAGCAGCCATGAGCGCTCCCGAACGCTTGCCGCAGACTGTGCTCGGGCCGCGAGATCACGGTTTTCTGGTTCGTGGCGCGGTTGAGCATGCGCGGCACTTCCTGCCGGCCCAGCCACCGCTGCATGCGTTCGTGCATCACAACACGCTGCATGCTTTCGAGCACCTCGATTTTGACGAAGCCCTCGCTGCAGCGTCCCGTCTCTATGGGACCGAGCCCTACCAGTCGGAAGCGGCCTTCGCTGCCGCACTGAAGCGCAAGCGCATCACACGCCGCGAAGTGGATGCGGTGCTCGAGCGCCTTCCGGGCGGTGAGTCACCGCTCTGGGAGAAAGGTCCTCAACGCAGCGAACTCTGGCGTTTCAGGTTGCTGCATGCTTTTCAGACTCCGGCGCCAGAAACCGTGGCCTGGCAAGCCGCCGAAAGCGAACTGTTCCGGGCACTGCATCCCTCGCTGCCTGAAGCGTCCCGCCAACTCTGGGCCGGTAATGGCACCGGCCCTGCGCGGGCACAGACGCCACGAGCCGCGTTACAAGCGTTGTGGGAGACGCTTCTGGCAAGAACTCCCCCGCGCCAGCCACAACCTACTCCCGTAAGACTGCGTGATCGCTTGCTGTCCGCGCTCGATATCGACATCGATGACTGGGTGAAACCGCTGATGATCCGCCTCTCGGGCGCGTATCTCGATCAGGGTGTGGCAGAGGTTTCCATGCCAGAACGGCATCGGGGCTTCCTGGAGGCATTCCGGACACTCTACGCAGCCGAGACCCGCCTGGAAGGCGCCTGGCTCAAGGGGCTTTCCAGCACCCTTCAGGCCCACCGCCAGCAGGGCCTGGAGGCCGAGGCGGTCATCGCGCGCTGCCTGGAAATCTGCGGCATCGCAGAGGCGGACTGGCAGCAGTACATCATGCATACCCTCCTCGCACTCAAGGGCTGGGCCGGCATGTTTGCGCAATACGAAGAGCATCCTGAGCGTCTGCCGGTGCATGAACTGCCCGCGAAGCTGGTGGATTATCTTGCCGTGCAACTGCTGCTCGAGACGCGCGCCATCCGCCACGTCCTGGACGGCCGTGCCTTGAGCGAGGTACTGAACGACGCTGCGCCAGCATCCAAGGCGGCCGGCCCCGACCTTCAGATTACCTACGACGCTTTCGTTTGCGCCCAGGCCTTGGGCATCGATGCAGAGACCCTGCAAGCAGAGAATCGCGCCACCGCCTTGCTCGGGGCAGTGCAGGAATTCGACGGACTGACCCGTCGACGTCTCCTCCATGCCGCTTACGAACGTCATTACCGGGATCACATCCTGGACAGCCTGCTCGTCCGTCGTGGGGCACCGGCACCGCGCGAAGTCGCCAAGCGTTACGCCGCCGTGTTCTGCATGGACGAGCGCGAGGAATCGCTGCGACGCCACCTCGAGGAGCAATGTCCGGAGTTCAGCACCTACGGTTTTGCAGGCTTCTTCGGCGTACCCATGGCCTACCGCGGGCTCGACGATATCCGGGCACGGCCCCTCTGTCCCATCGTGGTCACCCCGCGTCATCTGGTGGAAGAAGTCGCGCTCGATCCGGCCCTGACGCCGGCCTACCGTCAGGCGCGCCGGCGGGTCGGCCGGTTGGCCGACATGGCGCGGAGGAGCCGCGCAGCCGTCGTCAGCGGGGGTGCCTGGGCCCTGATGATTGGCACGCTCAAACTGGTGCCCATGGTGGGGGTAAGCCTGTTTCCGCGTCTTTTTCACCGCCTGACACATCATCTGGCGCACGCCGGCACCTATCGCCCGGATACCCGGTTACGCATCGAGCATCTGCCAGGCAGCCCTGAAACCGATGGCTTGCAGCAAGGATTCACGGTAGAGGAAATGACACGCATCGTGGCCGGCGTGCTCAGCACCATGGGCATGCTGCGCGACTTTCCGGCGCTGGTGCTGTTCGTCGGTCACGGCTCCTCCAGTCTCAACAATCCGCATGAGGCAGCGCACGACTGCGGCGCGACCGGTGGTGGTCGCGGTGGTCCCAATGCACGCGCCTTCGCCGCCATGGCCAATCATCCGGGTGTGCGCAAAGCCCTGAGTGATCAGGGCCTTCACATTCCTCAGTCGACCTGGTTCATCGGCAGCTATCACAATACTTGCGATGACGCGATGGAGTATTTCGATCTCGATGTGGTGCCTCCCGCGCTTCTTGACGCCGTGCGCGCGCTGCAGGCTGGCATGGACAAGGCCTGCACCTTCGATGCGCATGAACGATGCCGTCGCTTCGAAACCGCGCACCCACGGATGAAACCTGACTCAGCCCTTCATCACGCCGAAACTCACGCCAATGATCTGGCTCAGCCTCGTCCCGAATACGGTCACGCGACCAATGCGGTCTGCATCATCGGGCGTCGTTCGCATACCCGTGGCCTCTATCTCGACCGCCGGGCCTTCCTCATCTCGTACGATCCCGATGCGGATGCAGACGGCGAAGCCTTGGCCAATCTGCTTGCTGCGGCCGGTCCCGTCGGGGCAGGAATCAGCCTCGAGTACTACTTCAGTTTCATTGATCCGGTGGGCTACGGATGCGGCACCAAGCTGCCACACAACATCAGCGGTCTCATCGGCGTGATGGATGGCCATGCGTCTGATCTGCGCACAGGTCTGCCGTGGCAGATGGTGGAGATCCATGAGCCCATGCGCCTGCTCTTGATCGTGGAGGCAACGCCCGAGCGCCTCGTGAAAATCGTGGAGACCCGCCCGGTCGTTGCCACGCTGGTCCTGAATCGCTGGATTCAGGTCGCCAGCATGGATCCGGAAACTGGCGCAATCCATGTGTTCGAAGACGGGCGATTCAACCCTTATGCCCCGACCACACGCGAGCTTCCCGTCATGGACTCCTCACCAGCCTGGTACCAGGGCCAGCGCGAACATCTGCCCTGCGCCCTCATCTCGCCGGAGCTCCGTCATGTTGCCTGATTACCTGGCCAACACACTCACCCAGGCCATTCCTGCAGTCCCCGCGCTACCGTTCTGTGCCTTT
>JAURMM010000205.1 GCA_030830685.1 Gammaproteobacteria bacterium | reverse complement strand
GCCTCGACGGGGCCTATGAAGTCCGAATCCTGCTTGATGAAGGACGCGTGCGGCGTATTCGTGTCGACTCTGCGGCCGGACAGGCGCGCTGAGCAGCTTGGCGGAGAGCCCTATGCGCATATTGATTGTCGAGGACGAACCTCAACTCCGCCAGGGTCTTGCGACCAGCCTGCGCGCCGAGGGCTTCGCGGTCGATCTCGCAGCCAACGGGCGAGATGGACTCTTTGCAGGCACCGAATACCCGATCGATCTGGCCGTCGTTGACCTGGGTTTGCCTGATCTGTCCGGCACTGAACTCATCGGTCGATGGCGCGCTGCGGGCCGGACCTTTCCCATCCTCATCCTCACCGCACGAGGCAGTTGGGAAGACAAGGTCGCGGGTCTCGAGCTGGGCGCGGATGATTACCTGGTCAAGCCGTTCCATACACCGGAGCTCATCGCCCGCATTCGGGCCTTGCTCCGCAGATCGGCTGGCTGGGCGGAATCCAAGCTCCGCTGCGGCCCTTACGTGCTGGATACGTCGGCCAAGACTCTGGCCCATGATGGACAGCCCATCGAAATCACTGCCTTCGAGTACAAAGTCCTCGAGTACCTGATGATGCATGCAGGGCGAGTGGTCTCGAAAACGGAACTGAGTGAGCACCTGTACGAAGATGACGGCGATCGCGACAGCAACGTGCTGGAAGTGATTATCGGGCGCTTGCGTCGGAAACTCGACCCGGACCGCGTGATGAATCCTGTTGAAACGGCGCGCGGGCATGGGTATCGCTTCCGTTTTGAGCGGAACCAGCCCTCCCGGGATTGAAATCCCGCGCGGGCCATTGTTCACCCTCGCGTCTCATGTTGAGTTCTCTTCATGCCCGGCTGCTGGTGGTTGCGGGCGTGGTGCTGACGTCTTTTCTGGGAACTGCGGCTCTGGTCCTCGATCATGGTTTCCGGGATTCCGCCCGCGATGCGGTCCAGGAGCGTCTGAAGGCGCAGATTTTCGTGCTCCTGGGACTGGCGGATCTCGATACCCCTGCCCGGGTTCTGAACGATGCCTTGCTTCCCGATACCTCTCTTGCCACGCCGGAGTCTGGCCACTACGCCCAAATCCATGATGCGGATGGTCGGGTCCTGTGGCGTTCCCGATCGATGCTTGGACTTGCCATCCAATGGCCGGGGGAGCGTGCGGCGGGCAATTTCGTGTTCGAGGAGGCGATTTCCTCCGCCGAGGAGCCGCTCTTCTGCCTGAGCTACCTGGTGCAATGGGAATCGCAGGACAAAGCCCGCGCCCGGCCCTACACCTTCCAGAGCTGTGAGGGGCGTGGCGCGTTTGATGCGCAGGTGCGCAGGTTTCAGCGCCGCATGTGGCTCTGGTTTGGAGGCCTCGCAGCATTCCTGCTACTGATCCAGCTGGTCATCCTGCGCTGGGGACTGGGGCCACTGCGTCAGATCGCCAACGAACTCACCGCGATTGAATCAGGTGAGAAACAATCACTCAGTGGGCGCTATCCCCTTGAGCTGCAGGCCGTGGCCGGTAATCTGAATGCCTTGCTGGCGGCGCGCGACACGCACCTCCAGCGTTATCGCAACGCTCTGGGCGATCTGGCGCACAGTCTGAAGACCCCGCTGGCAGTCATTCGCTCCACCCTTGAACGGGGCGCTGATGCGGGGGAGATGGCTGAAGCGCTCAAGGAGCCGGTCGATCAACTGGACGCTACCATCAAGTACCAGCTGCAACGCGCCGCGACCGCTGGCCGCAGTGCGCTTTCCCGACCGGTGCCAGTTGCCCTGGTGCTGGAGCGTCTGATCGCCTCCCTGCGCAAGGTCTATCACTCACGCGACATCCTGATTACCGGCAACGCGCCGACCGATGCGATGTTTTACGGTGATCAGGGCGACCTGATGGAGATCATCGGCAACCTTGCCGACAACGCCTGCAAATGGGCCCGTCGCGAGGTCAGGGTCGAGGTTCTTGTGATGCCGGCTGAGTCCGAGGGCCAGCGTCCCGGTCTGTGCATCCGCATCCACGATGACGGGCCCGGTCTGCCGGCTGAGAAGGTACTGGAAGTCATGCAGCGGGGGGCCCGGCTGGATCAGTCCGTGGAGGGCCACGGCATCGGTCTTGCCACCGTGCGCGAAATCGTTGAAGGAGCCTATTCCGGCCGACTCACCCTCACGTCTGATGAGGGTGGTACGGTGGCGGAGGCCCGCCTCACCTTCACCTGAACCGTGCTTCTATCCTGCTATACTTGCGGGACAACACAGGCAGACCGTCATGTCCACTTTTGCTCCCATCCACGCGGACGCTCCCATCATCCTCAATGGGCAGCACAAGAACACCTACACCTACGACGAACTCATCGGCTGCGGTCGTGGCAATCTGTTTGGCCCGGGCAATGCCCAGCTTCCGCTCCCGCCGATGTTGATGTTCGACCGCATCATTCAAATCAATGACACCGGTGGGCGCTACAACAAGGGCGAAATCATCGCCGAACTGGATATCAATCCTGAGCTCTGGTTCTTCAAGTGCCATTTCGAAGGCGACCCGGTGATGCCGGGCTGTCTGGGGCTCGATGCGATGTGGCAACTCATCGGCTTCTTTCTTGCCTGGAAAGGCGGTCTGGGTCGCGGGCGCGCACTCGGCGGGAGTGAAATCCAGTTCACGGGGCAGGTGACACCGGACCGCAAGCTCATCCGCTATCACATCGATATCAAGCGCCTGGTACAGCGGGGGCTGGTGATGGGCATCGCCGATGCCCGCATGGAAGTGGATGGCGAGAAAATCTACGAAGGCTCCAGCTTGCGCGTGGGCCTCTTCACGGAAATCTGATCACTGGCTGTCAGCGCACGACTGCGAACGACGCCCTTGCGGCGTCCAACGTGTGCTGGATCTCGTCTTCCCCATGGGCTGAGGAAATGAATCCTGCCTCAAACGCGGAGGGTGCCAAGTACACCCCGCGTTGAAGCATCTCATGGAAGAAGCGCTGGAAGCGCGCCACATCGCAGGCCTTCACGTCGGCGTAAGTCGAGATCCGGGCTGAGGGCGAGAAGAACAAGCCGAACATTCCCGCCACCTGATTGGTTGTGAATGCCACCCCCGCATCGCGAGCAGCCTTCTCCAAGCCCTCGGTCAGTTTGCAAGTGCTCTCTTCCAGGCGGGCATGAAAACCCGGCACCTCCAGCAGTTCCAGGGTGGCAAGCCCGCTCGCCATGGCCAGCGGATTACCCGACAGGGTTCCTGCCTGATAAATCGGGCCAGTGGGCGCAATCGAATCCATGATGCGCGAGGGACCGCCGAAGGCACCGACCGGCAGGCCGCCGCCGATGACCTTGCCGAGCACGGTGATGTCGGGTGTTATGCCGTAGAGTCCCTGCGCGCTCTGGCGATGCACGCGGAACCCAGTCATCACTTCGTCGAAGATCAGCAGGGCGCCGTGCCTTGAGGTGATCTCGCGCAAACCCTCCAGGAAGCCGGGCACGGGCGGTATGCAGTTCATGTTGCCGGCTATGGGTTCCACGATCACGGCCGCGATATCCCCGCCGATCTCGGCGAAGATGCGGTTCAAATCGTCCAGGTCGTTGAAGTTCGCCGTGAGCGTGAGATTGGCGAGTTCGGCGGGTACGCCCGGCGAGGTTGGTACGCCCATCGTCAGGGCGCCGGAGCCGGCCTTGACCAGAAGTGAGTCCGCGTGGCCGTGGTAACAGCCCTCGAACTTCACGATCCGGGAGCGTCCCGTGTAACCCCGAGCAAGGCGGATTGCGCTCATTGCCGCCTCGGTTCCCGAACTCACCATGCGGACCTTTTCAATCGAGGGGATGAGGGCGCAGACCTTTTCCGCGAGACGTGTCTCGATGGCGGTGGGCGTGCCAAAACTTACCCCGCGATCCAATTGGTTCACGATCGCGGCACGCACTGCGGGGTGCAGATGGCCGACGATCATCGGACCCCAGCTTCCCACATAGTCCACGTACCGATTGCCGTCCTCGTCGAAGAGATAGGCCCCTTCCGCCCTGGCAATGAACACCGGGCTGCCCCCGACTCCATTGAAAGCGCGGACGGGCGAATTGACTCCACCCGGAATGCAGCGTTGGGCGGCATTGAAGAGCTGTGCAGAGCGATCGAGCATGGCGGTGATCCGGTTGTGATTCCTGGGTTGCAGCGGCGCCGGGTTCAGGCAAATAGATCCGTATAGCGGCTCACTGCCTCGGCGATATCCTCGGCCTCGAAGACACTGCTGATGGCAGCAAGATAGTCGGCGCCCGCCTCGATGACGGCGCGGCCATTCTCGGGGGTAATACCCCCGATCGCAACGATCGGAACGGTGAACTCCTGGCGCGCGGCGCGCAGCACTGAAAGCTCACAATGCGGGGCTGCGGGTTTCGTCGGGGATGGGAAGAGACTGCCAAAAGCCACGTGATCGGCGCCACGCGCGATGGCGTTTCTCGCCCGATCGAGGTCGCTGTAACACGAGACCCCCACCAGCAATCGGGGCGAACTCGCAACCGCAGTCTCCAGCAGGTGCATCTCATCCCGTCCCAGATGGACACCGTCGGCACCTGATTCAATCGCCAGCGCAAGGTCATCGTTGATGATCAGCGGAATGCAGGCTTGACGGCAGAGCTCACCCAGACGACGCGCCATCCGCAGACGTGTCGACCAGACGCTTGATTTGTCCCGGTACTGCAACGTGCTGATACCGGCAGCGAGCGCTTGTGACACTTTCTCCAAACAAACAGATTCCGTAACTCCCTCGGGGGTGATGGCATAAAGGCCACGGGCAGGCCACGTACCCTTCATGGAAATTCTCCCTTCCAGAACCAGCGGCGATCGGGAATCGATTGGGCACCCCCAATCGAGAAGGCATGGTGCACTCCGCCGCAGGTGTACTTGAGGGCCATTCCAACCGCGGATTCCGGTGACATGCCCAGCGCGCACCCGGCGGCGATTGCACTGGAGAGGGTGCAGCCAGTGCCGTGGAAGAGACCCTCGACGTGCGGGCTGGAAAATTCGGTGAAGTACAAACCCCGCTTGTAGAGCAGATGCCGCACGTTCCCTGCGTGGGGCGTGTCTCCGCCGGTCACCAGGGCGTACATCGGAAGCGGCGGCTCACCAGACAGTTTGGCAGCTGCTTCTTCTGCACTGTCGGCACCGGTGAGGCGTATTGCCTCCCGCAGATTCGGTTTGATCAGGGTGGTGCGCACGAGCAGTTCCTGCGGCAGGCAGTCTGTCAACGCCGGGGCCATGAGGGTGCCTCCTGCGCTTGCTGTCATGACGGGGTCCAGGATTACAGGCAAGCCTGCGGGCAATTTCGCCAGCGCCCGTCCGACGCACAGCGCAGACTCCTCCGATGGGAGCATTCCAATCTTGCATGCGGCTACGGGCCCCGCGTCGGTCAGCAACACCTCGATTTGCTCCATCAGATCGGTTCCGGACACAGGAATGACCCGCTGCAGGCCGCGCATGTTCTGGATGGTCAGCCCGGTGGCGATGGGCAAAGCGTGACAGCCGAGCGCGAAACAGGTCTCGATGTCGGCCTGAAGACCGGCGCCGCTTGGGTCCAGGCCGCCAAGGACGAGCACCAATGGACGGCGCAACGTCGCCTGCCCCTGGGCTACCATGCGGGCCGAGCCTCCAATGATGGTGCTACAGCTTTGCGAAAGTTCATTTGCGTGATCTGCGGATTCATCTATGACGAAGCGTTGGGTTTGCCTGCTGAGGGGATCCCGGCAGGGACCCGGTTCGAGGATCTGCCACCCAACTGGACCTGCCCTGACTGTTCGGCCCGCAAGGAAGACTTTGAACTTCTCGAAGCGTGAGAATCGGCCGCATCAGAATGGCTTGACCTCCGCAAGAATCACCACCGGCACCAGAATGAAGACAGGCAATTCGTTGATAATCCGATAAAATTTTTCAGTGTGGGTGTTCTGATCCAGGGCGAATCGTGCGCCCAGGTGCCCGAGGTAGAAGTGATAGGTCAGAAGCAACCCGACCAGTAGGAGCTTCAGCTGCAACCAGCCGGTTGCTGCCACCCAGTCCAGCCCTTGAAGCGCAATGAGCCAAAGCCCGAAGCCCACAGTGAGGACGGCGGACGGCGTGGTGATGCCCCGATAGAGACGTCGTTCCATGATCTTGAACCGCGCGATGCTGGGCGCGTCCGTCGCGGCGCTGTGGTAGACGAAAAGCCGCGGGAGGTAGAACAGGCCTGCGAACCAGGCAACCATGGAAACCAGATGCAGCGACTTGATCCAGAGATACATGATGGTGGTGGAGCTTGGGGTGGGATTTTCGGATTATGCGTCACCGCTCAGGGATAGTCGCTGCTGGCGGGTGCCGAAACCGGGCTCTGGACTCGTCCTGAGTGGTCTTGACTATTCACCGGAAGCGCATAAGGTGGCCGACTGGGCCTGCGGCCGGGTCCCCCGGTACGGCAGTGCCCGCAAACGAGAGATCCGCCTATGTTCAATCGCAAAAAGCGCAGACACATGGATGCCAGCTCCATCATCGGGCAACACACCGAGGTGGAGGGCAACATCAATTTCGAGGGGCGCCTGCACATAAACGGTGTCATTCGGGGTGATGTGTCCGCATCCCAGGACCAGAAGGCCATGCTCACCCTCAGTGAGAGCGGCGCCATCCATGGCAATGTCAATGTGCCCTATGTGATCCTGAACGGACCCGTGATCGGGTCAGTGCATGCGCGAGACCATGTCGAACTTGCGCCCAAGGCGAGGGTCGAAGGGGACGTCCATTACGCGCTCATCGAGATGGCCATGGGCGCCGAAGTCAACGGCAGGCTGGTCAGAATTACGGCCAAGGAGGCCGAACGGGTGCGGATTGAAGAGCCGCAAAGAGAGCCTTCCTGAGGCGCTTCTGCGCTGCGGGTGGAGCGAGTCACGAGAAACACAGTCGAGGATAGAACCATGTCTGCTATTTCATCTGAGGTCGAGGCGGATCTTGACGCGCCACTGATGTTTACCGATGCGGCGGCGATCAAGGTCAAAACCCTGATTGATGAAGAGGGAGACGAGTCGCTGATGCTGCGGGTTTTCATCTCCGGTGGCGGTTGCTCAGGCTTCCAGTACGGATTCACATTCGAACAGAACGAAGGAGATGGAGACACCATCGTCGAGAATCAGGGCGTCAAGCTGCTGGTTGACCCGATGAGCATCCAGTACCTGATGGGTGCTGAAATCGACTACAGCGAGGGCCTGGAAGGCGCGCAGTTCGTCATCCGCAACCCCAACGCGCAAACCACCTGCGGGTGCGGCTCCTCTTTCTCGGTCTGAGTCTCGCGACTCAGGGCAGATAGAGCGCGCCCAGTATCGAAGGTCTGGAGGCCCCGGTCACACTTGGCGCATTGCCGGCTTGACCTGTCATGCGCTGGTGTGCAAGCCATCCGAATGCCATGGCCTCCAGGGCCGCGGCTGGCACGCCCACTTCGTCCGTACCTCGCACCCGTCGGCCTGGCAACAGGGCGGCCAGACGCTCCATCAGCAGAACATTCCGCGCACCGCCGCCGCAAACGAAAACCGCGTCACCCCCCGACTGGTGGAGCTGGATGTCTTTCGCGATGGTGACGGCCGTAAGCTCCAGCAAGGTACGTTGAACATCCTCGGGGGCCTGCCACGCTTCCGTCGCCAGTCGCTCACGCAGCCATGCCAGATTGAACAATTCCCGCCCCGTCGATTTGGGCGCCATGCGCGTGAAGTAGGGTTCGGCGAGCAATCTTTCGAGCAAACCAGAATGTTTCCGGCCCCCGCGGGCCCAGGCGCCAGCCTCGTCAAACGGCAGACCCCTCTGCTGAGAGATCCAGCAGTCCATCAGGGTGTTGCCTGGACCGGTATCGAACGCCACCAGCTCTCCCGATCCATCTCCTGCCAGGAGGGTGATGTTGGCGATACCGCCAATATTGACGACGGCGGTGGGTTTCCCGGCGTGGCCGAAGAGTGCCTCGTGAAACAACGGCACCAGTGGCGCCCCTTGGCCACCGAGCGCCACGTCTGCGCTGCGGAAATCACAGACAGTGGGCAGGCCAGTGTGAACGGCAATGGACGCGCCATCTCCAATCTGCAGGGTGCACGGGAACCGCCCCGTGGGTGCATGCCAGATCGTTTGGCCATGACTGCCGATGGCGGCTACGTCCTCGGATGAATGACCGGCATCGCCAAGCAGCGAGAGGGCGGCTGCAGAGAACTCCCGGCCAATGCGCACATGAAGTGCAGCCAATCCGGGCAGCGAAGCGGTTCCGGTGGTGACGGTGCGATCCAGTTCTTCGCGAAGGTCAGCCGGATAGGGCACCTCCAGATAAGCCTGTAGCGAAATGGATTCGCCGGCCACCTCGATGAGGGCTGCATCGATGCCGTCCATGCTGGTGCCGGAGATCAGGCCGATATAGCGCGGCATGGTTGGGGGGCCCTCCTGGGGGACACAGGTACCCGGGGAGGGGATCTACTCGGCCGGAGCCGGAGAGCTGGCCTTTTCGACCTTCGCAACCATCGCAGGCTTGCTCGAGGCATCGTCGGAACCGAGGGCGTCGATCCTGGCCAGTAGTGGTGCGGTTTGTTGTTTGAAATCGGTCAGGTACTTCGTGCCCAGAGGCAGCGCATTGGGCAGCTCTACCGTCATCGGGTCGCGATGCACCCCATTGACCAGGAATTCATAGTGCAAGTGGGGACCGGTCGCGAGGCCGGTGCGACCCACGTAGCCGATGGTTTGGCCCTGACTCACCGTCTGGCCACTCCGGATGCCGCGGGCGAAATTCGTCATGTGGCCATAAAGCGTGCTGTAGGCCGAACCGTGCTTCAACTGGACGACGTTTCCATAGCCGCCCTTCCAACCCGCGAAGATGACTTTACCGTCTGCAACGGCCTGAATCGGTGTGCCGGTGGGTGCAGAGTAATCCACACCACGGTGCGCACGCACCCGGTTGAGGATGGGATGCCGACGCGACAGGCTGAAACGTGAGCTGATGCGTGTGAAATTTACGGGGGTACGTAGGAAAGCCTTGCGCATGGCCTCTCCCTTGTCCGAGTAATAACCTGCGACGCCATCCTCATGCTCGTAATAGACCGCGCGCAACTTCTTACCCTGATTGATGAACTCCGCGGCGAGAATCTTGCCGCTCGTGATCTTCTGTCCGTCCTTGTAGATTTCCTCGAACACGACACTGAATTGGTCGCCGCGCTGCAGGTCGCGGAGGAAGTCGACGTCCCAACCGAACACCCCGATGAACTCCATGATGGTCTTGTCGCTGAGTCCGGCGCGCTGGCCATCTATGAACAGTGAGTGCGTGATTTCCGCGACAGCGGACGCCTGCCTGATCTCGGGCGTTTCCTTTATCCACTCGGACTTGAACTTGTCGCCATCGCGCGAAAACCTGACGGACGTCAGGAAGTCCTGTTCGAAGACGATTTCCTGAACAGCTGCACCATCAAGTCTGAACCGCAGCACCTGGCCCGGTGCCAGCCTGGTCATTGCTGATCGGGCCTTCTCGCCAATATCGAGGATGGCCTGTAGATCCCGTCGGCTCGCACCGATCCGGTTGAACACGAGAGACAGGTTGTCGCCGGGAGCGACCGTCACATTGCGCCAAACCGAATCTGGGTAGCCGAGGATCGATTGCGAGGGGAGGGCCGCTGCGGCCAGCAGCTCCTTGTCCACCCGGGGTTCAAATGGCAGCCGAGCCAATGAGGATGACTCCGACTGACGGCGCTGGGTGTGGGAGGGTGCATCCCCCCCTGTGCCTATGCGCTCGATGACTTTGCGAACAGACGAGCCGTCAGACACGGGTGCCTGAAAAGGCGACGCGCGAAGCGCAAGGAAAACCGCCATCGGGACGGCTGCGATCAGCAGTAACCGCGGGTACCGCAGAGTGGTGCGAGCAAAGACGCCGCCCAGTGCGACACGCTTCCTGTAGATTGCGCGTTGCTTACTCACGCGTTCCCCATATGTTGAGTTCCCGAAAATAGCCTGCGACCATGGATTGGTCAACGCGGTTGTCGGCCGAAACCTCTGGGCAGAGCCTCGCTCCTTACTTCACAAATCTAGTCAAAACAAATGGTTCCAGAACAACTCGAGATATTGCGGCGCGGCACAACCGAGATCCTCGTCGAGAGCGAATTCCTCAAGGCCTTGGGACGCGGTACGCCACTCACCATCAAGGCAGGCTTTGACCCCACGGCACCGGATCTGCATCTGGGCCACACCGTCATCCTGACCAAGATGCGGCAGTTTCAGGAACTCGGGCACGAGGTCGTGTTCCTGATTGGTGATTTCACCGGTTTGATTGGGGATCCCACGGGCAAGTCCGCGACCCGGCCTCCCTTGTCCAGGGAGGAGATAGAGGTCAACGCGGCGACGTACCGGGAGCAGGTGTTCAAGATTCTGGATCCCGACAAGACCCGGGTGGAGTTCAATTCGACCTGGATGTCGCCCATGACGGCTGCCGATCTGGTGCGGCTCGCTTCGAGACACACCGTGGCCCGAATGCTGGAGCGTGACGACTTCCACAAACGCTACAGCTCCCAGAAACCCATCGCGATCCACGAGTTCCTGTACCCACTTGTGCAGGGTTACGACTCGGTGGCACTCAGGGCGGATGTGGAACTCGGGGGAACTGACCAGCGCTTCAACCTGCTGGTTGGCAGGCAGCTCCAGCAAGATTTCGGGCAAACGCCGCAAACGGTGATGACGCTGCCGCTGCTCGAAGGGACCGATGGCATCAACAAGATGTCCAAATCCCTGAACAACTACATCGGTATCAATGAGTCCGCGAAGGAGATGTTCGGCAAGATCATGTCCATCTCGGACCTACTGATGTGGCGGTACTTTGATCTGCTCAGCTTGCGCCCAACCGCCGATCTCCGCGCACTGAGGGACGCAATGGAGGGCGGGCGAAATCCGCGGGACGTGAAGTTCGAGCTGGCTGAAGAGCTCGTCGACCGCTTTCACGGCGCCGGCGAAGGAGCAAGACAGAGGGCCGAATTCATCGCGCGTTTCTCGACCGGAGCCCTGCCAGCCGACATCCCGGATGTGACACTTGTTGCAGGACCCCAAGGCATGAGCATCAGTAGCCTGCTCAAGCAGGCGGGCCTGGTTGCCAGTACATCCGAGGCCCGACGCATCATCAAGCAGGGCGGAGTGAGGATTGATGACGAACGCGTGAGTGACGAAGACCGCGTGCTGAATGCCGGCCAGAGCCACGTCGTCTCGGTAGGAAAACGCCGGATTTCGCGGGTAAATCTGACCTGAAGGAGCGGGCATCTCCGGAAGAAGTGCGATGGGTGCAGCCGAGCCCACTCCCCCCCGAGCATGCCACCCTGCTGCGACTTTGCGACCGCCCCGAAATATTTCTAAAAAAAGTGGGATCGGCTGTTGACGGCCTCTCTTCCGGACGTATAATGCGCGTCCTTCTTGTCGAGCACCTAGTTCGACCGCTCTTTAAAAACTTAAGTCTGACCATGCAATTTGTGTGGGCGCTAACGTCAAACCGGATGTGAAAATATCTGATCGGTGAGGCTTAGCGTCAAAGCTTTAGCCGAGCCGATCAAACGAGATTGCCAAGTTCGCTTGGCGACAACTTCAACTGAAGAGTTTGATCCTGGCTCAGATTGAACGCTGGCGGCATGCTTAACACATGCAAGTCGAACGGTAACGCGGGGGTAACCCTGGCGACGAGTGGCGGACGGGTGAGTAATGCTTAGGAATCTGCCCAGTAGTGGGGGACAACCCGAGGAAACTCGGGCTAATACCGCATAAGTCCTACGGGAGAAAGCGGGGGACCGAAAGGCCTCGCGCTATTGGATGAGCCTAAGCCCGATTAGCTAGTTGGCGGGGTAATAGCCCACCAAGGCGATGATCGGTAGCTGGTCTGAGAGGATGATCAGCCACACTGGGACTGAGACACGGCCCAGACTCCTACGGGAGGCAGCAGTGGGGAATATTGGACAATGGGCG
>JAURMM010000204.1 GCA_030830685.1 Gammaproteobacteria bacterium | reverse complement strand
GTTGGTCACGGGCTGCGGCAAGGGGCCTCGCGCCCTTGCGGCCGCCGAGGCCCTCGGCAAGGCGGGCTTCAGCAACGTACGAAGCTTGGCCGGAGGGTTTACTGCCTGGCAGGCACAGGAGCTGCTCAGCACGACTGACAATCGACCCGGAGTAAGCTATGTCTCCCTGCTGACCCGCGTGCGGCGTCCTGATGGCCAGACTGGCTCTTCGGGTCACTGAAGTCCCGGCGCACGCCACTACCAGAATTGACGGAGAGAGGAACATGCCGACTTTTGATTTTCACTGCCCCGCCAATGGCCAGACCGTCGAGGTGATGCTCAAGTTGCACGAGACGCTCAGCACATGGGGTGAGCTGTGCGCACGCAAGGGACTGCCACTTGGCGATACACCGGCGGATGCGCCCATCGAGAAGCTCTTCACAGGGGCCGTCGTGATGGACAAATCGAACATGGGCAGTGGCGTGGCACCGGTGAACATGGCCTACACGGGCAAGTCAGCCAGCTACAACACCTGAACAGTCCAGTACCTGAGGAAGCGTCCATGCCGATTGCACGTCTTGAACGTACTGTCCGCGCACCACAAGCCTATGTCTGGGACTGGCTGGCCGATTTCGGCGCGCTGGACAAACTCCATCCCCCCGGCAATCTCGTCGAATTCCGCTGCGAGGGCAGTCATCCGGGAGCCCGCCGCTTTGCGCGCTTCAAACCCGAGATGCAGATCGAAGGGCAGATCATCGAACGTCTGGAGCTGGCCGTGGCCCCGCACGTGATTGCCTACTCAATCGTCGAGGAGTACGCGCTGCCCATGCGGGATTACACTGCGGTGGTGCTGTTCAGACCGGCGGGCGAGAACCAGACTGCGGTGACCTGGGAGGGACACTACACCGAGCATGGACTGCCGGCGGAGCAGATGAACGGCCTGCTGCGGGATTTCTACGGGCTGTTCCTCGACAACATCGAAAAAGCCTGGTCCATGGGGCGCAAGGTGGGCGAAAGTCCCTACTGAGCTTGCTCTCAGCGGGGCGACTTGTCGCCCATGGCACGGGCGAGCGCATCCGCCATCGCGCCACCCGCCGGAGGTTGGGTTTTCTTCGGCACCTTCGGAGGCTGGCGATCCCGCCCTCCGCTCCGAGCTGCTGACATTCCCTGCGCTTCGCGGACGTCATCTTCGAGCCGCATGCTGAGCGCAATGCGTTGACGTGCGGTATCCACCTCCAGCACTTTCACCTTGACGAGGTCACCGGCTTTCACGACTTCCCGCGGATCCCGCACGAAACGCCCTGCAAGCGCAGACACATGCACGAGGCCATCCTGGTGAACACCGATGTCCACGAAAGCGCCGAAATTCGCGACGTTGGTCACCACCCCTTCCAGAATCATGCCGGGCTGCAAATCCGAGATTTTTTCCACGCCATCGCGAAATGAGGCCGTGCGGAACTCCGGCCGGGGATCGCGCCCGGGTTTCTCCAGCTCCTTCAGGATGTCCTTGATGGTCGGTAGACCAAAGCGTTCGTTCACATAGCGCACGGGGTCTATGGCCGCCAGCACTTCGCGGCGTCCCACGACTTCGTGCATGGGCTTGCGCAGAGCAGCCAGCATGGTTTCCACCAGCGGGTAGGCCTCCGGATGTACTGCCGAGGCATCGAGGGGCGTCTCACCCTGCATGACGCGCAGAAAACCGGCCGCCTGTTCGAACGTCCTGGGGCCGAGGCGCGGAACTTTCCTGAGCGCTTCGCGGCTGGTGAAAGCTCCGTGCTCGTCGCGATGGCGGACGATGTTTTCCGCAAGTGTGGAAGAAAGCCCCGAGATCCGCGACAGGAGCGGTACCGAGGCCGTGTTCACATCGATGCCGACCGCATTCACGCAGTCTTCCACCACGGCGTCCAGCGAACGCGCCAGATGATGTTGGCTCACGTCGTGCTGGTACTGTCCGACTCCGATGGCCTTGGGCTCGATTTTCACAAGCTCTGCAAGCGGATCCTGAAGACGTCGGGCGATGGACACCGCGCCGCGCAAACTGACGTCCAGATTCGGGAATTCGCGCGCCGCGAGCTCCGAGGCTGAATAGACCGAGGCTCCGGCTTCAGACACCACGACCCGGGTCAGGCGTAACGCCGGATGACGCTTGCAGAGCTCCGCCACCAGTCGGTCAGTCTCGCGCGAAGCTGTGCCGTTACCGATTGCGATCAGTTCGACGGCATGTCGTTCGCAGAGATCCTTCAGTGTGCGCAGGGCTCCCTCGACGTCATTGCGCGGCACATGAGGATAGATCGTGGCCGTGTCCACGAGCTTGCCCGTGGCATCCACCACCGCGACCTTCACTCCGGTGCGCAAACCGGGATCGAGCCCCATCGTCACCTTGGGTCCGGCAGGCGCTGCGAGCAGCAGGTCATGCAGGTTGCGCGCAAAGACCCGGATGGCTTCTTCTTCCGCCCGCGAGCGCAGGTCGTTCAAGAGATCGTTTTCGAGTTGCCAAGCGAGCTTCACCCGCCAGGTCCAGCGCGCGGTCTCCCACAGCCAGGCATCTGCCGCGCGACCCTGGCGTGCGAATCCGGCGTGGCGGGCAATCATGCCCTCGCCGGCGCTCGGGGCTGCGGGATTGCTGCTGTCATCGAGTTCCTCGGGAAGATTGAGCTGCAGGCGCAGCACCTCTTCCTTGCGGCCACGAAACAGGGCCAATGCCCGATGTGAGGGAATCTCACGCAGCTTCTCGCGGTAGTCGAAATAATCGCGGAACTTGGCGCCCTCCTCTTCCTTGCCTTCAACCACCTTTGAAACCAGCAAGGCGTTCGCCAGAAGATGATCACGCAGACGCGCCAGCAACTCGGCATCCTCGGCCAGCCTCTCCATCAGAATCTGGCGCGCGCCTTCCAGTGCCGCCTTGCTGTCGGGAACGCCGGGATTCTCGCCGTCCGCCGTGCTGAAAGCGGGTTTGAGGTAAGTCTCTGCCACCACTTCCGGAACCAGTGTCGGATCCGCGAACAGTGCTTCTGCCAGCGGCTCCAGACCGGCTTCCCGTGCAATCTGGGCCTTGGTTCGACGCTTGGGCTTGTAGGGCAGATAGAGGTCTTCGAGGCGCTGCTTGGTCGTGGCCTCATGCAGTTGTGCTTCGAGCGTCGGGGTGAGCTTGTCCTGTTCGGTGATGCTGGCGAGGATGCTCGTACGGCGCTCCTCGAGCTCACGCAGATAGATCAGCCGCTCCTCCAGGGTGCGCAGCTGCGTGTCATCCAGCCCGCCTGTAGCTTCCTTGCGATACCGCGCGATGAAAGGGACCGTGGCGCCACCATCCAACAATTCGATGGCGGCGAGGACCTGACGAGGATGGGCGGACAGTTCAGCGGCGATACGCTCGGCGATATGGCTCGACATGGGATTCCCGGGAGAAAACGGCGTCGGACTATCGCCCAAGCGCTGCGGGTGCGCAACCGCAGGGACAGCGGCCGGACGAGGAGGCCACAACCACTTGCACTTGCGCTGGCGCTTGCGTCATCACGCGCTTGCGCCCTGATCTGCAACGCTTGGTAAAAGCGTCGTCGCAGGAATGCATCGTCAGATTCGGCCTGCCGCTGGAATTTCCGCCTGCTTGGGATTAAAACCGTGCTTCGGTTGCACACCCACACTGACTGAAAACGGAAAGGAATGCGGATGCCCTTGCCAGCGAACATTGCCCCGAGACTCCTGCTCACGTTGCTCGGGCTACAGCTGGCGACTGCATCAGCCTACGCGGTGTCTCCCCAGGGCAAGGTGGTGGACATCTCGGGCCAACCCTTGGCGGGTCTGTTCGTGACGGCGCTCGACACCCAGGCCGGGATTACGCAGACGGTATACACGGACGCGCAAGGGCGCTTCCATTTTCCGGATGACATCAATCCATCCAAGCACATTCGTATCCACCACCCCCGCCATGAAGCGCTACAGCTGCCAGTGGTCGCTTCTGGGGATCTTGGTCAGGTAACTCTGCAGGCGGCCGAAGATCCCATGCGACTGGCGTCCACCGCCGCGTGGTTTGCGCGCGTGCCCGACAGCCCGGAGAAACGCGAGTTTCTGCTCAATTGCGCGTCGTGCCACGAGATCCAGGCCAGCCGTATTTTCAAGGACGGCCAGTTGCGTGATCGCAGCGGCTGGCTCGCGGGCATCTCCATGATGAAGGCTCTCGATGTGTATGCGGTGATCCCACCCGACTTCGATACTGAACACTATGCGGACTGGGCATCCCGTCAGTTCACGGCCGACCAGGTGGCGACGCTTGAGGCACAGCAACCAGCGGACGCAATACTGGCGCAGGAGAAGGTTCTCATCACGGAATACCCCGTGCCGGAAGCGACGGAGCTGCCGCACGACCTCGTCTTCGGACCGGATGGCCGGGTCTGGGTCACCGGCTTCTGGACCAGTCAGATCTGGGCCATGGACGTGGCAACAGGCCGTTTCGAACACTTCGATGTGAATGCCGAGCCCGACACCGTGGCTCAGGTGCGGGCGCTGGAGTTCGATGCCCACGGCAGGCTCTGGGTGGTGAACGGGGGTACATCCGCAGTCGTGAAGCTCGATCCTGCCACGCGAACATTCGAGACCTTCAAGGTTGGCATGTACCC
>JAURMM010000203.1 GCA_030830685.1 Gammaproteobacteria bacterium | reverse complement strand
GGCCTGTGCGCGCACTACGAACGTCTGGTCGATGTCCATGCCCCAGCCTTCGGCGAACTCGTCGCCGAACACCAGGAACTTCAGCTCATTGCGCAGATGCGTGCCCATGGGCCTGTCACGCAAGCCAATCTCATTGGTCTTGTAGAGAATTGAGAAGTCGGCCTCAGGTGAATCGATGAGCTGGTCGACATTGATGCGGTAGCGCATGCCAAGTTGAGGGTCGAACTCGGCAAACTTGCTGACCGCCTCCGCCACCCGATTCTCCGGCAGACCAGGCTTCATCTTGAGCACGTAGCGGCCATAGCCCTCGGCCGCGATCACCAGGACCACCAACACCATCAACAAACGGGAGATCAGACGCATCACGGCACCACCAGAGGATTCCGACGAGTGCCTAGCCTAGACCACGCCCCCTCGCGATGCCACAGGGTGGCGCGGCCCGACGCTGCGGGTCGAGTGTCCGGCTCAGGTGCGCAGGGCGAGGATGTAGGCCCACTCCGGCGGAGTCACCGGGGTCACGGACAGCCGGTTGCCACGGCGGAGGATGAGCATTTCTTCCAACGGCGGGTGCTGGCGCAGTTCGTCGAGGGAGATCAGCGCCAACTCGCGCTTGTACTTCACGTCCACGGTGTACCAGCGCGGGTGCTCGGGCAGGCTCTTGGGATCGTGATGCTCATGCCCCGGCATGAAGGCCGTGGGGTCCGGATAACCCGTGCACATCACTTCCATCACGCCCACGATACCGGGCTCCGGGCAACTTGAGTGATAGAAGAAGGCGAGATCACCTTTCTGGAATTCATCGCGGAACATGTTGCGCACCTGATAGTTGCGCACCCCATCCCACATGCTGGCGCGGCCGGGGCTCTTGCGCAGATCCGCGATGCTGAAACAGTCCGGTTCGCTCTTCATAAGCCAGTAGCGCATGTGATTTACCGTTATGCTCAAGGTCTGAAAGAGAGGTAGGCCTCTCAGAATACCGTTTCGCGCACGGCATTCACCGCCAGCGCCAACAGACAGAGCGATGACAGCGTGAACAACAGCACGCGAACCGGAATGGTGTTCACCAGGATCTGCCACAGGCTGTGCACAATTCTCAGCCCGCAATAGGTCCAGGCGAAGCCCACGTTCACCGCACTGGTATCCCCTGCAAGCACCAATATCGCAACCACCGCGTAAAAGAGCGTGGGCTGCTCCATGAGGTGCGTGTAATTGTGCGACACCCAGTTCACGCCGGGGGGGAGCGTCTTCTCCACATCTGCGTAGCGTGAGCCCCGCGGCGCGCTGGAAAGGGTAACACCTGCCTTGGCGAAAGCCGGAAAGCGGGTTGCCACCAGCCACAGCAAGATGACCAGCGACCACAGCACCAGTACTGCCGCTGGACCCAGCAAGGGATTGGGATTGATGGCGAGCACCCGGCTACTCCTTCGACTGAAAATACCGCACGGCCTGCGTGTTGGTGCGAATCCCGGAATCGAGACCGTACGCTTCCAGAGGCCGCGTCTTTTTGTTGCTGGTCTGCCAGCCGCGCCGCTACCCTAGTCGACACCCGTTTTCTCGTAAATGGATCCCACCCATGCAAGTGCGCCTCCGCCAGCAACCAACTGCCGCAATCCTGGCGGTGGCAACGCTCCTGTTCTGTCTGTTTCTTCCTCCTTCGCTGTTAGCCAATCCTCCGCTCACCACCGTCCGCAACCTCGACGTCTCCCGTTACCTTGGCACCTGGCACCAGATCGCACTCATTCCCAATTGGTTCCAGCGCGTCTGTGTGGGGGATACGCATGCGCGCTACGCGCTGCGGGAGGATGGGAACATCGAAGTGGCCAACCGTTGTCGCAAGGCGGACGGAAGCCAGGCAGAGGCTGTGGGCGTCGCGCGCCGAAACCAGAAATTCAATGACCCTGCGATCCTGCAAGTGCGCTTCGCCCCCACGTGGCTGTCGATCGTGCCCTTCGTGTGGGGAGATTATTGGGTGATCGCGCTGGCCGACGATTACAGCGCCGCCCTGGTAGGCGCGCCCAACCGCAAATACCTCTGGATTCTTGCCCGCGAGCCAGAGCTGGATGAGGCTGAATATCAGCGTCTGGTGGGCATCGCCAGGGCGCAGGGCTTTGATGTCTCCACCTTGAAAAAGGAATGAATCAGTCCCGTCTTGTATCGTTTCCACTGGAACATATCGCGAGAACACCCCATGACAGGTTTGGCCGGCAAACGCATCGTAATCACAGGATCCTCCCGCGGCCTTGGCCGCGCCACAGCGGAAGCCTTCGCCCGACAAGGCGCGCGTCTGGTGCTGAACGGCACGCAGCAAGAGGCACTGGCTGAAGCGGAAGACTGCGTGCGTGCCGCCGGAGGCGAAGTCACCTCAGTGCTCGGGTCGGTTGCGGAGTCCGCCACCTGCGAGAGACTCGTTCGCACCTGTGTAGAGACTTTTGGTAGCATCGACATCCTCATCCACAATGCCGGGCAGGTGCGCGATCGCACGCTCTTCAAGATGAGCGATGAGGATTTCGATGCTGTCATCGCGACCCATCTGCGCGGTGCCTGGGCCTGCGGCAAATACGCGGCCATGGCCATGCGCGACAATGGTGGTGGACAGATCATCCAGGTGATCTCTAATTCCGGTCTCTCAGGCGGTTTTGGCCAGAGCAACTACGCCGCTGCCAAGGCCGGCATGCTGGGCCTGCAGCGCACCTGGGTGCTGGAACTTGCGCGCTACGGCATTCGCTGCAACGCCTTCTGGCCGATCGCGGCCACGGAGATGACGCAGGTGGTGTTCGACCTCGCCGCCAAGCAGGCAGCCAGCGAGGGGCGCGAAGCGCCCAAGCCCGTGGAGCTCGGCTTTGGAAATCCGGATGAAGTGGCAGAGGGTCTCTTGTTTCTCGCCAGCGATGCGGCCAGCGAGTGGAACGGTCAGGTGCTGACCTTCAATGGCCGCCGCACCGCACTCTGGACGGCGCCCGAGGAAACGCACATCACCTACCGCGTGCACGCCATGTCGCAAGAAGATCTCGCTGCACACTACGCCGACATCGGCCCAGAGCCGCTATATCAGCCCACCTTCGTCCAGTGAAACACCCGCCACCTCGAGGTAAAATCAGAATGACTTCTCAGTCACCTGAGGTAGCCGTTGTTCCTGATGCTGGAATAGGCGCCCTACTCGGTCCGGTGTGAGAGCTCAGGTAATCTTTGCCCAGTCGCGCACTAGGTACTGGGCTGAGCGATGAGCCAGAGCGCTCAGCGTGAAGGTAGGGTTCACGCCTCCAGCGGTCGGGAACAGGCTGGAGCCTGCGATGAACAGATTCGGCACCTCGTGGCATTGGCCGTAGCTGTTGGTCACAGAGGTTCTGGCTGAAGCGCCCATGATGGCGCCGCCCAGGGTATGCATCTGCGCCCGCCGACTGGTCCAGACCTCCCGCGCGCCCGCCGCCTCGAATACTTTCCGACCTTCTACCACCCCGGAATCCCAGCAAGCGATGCTGTCCGGAGCGAAGCTGTGGCTGACCTCTGCCAGCGGCAGACCATGGCGATCTTTCCGCGCACTGAGTACCAGGCGATTCTCCGCTACTGGCAGACCTTCTCCCACGAAGGTCATCACCGCCAGATGATGCGCGGCGTCTTTGATGAACGCGTGCAGAGGATCGCCGAAGAGATCGCCTCGCGCATTGGCGATGCCGAGCAGGTCATTGGGCTTGAGGGCATTGCCAATCAGCCATTGCGAGCTTGCGACGTAGCCTCGAGCCGGATCCTTCGCATAGCGATCCTGGCACACGAGCTGGCCACCAGTGCGGCCGAGGTGGTTCTCAGTCGGTTCATTGAACAGACCGAACACGCTCAATGTGCTATGCGCCATCAGGTAACGACCCACACAGTCACTGCCGTTGGCGAGCCCGCCGGGTCGGGAATTGAGCAGGATGCGGGGAATTTCGAACACATAGGCAGCCAGCACCACGACACCGGCGGTGACTACTACGCGCGTGCCATCAGGCTGCACATATTCCACGCCGGTTGCGCGCACGCCGTCGGGAGAAGTAAGCACCCGCAAGACATGCGCATCGTGCTGCAGGGTGGCACCTGCTGCCAGTGCGCGCTTGAGCCAGGTGGACAAGGCGTTCGCGAGCGCGCCAGTAGGACATCCTGCATCACACCAACCGTCATTGATGCAGGCCGGCCGGCCGTCGCGAACCACTGAATTGATGGCCAACGGCAGCGGGGCCGTATGCATGTCCAAGGCGTCAAAGCCTCGCGCGATGAGTTTTCCCTGCTGAAAGACAGGCAACGCAGGCATGGGATAGGGAGCGCCCGGAGGCCGCCATTTCTCTGCGGCAGCGTCTCCTGAGATTCCGACTTCGGACTGCACGGCGTCGTAGCTGGCTTGCAGGTCCGCGTAGCTCAACGGCCAATCCAGACCTTTGCCGAAGCGCGTGTTCAGCTCAAAGTCCTCCTCATGCAGACGGAACCAGCAGGCGTAATGGTGCATGGAGGCGCCTCCGGTACCGCGCCCGGCGCCAAAGCCGATCGATAACGGATCGGCCCCCCCACTCTGCACGGCAGGACCATCCCACTTCAGGCGGCGGGACCAGATTTGCGAACTCACCAGCTTGTCCACGCCGCGGGCTGGTCCGCTTTCGAGAATGAGCACCTTCTTGCCTGCTTCCGCAAGTTTCGCGGCCATCAGGCTGCCAGCTGCCCCGGAACCCACCACCACGGCATCCACGTTGTACATGTCAGCCCCCATCACCAGTTGCTCGGCGGCACGATATGCGCGTTGTAGGGAAGGTCGAGTCGCGCAAAGCCGTCCTGGGTACCATAAACCACGTCCACGGCATCGCTGCGGGTCACAAAGAAGAACAAGGGGGCCGGTGGTCCCTGCCAGCCAGTCGGATTCCCGCGCGAAATCTCCGTCACCAGGGCGACTTGCTCAGGTGACGCCAGCTCGGCGAAGCCCCGAGCGTGTCGAGCGCTGGCCAGACCATCCAAGGCGGCCAGGCCTTCACGGTAGAACTCAGCGTGATCCATCGGGAAGTCGAGGTAACGGAGTAGCAACAGCGGCTCAGGGCTTGCGAGCTGCTGGTCCACGAAATGAGCGAGGCCTGCCTGTGCTGCTCCAGGCAGCAGGACTTCGCCGAGGCTTTCAAGTAACCGGCCCTCAAGCGTCTTGAGCACAGCAAGAGAATGCCCTTCTGCGCGGGCGTTGCGGGCAGCCATGAGGGCCGCCGGTCCGCTCACGGTCATGGCCAGGAGCCCAATCCCTCCCCCTTGCAGCAGCGCTCTGCGCGACGGCGACCAACACTCTGATGCCTTCATGCGTCGACTCCTCAGCATTGGCGTGACCGATCCGCGGTGATGCTACCAGACAGGGTGGGGTTCGGAAAATGCAGCTAGAAGCTTGGGCTTCAGACAGAACGAGAGCCGCGGCCGTTCAAGCGCTTGTTACCAACGCCCCCGGTGCTCAGCGATGTGTTGGTGTTTGCGCAACTGATCATGGATGCGATCAAGTCACCTCAGGCCGTTGATATGCTCATGTACGCCGCATTTGCAGGCATGTTGTGCTCATTCCACAGACATGTGGCGAAATCTGGCCTTTCGGCGCATGGTTGAATGGTCTACCGTCCGCCTCCCCATGCGGCTGTCAGGAGCAAAGTCGCGCGGCAAATCCACGCAGGTCAGTCCACGACTGGCAATCCCAGGCGAAAAACAGCGGAGGACATCCAATGTCAACGTACAGATTGAACAGTGCGAGACACGCCCCCGACAGCACGGAATATCGGGCCTATCACGCCAGAAACTGGCGCGACATTCCGCAGCTGGCGCGACTCGACAAGGAACGACTTTTTGAGATGGAAGTCGTGAGCAAGGTCTTCCCCTTCAAGACCAACAATTTCGTCATCGACAACCTCATCGACTGGAGCGATGTCGAGAACGATCCGATCTTTGCCTTGAATTTCCCGCATCGGGAAATGCTCATGCCAGCGGACTTCTCCGCGCTGGCTGGTCTGATTCGAAAGGGCGCAGACGAGGCGCTGATTACACAACGCGTGCGAGAAATAAGGGAAACTCTCAACCCGCACCCGGCGGGTCAGAAAGAACACAACATTCCGGAGCTCGATGAAGAGTCGCTGCCGGGCATGCAGCACAAATATCGGGAGACTGTGCTGTTCTTTCCGTCTCAGGGGCAGACCTGTCACGCGTATTGCACGTTCTGCTTCCGGTGGCCGCAATTCACGGGTGATAGCGCAGATCGCTTTGCAAGCAGGGAGGTCGGTAACCTCATTGCCTATCTCCGGAGGCATCCGGAGGTGACGGACGTGCTCATCACGGGCGGGGATCCGATGATCATGTCTTCGCGCGTGCTTGCCGGCTATGTGCGTCCTCTGCTGGCGGCACGCCTTCCCAACTTGCGGCGCATACGTTTCGGTACCAAGGCACTCACCTTCTGGCCCCATCGCTTCGTCAATGATCGTGATGCTGACGAACTGCTTGCCTTGCTGGGCGATATTGCGGACGCAGGCCTGCATGTGGCGGTAATGGCGCACTTCAATCATCCGCGGGAACTGGAGTCGCCAGTAGTGCAGGACGCGATCGCGAGGCTTCGCGAATCCGGCGCCGAGATCAGGACCCAGTCTCCGTTGTTGCGCCCCGTCAACGCAGATCCGGTGGTCTGGCAGACGATGTGGAAGAAGCAGGTGGATCTCGGATGTATTCCGTACTACATGTTCCTCGCCCGTGATACAGGAGCGCATCATCATTTCTCCGTGCCACTGGTACGCGCGTGGCGCATCTATCGGGATGCTATTGCGGGTGTCAGTGGGCTGGCCCGTACCGTGCGAGGGCCCAGCATGTCGGCCACGCCAGGCAAGGTGGAAGTCCTTGGGGTAAGCCGTATCGGCCCACAGAAAGTGATCTCGCTGCGTTTCCTGCAAGGGCGCGATCCGGGCTGGGTGATGCGGCCTTTCTTCGCGAAATACGACGAGCAAGCCACCTGGCTTGACGAGCTTCGGCCTGTCTCAGGTTCCAGGTGGTTTTTCGAAGAAAGACCAAGTCAGCTGCGGGCCACCGCCTAGAGCGTCACCCGGGCAGCGGGCGGCGAGTGTGCAAGTTCCCTTGCCTGTGTGGGCCGCCATGCCTAGCATCCGCCGCATCGCTCAATCAGGATTCCCGGGATGACAAGACAGAAGACGGCGCTGGTGACCGGTGCCAACAGGGGGCTGGGTCTGGAGATATCGCGCCAGCTGGCAGGCAAGGGGTATCAGGTATTCATGGGCATGCGTAATCTCGCGAGCGGGGCCGAAGCCTTGGCGAAGCTCAAATCCGGGCAGATGGATGTGCATGCAATCGAACTCGACATGGCCGACTCCGCGAGCATCAAGCGTGCGGTAGTGGAACTTGCCACGCACATTCCGGCGCTGGATGTGCTGGTGAACAATGCCGGTGTGATGCTGGATGGCTGGTCGCTGCCGCCCAGTCAGCTGCCCACGGCCCTGCTGCGCGAGACCTTCGAGACCAACTTCATCGGGCCTTTTGAATTGTTGCGCGAAGCAGCACCCCTGCTCCGCAAGAGCCAAGACGCGCGGGTGGTCAATATCGCAACCGACATGTCCTCACTCGCCAACATCAACAATCCGCAATCGCTGGTCTACGGCGTGTTCTCCCCAGCATATCAATCATCGAAGGTTGCGCTGAATGCGATGACAGTGCTCTTTGCCAAGGAATTCATGGAGGAGGGCATCAAGGTCAACTCCGCATCACCGGGCTGGTGCCGCACGGACATGGGCACGGAGGATGCGCCGCTCAGTGTGGAGGAAGGTGCGGACACTGCAGTCTGGCTTGCGACTCTGCCGCCCGATGGCCCGACGGGCCAGTTCTTCTCGTCCACCCGCAAGCGTGGCGCCATGGAGTGGTAGAAGAAACGGGAATCAAGAGGTGTTCTCCACAATGCCGCTGCGGGCCGTAATCTTGAACCAAGGGCTCAAGATTGGGACTTCTCGGAGTGATTTAAGGCTTCCCGCACAAGTGCGGGCATGCACACGGTCACTGCCAGATCGGCCCCGAGTGTTTGCAAATATAGGCTCAAGGATCTCGAACCCACTGGCGAACACTGCAGAGAACACCAAGCTTTGATCATCGCGGGCGCCAAGCGCCCGGCAGGCGAGAACCTGCCCTTGGCCTTTAATCCACTTCCAGTGTGGCTTGGGACTGGGTCTCCGGAGGCTGCGGCTGCTGTCGCTTGCCTTTGGCCAGCGCGGTCTGGATCTTGGTCTGAATACGCGCAAGCCCAGCGCCGAAATCAGCATCCACCGTATCATTGCGTCGGCGGTAGTCAAGGTATTCGTGCGCGATGTTGAGCGCCGCCATCACAGCTACGCGCTCACTGCCGATCACCTTGCCGCTGTCGCGCTGTTCCCGGAGCTTGCGGTTGAGGAATTCAACCGAGGTGAAAAGCGCCTCGCGCTCTTCTTCCGTGCAGCCGACCAGGTACTCCTTATCCATGATCGTGACGGTAATCGGTTTGACGGTGGCATTCATGCGGGCCTCAGCGTGCCTCCATGGCCTTGAGTCGGGCGATCATCGCTTCCACCCGGCTACGTGCCTGCTCGGTCTTGTCGATGAGGGTAGCGCGCTCCGCGGCGAGCACAGTCTGATGACTGCGCAACGCCTCGTTTTCGTTGGCCAGCGTTTCCACGGTGCGGATGAGCTCATCCACGCGCGCTTCGAGCGCGGCGATGTCGAGTCGTTCTTTCTGGGGTTCCGCCATGGTGTTTGCAGCCGGCCTCCTGCGTGATGCCACGCCGACGGCAATATAGAGCCGGCTCTTGGGGCGGTCAACCGCGCAACTCCCCGCAGCCACGGGATTTTTCCGGACGCTCCAAGTGAGCGGCGACTTCTGTCCTCCCCCCGCTCGTGAAATAATCCACCGCGTCTGCAAGCTCCGAAATAGCCCATGAACAACTTCGCCGCCCGATCATTCTACGCCGCCGTTTCCGAGGCCCTGTCGCTGCTCGACAGCGATGTCGATCCGGCCGAATGCCACGGCATGCTCTGCGGCATGCTGTGCAGCCCAGAGGGCTTTGAAACCGAGGACTGGCTGCAGCATCTGGTGGGCTATCCGGAAGACACCACCGAGCTCATGGTGGACGAAGCCCTGAACGATCTTCTGCACAGTACCTTGCGCGGAATGGACTCCGATGAATTCGGTTTTGAGCTGTTGCTGCCGGATGATGAGGAGCCCTTGGTCGTTCGCACGGATGCTCTTGGTGGCTGGTGCCGGGGTTTCCTTTCGGGCTTTGGTGTCAGCCGTGGCATGACCGGCACGAGCTCGGAAAGCCAGGAGTTTCTGGGCGATCTCTACCGCATCAGCCAGGTGGACCCGCGCGAGAGCACGGGCGAGATGGGCGAGCGCGCGTTCAACGAGATCGTCGAATATGCCCGCATGGGTGCGATCCTGTTGCGCGAAGAAAATCGCACCGAGCCTGTGGAGGAGATGGTGCACGGCAGCCTGCACTGAGGCTGCACCCCACCACCCCGCATGGACAAGCGAGAGTACGCCCGCCGCCGCAAGCGACTCATGGACATGGTCGACACGGGTGGCATCGCCATCCAGCCGACCGCTCCCGAGCGAATTCGAAACCGCGACGTCTACTACCCGTTCCGGCCTGACAGCGATTTCCACTACCTCACGGGTTTCCCCGAACCGGAAGCCGTGCTGGTGATGGTTCCGGATCGCCCCCAGGGCGAATGCATCCTGTTCTGCCGCGAGAACGATCCGGAGGCCGAGACCTGGCATGGACGACGTGTCGGGTTGGAAGGCGCCTGTGAGCTCTACGGCGCCGACGATGCTTTCCCGATCTCCGACCTGGATGACATCCTGCCTGGCCTGCTGGAGAACAAGGAGCGCATCTACTACACGATGGGGCGCTATCTGGAGTTTGATCAGCGGCTCATGGGCTGGCTGAACCGGGTGTCCAGCAAGGGGCGCGCCGGCGTCCATACACCGGACCAATTCAACTCGCTGGCGCACTACGTGCACGAGATGCGTCTCTACAAGAGCCGCGAAGAGATCAAGGTGATGCGCCGCGCGGCCCAGATCGCCGCCGTTGCGCATCGACGCGCAATGGAAGCCTGTCAGCCGGGCATGTACGAATACCAGATCGAAGCCGAACTCCTGCACAGCTTCATCCAGCAGGGCGCGCGTTCGCCTGCCTATCCCTGCATCGTGGGGGGTGGCGCCAATACCTGCATCCTGCACTACACGGAAAACACCGACCCGCTCAAGGACGGCGACTTGCTGCTGATCGATGCGGGTGCCGAGCTCGACAGCTATGCGAGCGACGTAACCCGGACCATCCCCGTGAATGGCCGCTTCACACCGGAGCAGCAGGCGATCTACGAAATCGTGCTGGAGGCCCAGCAGGCCGCCATTGCGGCGGTTCGTCCCGGCAATGGCTGGGATGATCCGCATCAGGCGGCAGTCGAAGTGATCACCAAGGGGCTCATCGATGTCGGCATCCTCAAAGGCCGCTGGCGCACACTGGTGAAGGAGGGCGCTTATCGCCCTTACTACATGCATCGCACCGGGCATTGGCTGGGCATGGATGTGCACGACGTGGGCGACTACAAGGTGGGTGATGAATGGCGCACCTTCGAGCCCGGGATGGTCACCACGGTAGAGCCGGGGCTTTATCTCTCTCCTGCCCTGAAGGGTCTCGCCAAGCGTTGGTGGAACATCGGTATCCGCATCGAGGATGACGTGCTCGTTACGGTCGACGGACACGAGGTGCTGAGCGCCGGTGCGCCGAAGACCATCGATGAAATCGAACTGACCATGCGGCAGGCCAGTGCAGCGTGACCATGATGTGGTGATCGCCGGTGCCGGCCTCGTTGGAGCGGCACTGGGGATAGGCCTGGCCCAGGTGGGCCTGAGGGTGGCGGTGTGTGAACGGGGTGCGGCGCCCACAGGGCTCGCGTCGGACCCCCGCGGACTTGCGCTCAATCTGCGCTCCACGGAAATCCTCGACACGCTCGGCGTGTGGGAGAGCCTTGCCCCACAGGTCTGCCCTGTTCGCCACATTCATGTGACCCAGCAAGGACACTTCGGCGCCCTGCGTCTTTCCCAGGAAGATCTCCACTTGCCTGTGCTGGGGCATGTCTGTCCGGCGGATCGTCTGCAGGCTGTGATGCTCGAGCGCCTCATGGCCTCGCCCCGGGTGCAGCTCTTCTGGAACACCGAAATTCGTGCCAGTCACGCCTACGATGACTATGCGCACGTGACATTGCGTGCGGCCAACGCCTCGGCGAACCTTGCGGGCGAAGCTGGCGAGCTTTCGCTTACGACTGCATTGCTGGTCGCTGCGGATGGCACGGAGTCCACCCTTCGTGCGCAGTGTGGAATCACGGCAACCCGCCATGACTACGACCAGACTGCCATCGTCTGCAATGTGGACGTGGCGCGTCCAGCATCGGAGACAGCCTTCGAACGCTTCACCACCGAGGGGCCTATGGCGTTGTTACCGCTCGGAGGCCGTCGCTATGTGATGGTGCGTGCAGCACGCGCGGCACAGGTGTCCGCACTGATGGCGCTCAGCGACGCAGACTATCTAGCCGATGCACAGCGTCGCTTCGGTTATCGCCTGGGTGCCCTGTCGCGCGCAGGTGCGAGGCGCGCGTGGCCGTTGCTCGGGCTGCGCGCCGCACGTCGCGTGGCGCGCAGGTGCCTGCTGCTCGGAAACGCAGCGACCACGGTACATCCCAACGGTGCACAAGGGCTCAATCTCGGCCTCCGGGATGTCGCTGAAGCAGTCACCTTGCTCGGGAATGCGGTGAGTTGCGGAGAGGATCCCGGCGAGGAACGTCTGCTCGCGCGTTTCGCCGCGGCGCGTGACGGAGATCATGCCCGAATCTTCCGGCTCACCGATGCCATGGCCCGTGGCTTCTCGCTGGAACTCCCGGCTGCAGCCGCGCTTCGCAGCCTTGGTCTGTTGGTGGCTGACAGACTGCCGATCTTCAAGCGACAGGCTCTGCAGACACTGGTGCTGGGGGGCAAGTCCTCACCGTTGTCCGTTGTGGAGACACCGGCATGAGCGTGAGCACCACGGAGATCGCGGTGGTCGGCGGCGGTGTCGTCGGTATGGTGACGGCGCTGTTGCTTGCCACTGCCGGTCGTGAGGTGACTCTGGTCGATTCGCTCACGCATCTTCCGGCGCGTGATGATCCTTGGGACCTGCGTAGCTTCGCGCTGACGCCGGGTAGCCGGCGCATCCTCTCCCACTGCGGGCTCTGGGATACGCTTGAGCAGACGCGCATTGCAACTTTTGAGGGCATGGAGATCTGGGACGCCGCGAGCCCGGCCAGACTGTGCTTCGATCGCGCCAGCGCCGGCGATCGGCCACTCGCCTACTTGGTGGAGCAATCCAACCTCATCACCGCCTGTCATCGCAGGCTGGCACAAGAAGCGCGCGTTTCCGATCTGGCGGCACAGGTGCTCGGCATCACCACCAGCACCGAGGACGTCCGCCTTCACCTTGGTGATCGTCCCGACTTGCGCGCGCGTGTGGTGCTGGGCTGCGACGGTCGGGATTCCCCGCTCAGGGCGATGGCGGGCATTGCCAGCGAGGAGCACGACTACCAGCAGCGTGCGGTCGTCGCCAATGTCCGCATGCAGCTGCCCCATGGCGGGATTGCGCGCCAGCGCTTTCTGCCGGAGGGCCCCTTGGCGCTTTTACCCCTCCCGACTGCGGATGAAGTTGCCGTGGTCTGGACTACCACAGCTGAACAGGCCGTGTGGGCAGAAGAGTGTCGGGACGAAGCGTTCCGCGATGCCTTGGCCCAGGTCTCCGATGCCTGGCTGGGTGAAGTGTTGACGACCAGCAGGCGGCTTGGTTTTCCGCTTGTACGAAGGCACGCGCGCCACTACGCCAGGGACCGTATCGCACTGGTGGGAGATTCTGCGCATGTGGTGCATCCTCTCGCCGGCCAGGGTCTCAACCTTGGGTTGCTCGATGCGGCGGCGATTGCCGAGGAGCTCGGGCTCGCGTCCAGCGCCGCCCTGCAATTTCCCCAATCCTTGCTGGCGCGCTATTCCCGGGCCCGCCGGGGCGGTAACCTCGCGATGTTGACCGTGACCGATCAGCTCAACCGGCTGTTCGCGCGCCGGGAGGCGCCCATCATCGGCCTACGGCGACTCGGTCTCGCATGCGTCGATCGCTGGGCGCCACTCAAACGGCGACTCATCGCCAATGCCATGGGCCAGCGAGGTGACTTGCCCCTGATCGCACGTGCAGGCCCGTCCAACAGCCCTCTCACCCGAAAGAACTGAAGATGAAGACGCTGGATCCCGCCTTGCTCTCCTCTGCCCTTTTCGAGAGCTCTCTCCGCAGCTTGCCGCTGCTCGCGCGTGGCAAGGTGCGCGACATCTACGCCGTGGGCGAAGATCACCTGCTGCTGGTGGCGACTGATCGCCTCTCGGCGTTTGATGTGGTGCTGCCCGACCCCATCCCTGGCAAGGGTGCGGTGCTTACAGCGCTTTCAAACTTCTGGTTTGCACACTTCCGTGGGCAGGTGCCGAATCATCTCGCGGCACTCTCTCTGGAAGACGTCCTGCCGGACGCGGCCGAGCGTGCCCAGGTCGCCGGCCGCGCCGTGGTGGTGCGCCGCCTCAAGCCGCTGATGGTGGAAGCGGTGGTCCGCGGATACCTAATCGGTTCGGGCTGGAAGGAATACATGCAGGCCGGCGCGGTGTGCGGTATCCGCCTGCCCGCCAATCTGCGCCAGGCGGACAAGCTGCCGGAAGCCTTGTTCACGCCGTCCACCAAAGCGGCACCTGGCCAGCACGACGAGAACATCGACTACGCGAGCGCCGAGCGCATTCTGGGCGCCGCGCATGCGGCCGAAGTGAAACGTCTGGCCATCAAGCTCTACACGGAAGCTGCGGAATATGCGCGGACTCGCGGGATCATCATCGCGGATACCAAGTTTGAATTCGGGACCGATGAAGCTGGTCGCGTCGTGCTGATCGATGAGGCGCTGACACCGGATTCCTCGCGCTTCTGGCCTGCAGATCAGTATCAGCCCGGCATGAGTCCACCGAGCTTTGACAAGCAATTCGTGCGCGATTACCTGGAGACCCTCACTTGGGACAAGCGTCCACCCGGACCGCATCTGCCAGCGGAAATAATTGCGCAGACTGC